>JASHPB010000345.1 GCA_030038355.1 Candidatus Binataceae bacterium
AAAGCGGGCCAGAAAATCCAAACCGATGCGTAAGAAGGCCATGCCTGCAAAGAAGAAGCCGGCGAAGAAGACCAAAAAGAAGTAACCACTAACAAGTTTCCCTTCGGGCAAAACCCGAAGGCTGGCTAAGGCTGACGGATTGCTGCTGGAATAAGGCCGAGGCCACGAGCCTCGTATAACCGGGAGCCCCCTCAAAACGGGGGCTCCCTCTTTTCCTGGCCAACGCTTGCCTCCGCGCAACGCGCCTCCTAATCATTGGGCGACGATCGCTCTCCTCGAGGAGACTGATGCCCCAAACTGGACATAACTTCGACGCCATTATCGTCGGCGCACGCGTCGCCGGTAGCGCCGCCGCGATCATGCTCGCACGGCAGGGCCGCCGCGTCCTGCTCGTCGATAAAGCCGGCTTTCCCTCCGATACGATCTCGACGCATATCGTCCTCGCGGGAGGCACGCAGGTGCTCGCGCGGATGGGCGTGCTTCCGATGCTCGAGCGCCTCGGCGGCGTGCGCTTCGACGCGATGCGCGCGACAGGGCCCGGCTTCGATTACACTAGCCGCCTCGATTCGCAAGGCATCGGCATTCGCGGGCTCTGTCTAAGCCGAATCAAGATGGACGCCACAATGCTCGACACGGCTCGAAGCTTCGAATCGATCGTCGTGCGCGAGCACTTTCGCGTGGTCGATCTGGTGATCGAAGAGGATTCGATCATCGGCATCCGCGGCGAGGACTCATCGGGCGTTCACGAGTTTCACGCGCCGCTCACGGTTGGCGCCGACGGGATGCGCTCGACGATCGCGCGGCGCGGCGAGGAACGCCTTGGCGCGTTCCGCCGCCGCGATGCGCCATGCAAGCGCGCCTACTACTATCAATATTTCGCAGGCGTCGATCGCGCCCGCCTCGGCGACGAACTGCGCACCGAGTTTGAATCGGAACCGGGCGAGGCAAGCCTCATCTGCCGATGTGACGACCAGCGCGCCGTGGTAGCGGTCGCATTCGACGCCGATGAGATCGCGTCGTTCCGCAACGACCTCACGGTGAATTTTCGCGCGCATCTCGCACGATCGCTCATCGTCGGCGATGTGCTGGCGGGCGCGAGCGCGATCGGCAAGGTTTATTCATCCGGGCGCCTGCTCAACACGTATCGCGATCCTGCCGCCAATGGCGCGCTCCTCCTCGGTGACGCTGGCCTGCACGTCGATCCGCTCTTCGGCCAAGGGCATTCGCTCGCGCTGATGAGCACGGAGATTATGCAATTGCTGGCCGGCGAATGGTTTGGGGCATCGCACGGGACGGTGATCGGCGCCGACGCGATGTCCTCCTTCACGAAGCGGCGCGATGCCGAATTGATGCCCTACTACAACGCGAGCGTGCGCGTCTCCGAGCAGCTCGCGCTTGACGCCGCGACGCTCATGGCGCATCGCGCGGCCAACACCGCTCAGTGGGCGGCCGACGAGCTCATCCGGTTCGGCCAGATGGCGTCGGGACGCAAGGGCTTTCCGAGTTTTCGCTTCGCGCGCCTGATGGCGGCGCAGCGGCGCGCCGCCTGACGTGGATACGACAGTCGGCCGATTCGCCGCAGTGGTCGAACGGCCGGAGCCAATCAAATTCGCAAATCCAATTGTGCTCTTGCCGGAGCTTTTCACCACCTCGCGGCATCTCTCTGTTCTGCTTGGATATCTCGCGACGATCGGGTGGGAGGTTTACGCGCCCGATATCCGCGCAGCGGTGCCGAACCTCGGGGCGGCGCGATTTGCCTATCTCGCCGCGCTCGCTCTGGAAGCGATCGACTCGCTGGGCCGCGAAGCAGTCGTCGTCGGCTATGGCGTCGGCGGGCTGATCGCACTCACGCTCGCGGATAAACCGGCGGTGAAGGCCGCCGTCGCGCTCGCGCCGATGCTTCCCGGATTTCCCTCGCCACTCGTCGACGGCCTGAAGAATCGAATCGCGATTTGGCGCAGTGCGCCGATCAAGCCGCCCTCCGGCCGCGCGCTGTTCGGTTTTATCGCCGATGCCGAGCCGTATCAGCGCGACATCATGATCGCGGCGATGGTGCCCGATGCTGGTCGGGCAGCAAAAGATGTCACGCGCGGCGATGTGCAACCCACGGCCGCTGCCAAAGCGGCACCTCGGCTAATCGTGGCCGGCGGATCAGATCCTTTCGCACCTTTCGATCGCATAACGGCCCTCGGTGAAGAACTCGGCGCAAAGGTGGTGAAGATTCCAGGGCGCGGGCACTGGATTATCGGCGGGCGTGCGCTCGAAGGCACGATCAACGAGATGCAGCGCTTCCTCGTTCGCGCCCTCGGCCAGGATTTGCTGCTGCTCTTCCCCGAGGAATGGAAGGATCGCGGCCAAAGCTGACTCGCTCGCAACTGCCTGCGCGCGCGCGTGGCTTCGAAATCAGGCGACCCCCGAGCTCACCTTTGACAGTCCCGTAAGCGGGCGCGCGATCAGGCTCTCACCCGATGACCCGCCACTATCGACACGCGTGCAGCCGGATCGCCTAAAGCCCCGCGAGCTTTCGAGCGTAGGCCGCGACGGTCTTGAAGTCGTACTCGCGATACGCCTGCAGCTTCTCCGCTTCGAATCCGCCCTCGGCGTGCACCGCGAGCACTTCCTGGTAGCCGCCGTAATCCGAGGAAGTGAGGTCGCTTATCATGTTCAGGAGGCGCATCCGCTGGTCCGCGTCGAAGCCCTTCGCGCCGCCGAGATACTTCATCACGTAGCCGCGCGTCGCCTCGCTCGTGAAATCTTCGGCCGCGGGTGCAGTCACGAGCAATCCACCGGCGAGGTCCTGCACGATCTGCACCGCCTGATGATAGTTGTGCGCGAAGTGATACTTGGCGACGTTGGTGAGCAGAGTGTTGGGCACCGCGACGCCATCTTCATAGGTGCACGTGTGTGCGGCGTACTCGATAAGCCCGCGGACGGTCGTATGATACGCCGCGAGATGGGTCAGCTTGTCGCGCACGTGGCCCGCGCGGCTGATGCCGTTGGCTTCTGCAGCGGCCGCGCCGGCGCCGGCCAGCGCCTCGAGCAGCGGCAGCTTGTATGAAACCGCGGTGAAACGATGGAACCGGACGAAGGTCAGCGCGAGCAGACCCGCGAAATCGAGCTCACCCTGCAGGAACACACGTTCCTTCGGCACGAACACGTCGTCGAACACCGTCAGCGTCTCCATCATCTTGTGCTTCGCGCTGATCGGATGTTCGAACTCGTTCTTCTTGTTGCCGCCGTGCGGGCTTGCGATAAGCTTAAGCCCGGGAGTGTTGATTGGCAGCGCGAACGCGATCGCGTAAGCCTTGTCCTCCGGGCGCATCGCGCGCGTCGGCAGCACGATCACTTCGTTGGTGTTGGTTGAGACCGAAGTGTGAACCTTGGCTCCGCGCACGACGACGCCGTCGGAACGCTCCCCGACCACGCGCACGTAGTAGTCGGGATGCTCCTGCTGTGTGGGGCCGAGCGAGCGATCGCCCTTCACGTCGGTCTGCGCGACTGCGACGGCGAGATCGTTATCGCGGCAATGCCGGTAGTATTTCTGGATTCGATCGCGATACTCAGGCTTGCCCGCGGCCGCCATCCGCTCGCCGATTATGTGCAGCGCGAGCAGCGCGTCGGTGCCAATCTCCTTGATCAGCACGACCAGGGTCGCGCCTTCGCGAGTCGAGGCCGCAATCAGCTTGCTCCGCTTCAGCAAATCGTCGCTGTTCTGCGGGATGCTGTAGTAGCGGCTGTACTCGCCGCCGCCGTCCTTCACGACCGCCAGCTCGCGATATTTGGGATCCTCGGCCATCCTGTAGTCGAGCGCGGCGTGCTCGACGGCGATGCCGATCACCGGATGCGTGGTTACATCTGCGACCTTCTCGCCGCGGAAGTACACGGCGCGGCCGTCGCGAAGCGAGTTCTTGTATTGTTGGGCGGTGCGTAGTGCCATCGTGCAAGTCCTTTGCGACTGATTGCTGTTGACGAAATCCTAACTGCCCGTTGCCTTTGACTGCTTCTGGGCAAACGCGCGAAAGGCCAATATAGAAGTCGCGCGGCTGCGCTGTCCAATCGTTCAGTCTCGGGGCGCGCGGCATCAAACAGAGGAGATTTCTCGATGGCTGATTTGCGGATGTTCGATTTGAGCGGCAAGCTTGCGCTCGTCACCGGCGGCAATGGCGGTATCGGGCGCGGAATCGCGCGCGGACTCGCGCGCGCTGGCGCGAGCGTCGCCATCGTCGCGCGCAACGAGGAGCGCAACCGCGCAACCGAGAAAGAGCTCGCCGCGCTCGGCGTCAAAGCGCTCGCGCTCAAGGTCGATCTCTCGAACCGCAAGGCGCTTCGCCCGGCGTTTGAGCAAATCGAGCGCGAGCTCGGCCCAATCGATATCCTCGTCAACAACGCCGCGTTCGCGATCCTGAAAGGCCTGCTCGAGCATACCGAGGAAGATTGGGACGCGGTGCTGGAAACCGATCTCACCGCGTGCTTCATCCTGTCGAAGTACGCCGCCCAGTCCATGATCCCGCGAAAGCGCGGCAAGATAATCAACGTCGCCAGTATCGGCGGCTACAAGGGCACTCCGATCTATCCGTCGTACGGTGTGAGCAAGGGCGGCCTGCTGCAGCTCACGCGATGCCTCGCGATCGAGCTGGCGCCGCACAATATCCAGGTCAACTCGCTCGCGCCCGGATGGACGACTACCGACATGACCGACTGGATTCGCAACGATTCGCGCTATGCTGCCGTGAAGGAGGAGATGATCACGCGCACGCCCGCCGGCCGGTTCGCCGATCCCGACGAGATGGCGGGCGCGGCGGTGTTCCTCGCCTCCGACGCGTCGCAGTTCGTGACCGGCTCGGATCTGATCGTCGACGGCGGATTTTTCGTTCGTTAGGAGTCTGAAATGGCAGCACCGAAGATGTTCGACCTCGCCGGCAACGTCGCGGTCGTGACCGGCGGCAACGGCGGAATCGGGCGCGGCATAGCCCTCGGCCTTGCCGAGGCGGGCGCGGCAATCGCGATCCTCGCGCGCAACGAGGAAAAGAGCCGCGCCACGCTCAAGGAAATCGAAGCGCACGGCGTCGACGCGATCGCGCTAAAGCTCGACGTGATGCGCCGCGACGATCTCTGCTCTCGCTTCGAGGAAGTCGAGCGCAAGCTCGGCCCGGTCACGATCCTCGTCAACAACGCGGGCGTCGCAGTCAGCAAGTCGGTGTTGAAGTACACGCCTGACGACTGGGACCGGGTGATCGAAACCAACCTGAACTCGGTATTTTTCCTTTCGCAGATCGCGGCGAAATCGATGGCCGGGCGGAACGGCGGCAAGATTATCAATATCGCGAGCGAGTATTCCCACCTCGGCTCGCCTTCCGTCGCCTCGTACTCGGCCTCGAAGGGTGGCCTGGTGCAGCTTACGAAATCGATGGCGATCGAGCTCGCGCGCCGGAATATCCAGGTCAACGCGATCGTGCCCGGGTGGATCACGACCGAGTTGACGGCGCCAGCGCAGTCCGGGCCGTTTCACGACGAAATAATCATGCGCACGCCGGCGGGGCGCTTCGGCGAACCGGAGGAGCTCGCGGGTGCGGCGATCTTTCTCGCCTCGCATGCGTCGGACTTTGTAACCGGCTCGATCGTCTACGTCGACGGCGGCTACGCAATCCGCTGACGCGTGTCGCGGCGCGCGGTTTAAACGCAACTTCGCAATACCGTAAAATGCCGCAATCATGGCCCGACGCCGATCTGCCGCCGACGCCTCGCATCCGCCCGCGATCGAACTGCCGGCCCTGAAGCCGCTTCGCGTGATCGTGGTCGGCGAGGTGATCCTCGACCGCTACCTTTGGGGCGATGTCGCGCGCATCTCGCCCGAAGCACCGATCCCCGTGCTGCGCGTGCAGCGGCGTGAGGAAAAGCCCGGCAACGCTGGATTCGTGATGGCGAATCTGCGCGCGCTCGGCGCCGAAGTCAGCGCCGTGAGCGTGGTCGGTGCGGATCGCAACGGCAGGATGCTGCGCGAGATTTTCGGCGACCTCGGCATCGGCACGCGCGCGATGCTCACAGATCCCGAGCGGCCGACGATCGTGAAGGAGCGAATGCTCGGCTCGGTGCAGTCGGCGAACCGGGCAACGCAGCAGCTTCTGCGCGTCGATGAGGAAGATCCGACCCCGCTTCGCGCGGCGCGCGAGCGCGAGCTAATCGCGAACTTTCGCCGCGAGCTGAGAAAGGCCGACGGCGTGCTGATTTCCGATATCGACAAGGGCCTCCTCACGCCCTCGCTGCTGAAGGCGATTATCGAAGGCGCCCGCGCGCGCAAGATCCCGCTAATCGTTGATCCCAAACGCACCGAGGATTTTTCGATCTACCGCGGCGCCAGTGTCATCACACCGAACCGCTACGAGACCGAGGTCGCGAGCGGAATCCGCCTCATCGACCGCGACGCGTGGCGCAAAGCAGCCGAGCTGCTCGTAAAGAAGCTCAACCTTGACGCCTGCCTGATAACGCTCGACCGCGACGGGATGTATCTTGCCGAGCGCGGCGGCGCCGACACTTATATCGCGACGATGCCGCGCGAGGTTTACGACGTGACCGGCGCGGGTGACGTGGTGTTGTCGGTGTTTGGGATGTTCACGATCGCGGGCCTCGGCTACGAATCCGCTGCGCGCATCGCGAACCTCGCCGCGAGTATCGAAGTGACGCGCCTCGGCACTGAAGTAATCACGCGTGACGACCTGTCGCGCGCGCTGACCCCAGGCCGCGACCGCTCGGAGCGCAAGATCCTCGCGGCGGAAGAATTGACGGTCGCGCTCGATCGCGAGCGGCGCGCCGGCAGGAAAATAGTATTCACCAACGGCTGCTTCGACCTGCTGCACGCCGGGCATATCCAGATGCTCGCCTTTGCACGCGCGCAGGGTGACGTGCTGGTGGTGGGCCTTAACAGCGATCGCAGTGTGCGTGCGCTCAAGGGTCCGAATCGGCCGATCTATCCCGCCGACGAGCGGTCACGAATCCTCGCTGCGCTCGAGGCGGTCACCTTCGTCACGATCTTCGATGAAACCCGCGCCGAGCGCATGATTCGCCGCGTGAAACCCGACGTGCTGGTGAAGGGCGAAGATTGGAACGGCAAAAGAGTTGACGGTCAGGAATTCGTCGAGTCACGTGGCGGGCGGGTTGTGCTCGCGCCGCTGCTCGGCGGGCGCAGCACCTCAAAAACGATTGAACGCCTGGGCCGCGCGGCGAATGGCGCGGCTTCGACTAACGGCGCCGCGCGTTGAGGAATCGAGCGGCGCGATCGAGGTACGGTTTCAGTTCGGACACTTCGAACCACCACGCGAGGCCGAGGTAGACGACGCCGAAGACGCCGAGCACGACGAGGCCGCCGATGCGAGCGCCGAGAAAGATCGTGTGAGTCTTGACGGCCAACGCCGCCACGGCGCCTATCAGCGCCATTACCCAAAGTGAGGCCAGGAACTTGCCGCCCACTCCAGTCCGTCCGATGCGCTTGTTCAACGCCCACCTGAGCAGGGCAAACTCGACCCAGCCGGAAATTCCCGCGGACGCCGTGAGTCCAGCAACGCCCCATTTCTGATCAATCCCGACCAGGTGCGGCAGCGGAATCGCAAAAAGGTATCCGAGCACAACCGTGAGTCCCACGCGGATTAGCGCGAAGCGAAGCGGCGTCCGCGTGTCCCACAGCGCGTAGAATGCCGAATTATAGAGGCGACCCATCGTGGCCGCGAGGAGACCGACTCCTGAGCCGGCCACGACTGACCATACGTAGATCGCGTCCCTATGCTTGAACGCGCCCGACTGGAACAGCACCGCGCTCAGCACGTCGCCGAGCAGGATGAAGACCACGGCGGAAGGAACGACCCAGAACGCGATTTGCCTGAGGCCGCGATCGAGCCGGTAGCGAAGAATCGACGCCATCTGATCGGGCGCTGCAGCCGCGCGCGACATCGTGGGCAGCTCGGAGGCGGCGACCGAAAAGCCGAACAGGCTGATCGGCATCATGTAGATGATCTGGCCGTAGTTCAGCGCCGCCACCGCGCCGGTCGGCAGGAGGCTCGCGAGCACGGTGTCGATATAGGCGCTCACGTTCACTGCGCCCTTGCTCGCGACGACCGGAGTCAAGTTGTTGAAGACCGACTTGAGCGGCGCTGCGATGCGCGCCCAGTCGATGCCATGCTTGCGCATCAAGGCGAGCGTCTGCGGTAGTTGCACAAGGATTTGCAGGATCGCGCCGACGATCGACGCCCACGAGAGCATGATCGTGAGGTTGTCCTGCGAGCGGCGCGGCCCGTAGTAGACGAGCGCTGCGATCATCGCCGCGTTCATCGCGACCGGCGCCGCATACGAGGCGAAGAATTTATGATGACTGTTCAGAACACCGAGGCACCACGCGGACATCACGAGCAGCCCGGTACATGGAAATAGGATGCGGACGATCTGGATGGTCAGCTCGCGCTTGTCGGCCTCGAAGCCCGGTGCGATCACGTCGATCAGATAGGGCGCCGCGAAGATGCCGAGTGCGACCAGCACGGCTACCGCGAGACTCAGCATCACGCCGACGCCCCAGGCGACCATATCGGCAGTCTCCTCGTCGCCCGCGCCGAGGAGCTTGCTGTAAACGGGGATGAAGGACGCGGAGAGCACGCCCTCGCCGAGCAGATTCTGCAGGATGTTGGGGATACGAAAGCCGGCCTGGAACGCGTCGGCGGCGGCTGAATTACCCAGGAAGTGCGCGAAAAAGGTGGCGCGGACCAGACCGGAGATACGGCTCAGCAGGACGCCAGCCGCAACCAATCCGGCGCGGCCCGCTCCACCAGGCTTAACTAGCGGCCGCGATGGACGCGGCGGCCCGCCACTACTTTCGATGGGCGGCTGATTGCTTGCGACTTCGGCCAAGGTTCCCTTCCGCAGAAGTATAACGACCGCTGTCGACGGGGAGTAGGTCCGGCTGCGCCGCGACTAATCAGGACAGCTGGAGTAGGATTAACGCCGTGGCCTTCTCCCTTTACATCCATATTCCCTACTGCCAGGCGAAGTGCCCCTATTGCGACTTCAACTCGTATGCTGCGGCGTTCTGGCCGGAAGCGGAATACACCAGGGCGCTGATTCGCGAGCTCGAATGCCGCGGCGATGCGGCGCCGTTCAGGGGCGAGCGGCTCAAGACAATATTCTTCGGCGGCGGAACGCCATCGTTGTTTGCGCCCGAATCAATCGGCGCGTTGCTCCATGCAGCCGAGCGGGCTTTTGGAATCGAGCGCGAAGCGGAAATAACACTCGAAGCGAATCCCGGCACCGTTGATCGCGCGAAGCTCGGCGGTTTTCGCGCCGCGGGCGTCAACCGTATCAGCTTCGGCGCTCAGTCGTTCAATCCGGCGATTCTCAAATTCCTCGGGCGGATTCACGATGCGCGCCAGACTCGCGCAGCGGCCGCGATGGCGCATCGCGCGGGCTTCGAGCGCCTCAACCTCGATCTGATTTTCGCCGTGCCGGGACAAACGCTCGCCGACGTGATGCACGATATCGAATCCGCGGCGGCGCTCGAGCCTGATCATATATCGTCGTACAACCTGACGTTCGAAGAAGGCACGGCGTTCTTTACCGACCTGAAGCGCGGACGGATCAAGCCGCTCGCGAACGACGAGCAGGCTGCGATGTACGCGGCGGTGCGGACCGAGCTGCCACGCCGCGGCTACGCGATGTATGAAATTTCCAACTACGCGCGGCCCGGGCGCGAGGCGCGGCACAATCTCACGTATTGGCGGCACCAAGCTTACCTCGGCATCGGCGCCGGCGCGCATAGTTTCGCGCGAATCGGCGCAGGCAACCGCCGATGGTGGAACGAGCGAATCCCAGCGCGCTACATCGCGAACGTTCTCGAATCGGGAATCGCGGAGAGCGGCGCCGAGGAAATCGATGCGCACGCATCGATGAGCGAATTCGTCTTTCTGAATTTGCGCCTGCGCGAGGGCTTCGCGGAGGCTGACTTCAGTGGCCGCTTCGCGGCGAGTTTCGACGAGGCGTTCGGCGATCGTGTGAGCAGGCTCGTTGAGAGCGGGCTTCTGATTCGCGAGCGGGGCCGCGTGTTCCTGAGCGAGCGCGGACTGGAACTTGCCGATTCGGTCTTCGCTCAGTTCGTCTAGGCGGCGCGCGCGATCGCCGCATTCAGCACTTCAACCACTCTTGCGGGCGTCGCGAGCCTGATAAACGCGCCAAGCCGAGGGCCGCGTTCCTGGCCGAGAATCGATCGATACATCAGCGGAAAGATCTTGCCTGGCTTCTCGTAGTTGGCGCGGCCAAGGTCGTAGATTTGCTTTTCGATTTCCTCGGCACTCGCATCCGAGTGCTGCTGGAGCCACTGCGCGAGGGTGATCAGGTGGTCGCGCTCGGCGGCCGTGGGCGCGTACTGTTGCTTGGTCGACTCGATAAAGTCGCGGTAGAAGTTCGCGGCGCAGATCAGCAGTTGTTGCATCAATTGTCTGGTATCGTCGTCCTGCTCGAAACCGGGGTCGTATTGGCGCAAGTATTTCCATAGGAAATCTCTTTCGAGATTCCCGACCGCCGGAACCAAGTTCATCATCATGGCGAAACTGAGCTCGCTGTCGAACCTGCGTGGGCTATTGCTTTGCAACACGAACCCGAGCGGCGAGTTAATCTGCGTCTCGCGATCCTGCGCGGCATATTCGCGGAGCGCATCGAGGTATTCGTCGACGTATTGCGGAATCGTGTCGAGAAAGAGCTTGCGCGCTCTGCGCGGGTTGATGAGCAGGAAAAACTTGAGCACCTCGATCGGCGCGTAGCGCTGCCATTGCTCCGCCGTCACGCCGCGGCCGACAGACTTCGAGACCTTGTGCCCTTCTTCGTCGAGGAACATCTCGAACGGAAAGCCGAGCGGAGGCTTGCCGCCGAGCAGCTTGACGATCGGACCTGACAGCCGCACCGAATCGGTCAGGTCCTTGCCGTAGAGCTCGTAGTCGACCTTGAGCACGTACCATCTGAGCGCCCAGTCGACTTTCCATTGCACCTTGGCGTTGCCGCCGAGGATCGTTTGCTCGCCCTTGAAGCTGCATCCATGGGCGCCACCGAAAGTGCGCTCGCACGAGAATTCGACTGTGGTGCGATCGGGATGATAGGCGGTCACGAGCGTCGAATTGACCTGCCCGCAGTTGGGGCAGACCGGCATGAACGGCGACCATCCTTTGCGGTTCTCTTCGCGGAGCGTCGGCGTGACGAGCGCGATAATCTCGCGATGCTTCTCGAGGATCAGCTTCAGAGCCTCGTCGAAGCCGCCGTCCCAATACATCTTTGACGACCGGATCAACTCGTAGTCAACTTCAACTGGTGCAAGAAAGCCGCCGAGCTGCGCCATCATGTGATCGGCGAAACTTGAGTGCCCGTCGTCGAACGGATCCTCGATGCGTGAGACGGGTTTGCCGAGTTGCGCCTCCATCCGCTCGCGATTCGGCAGGTTCTCGGGAACCTTGCGCAGCCCGTCCATGTCGTCGATGAAGACGATGAGCCGCGATGGCCGCGACGGCTCGATATGTTGAAGCGCCCGCCGAACGTACGACGGCCGAAGCACTTCGGCGAGAGTGCCTAGATGTGGCAGGCCGGACGGGCCGAAGCCGCTCTGGAAAATGACTGGCCGGCCGGGCTCATACGAGGCGACGCGCTCCTTGAGCCTGGCTGCTTCTTCGTAGGGCCAGAGACCGCCGGAAAGCGGTGTATGTTGTGGATTCGGCGACGCCTGCGCCATCGTTTTCAGGGTTCTTCCTTGTCAAGATCCCGGCCGCGGAGAATTCGCGCGAAAGCCTCGTGAATCCAAGGATCGATTTGGAGGTCGCGCGTTTTTTCAGAGGCGAGCCTCAGCTTAACCCCGCAATTGGCGCAGATAAAGGCCTCCTCGCGGAAAGACGCCGCGTCTTCAATGGCGATTTTGACGAACCATTCCCGCGCCGGGCGGCGGCAAATCACGCATTGAACGCTGGTTTCTGCGCGGTCAGGGGAATTCATGATAGATTTAATTCTACCTGATTTGCTTCAGATCAAACGCCTATGATAATCCCGGAATTCCGATGGTAACATCCACGGACCCCGATAGTCTTCGGCACGCGTTAAGCTCCTCGACAAGACTCGCCGCGATTTTGCCATTACCGTAGTGTCGCGATTGCCGCCACGAAGGCGCGGCAGGTATCGATCTTAGCCTCATATGGATCAGTCCCTCACCAAGCAGAAAATCAAGGAATTGCGCGCCATGGTCAGCGATGGCGATCGCGTGGCGATAGTGCTGCAGGACGATCCGGACCCGGACGCGATGTCGAGCGCGATGGCGCTCAGAACTCTGCTCGGACGCAACAAGCTGACCACGCCGCTCTTTTCCTTCACCCCGGTCACGCGGCCAGAAAATCGCACCATGGTGCATCTGCTGGAAATCGAGATTCTGCCGGCCAGCACCGAGGAACTGACGACCTTCGACAAGATCGCGATGGTCGACGTGCAGCCGCCGTACTTCGGCCAGAAGCTCCCGCACGCTGATATCGTGATCGACCATCATCCGGGCTATGAGGGCCCCAACGCGCCGTTCGAGGATATCCGCACCAAGTATGGCGCTACTGCGACGATCATGACTGAGTACCTGATGACCGGGAACGAGCGGATCAGCGAGCGGCTGGCGACTGCGCTCTTGTACGGTATACGCAGCGACACGCTGCTGCTCTCGCGGCACGTCACCGAGGACGATATCCAGGCCTTTACGCACCTGTATCCGCTCGCCAACTACTCGCTGCTGAGGCTCATCGATCGTCCCGAATTGCCAGTAAGCTTCGCGCAAATCTTGTCACGGGCGATGAAGCGCCTCGTAATCCAGAACGGTCTTCTCGTGATGAACCTTGGCCGCGTCGAGCGCGACGATTTGATCGTGCAGATGGCGGACTTCTGCCTGCAGTTCGAGGGTGTGGAGTGGGTCGCGGTTGCGGGCAAACTGGGCTCGAATCTGGTCATCGCGGTGCGCAATTATGGCGCGGGGCGCTCGAACGCCGGCGCCGCCGTGAAGAATCTGTTCGGCGAGATCGGCAGCGCCGGAGGACATCGCAACATGGCCAAGGCCGTCATTCCGCTTCGCAAATGGCGTGCGGCCCACGGCACCACACGCGACCCTGCTATCGAAGCGCTGCTTTGGGAACTTTTCCCGATCGAGATTCATCGCCAGCCGGAATCCGAAGAGGCGCGTGCCGCTCGCAACGGCAATTAGCACCGTCAGACGTTTACCCCCGCATCACTTACCTCTATCGTTAAGCTCGTGAATGTTGCGGAGGCGACGGTGGAGGTCAAAAACCGTCTGGGCATGCATCTGCGCGCGGCCAGCACGCTCGCGCAGACAGCAGCGCGCTTCAAGTCACAGATCTCGATTGTCAAGGGCAAAAACAAGGTGAATGCACGCAGCGTCACGGGCCTGATGATGCTCGGCGCGGCGATCGGCACCAAGCTAAAGTTTCGCGCCGAAGGCGGGGACGCGAAGGAAGCTCTGCGCGCGATTCAGCAGCTATTCGAGGATCGCTTCGGCGAGGATTGACGCCTCGCCCAACCCCCGAACTTGATTCGACGGGGTGGGTCAGTTATACCTTCGACATCCCGAAAACGTCCGTGCCTAAAGGGTTTTTCGGAATTTCGGACCTGCACAGCGACCCATATTGAATCGCATCGACCGCAGCCTTTTCCATCCAGTACCGGCTCATTCGGGTTGACGCCGGTCCCGGTTACATCGTCGACTGCAAGGAGCAATCAGCGAAATGCCGCTTAAGGATTTTGTCTTCACGTCGGAATCGGTCTCCGAAGGCCATCCCGACAAGATGTGCGATCAGATTTCTGACGCCGTGCTCGACGCCCTCTTGGCCGAAGACCCCAACTCGCGCGTCGCGCTCGAATCGCTCGCCAAGACCGGGCTCATCGTGTTGGCCGGCGAGATCACCAGCCGCGCCAAGCCCGACTATGTCAGTATCGCGCGCGAAGTCTCGCTCGGGATCGGCTACGACTCGATGGATGTGGGTTTCGACGGCAACAACTGCGCAGTACTGATGGCGATTGAACCGCAGTCTCCTGATATCGCGCAGGGCGTTACCGAAGGGCAGGGAATTCACCAGGGCGCCGGTGACCAGGGCCTGATGTTCGGATTCGCCTGCGACGAGACCCCGGAGCTGATGCCGCTGCCTATCGCGATGGCGCACCGGTTGATGGAAAACCTGACTGGGCTTCGCAAGTCAGGCGCGATCAAATGGCTCCGTCCCGACGCCAAGAGCCAGGTCACCGTGCGCTACGCCGATGGCCATCCGGTCGAAGTCACCGCCGTGGTGATCTCGACGCAGCACAAACCTGACGCGAAGCATGCCGAGATCCGCGAGACAATTATCGAGCAGCTCATCAAGCAGACGATTCCCGAGCAGTACCTCAGCAAGTCGACGGTCTATCACGTGAACCCTACAGGCAGCTTTGTGATCGGCGGCCCGCATGGCGACTGCGGCCTGACCGGTCGCAAGATCATCGTCGACACATACGGCGGCTACGGCCGTCACGGCGGCGGCGCGTTCTCCGGCAAGGATCCGAGCAAGGTCGATCGATCGGCATGCTACATGGCGCGTCACGTGGCCAAGAACGTCGTTGCGGCCGGGCTCGCGAGCAAGTGCGAGATCCAGGTCGCCTACGCGATCGGCGTCGCGGAGCCGCTGTCGATTCTGATCGACACGTTCGACACTGGCGTGGTCTCCGATGATAAGCTCTCGTCGACGCTGCGCGAGCTATTCGACTTCCGCCCAGCCGGAATCATCCGTACCCTCGATCTGAAGCGGCCGATCTATCAGGCCACCGCCGCCTACGGGCACTTCGGGCGCAAGCCGGTCAACGGTCTTTTCCCGTGGGAGCGCGTCAACATGGCGGAGACGCTGAAGAGCACGTTCAAGAACAACGGGCGCTGAAAGCCGCTTTACCTGATCAACATCAAACCTCGCGGAGTCAAAAAGTCCGATGGCGACGACTGCAACCAAGCGTAAGGCTGCGCCCAAGGCGCGCGCGACTCTGAATGTTCTCGAACACGACGTTCATGACCTTGGCCTCGCGAGCGCGGGCCATCGGCGAATCGAGTGGGCAGACCGCCAGATGCCCGTGCTTCGACGGATCCGTGAGCGCTTCTCGCGCGAACTGCCGCTAAAGGGCGAGCGCCTTGGCGCCTGCCTGCATATCACCTGCGAAACTGCCAACCTGCTTCGCGCGCTGAAGGCTGGCGGCGCGGAAGTCTTCGCCTGCGCATCGAATCCGCTCTCGACGCAGGATGACGTCGCCGCGGCGCTGGTCAAGGAATACGACATTCCGATCTACGCCATACACGACGAGGATCGCGACACCTACTACAGTCATCTCCGCGCCGTGCTCGAGCGCCGACCGACGATCACGATGGACGACGGCGCAGACCTCGTGAGCCTCCTGCACACCGAGTACAAGGATCGCGCCGAGGAAGTCCGCGCCAGCATGGAAGAAACCACGACCGGCGTGATTCGACTCCGCGCCATGGAAAAGGATGGCGCCCTCAAAATCCCGGTGGTCGCGGTCAACGACGCGCAGACCAAGCATCTGTTCGACAACCGCTACGGCACGGGACAGTCGACGCTCGACGGCATCATCCGCTCAACCGGTATCCTGATAGCGGGCTCGGTGGTGGTCGTGGGCGGCTACGGATACTGCGGCCGCGGTATCGCGCTGCGTGCGCGCGGGCTCGGCGCCGACGTGATCGTTACTGAGGTCGATCCGATTCGCGCGCTGGAAGCCGCGATGGACGGGTTCCGCGTGATGAAGATGAATGAGGCGGCGAAAGTCGGCGACGTCTTCGTCACCGCAACCGGCGACAAGCACGTGCTCACGTCGCAGCACTTCGCGCTGATGAAGGACGGCGCGTTCCTCGCTAACTCAGGGCACTTTGACGTCGAGATCGACGTCTCCTTTCTCAACGATTCAGCCAAGAAGATCGATCGCAACATCACCGACGGCGTCGACGCGTATCATCTCTCCAACGATCGCACGCTCTACCTCCTTGGGCAGGGCCGGCTCGTGAATCTCGCGTGCGCCGAGGGTCATCCTGCGCAGGTGATGGATATGAGCTTTGCCACGCAGGCGCTCGCGTCGCAGTGGGTGGCGAAGGAAGAGCAGCTTCAGGTTAAGGTGCACGAGGTGCCGATCGCGATCGAAGAGGAAGTCTCGAGCGTCAAGCTCGCGGCGATGGGCATCAAGATCGACACGCTGACCGCCGAGCAGCGGCACTACCTGTCAAGCTGGGAATCCGGCACCTAAGCGAATCGCGAGGCTCAGCCTTCGAACTTTATCTTGGACCAGCGGCGCCAGGTCTCGCCGCACGCGAGCGACACGCCAATCAGCGCAAGCGCGAGGAAGAAGCGCGGCGACAAAGGATGCCATAGCGCGTCACCCAGGAAAGCGAACAGAATCGTCCCCGGGATCATCCCGATCATGCTCGCCCAGAAGTAGTCGCGGAACGTGATGGGCGTCGCACCGGCGAGCAGGTTCAGCGCGTTGTACGGAATGACGGGGACGATCCTCAGGTAAAGGATGATCTGAAAGCCGTTGCGCGCGATCCGCTGCAGCATCGTCTCAAAGCGTGGCCCGACGATACGCTCGACGAACGAACGCCCCAGGAAGCGCCCCGCGCCAAACGCTACGACCGCGCCCACGTCGGCGCCGATCAGCGAATAGATCGACCCCCAGGTGGTGCCGAACGCAAGCCCGCCTGCGATCGTCATCACCGCACCCGGCACCAGGAACGACGGGCCGACCGCGTAGAGCAGCATGTAGATCACCGGCCCCCAGGCGCCCCATTCCACGACCTCGGACTTGATGATCGCCGGGTTCTCGAACCATTCGGCGTGGTAGAGCAGGAGCCAGATCGAACCGCCGACGAGGCTGACGAGGATCGCAATCTTGATGAAATTCAGCAGCGCCGCACGGCGCGGATTCGGATTACGGCGGCTCTTCGGGACTGGGGATACGGCGGCCATCCAGATCAACTAATGATACGGGGCTTCAGAGCATTGTGACAAGAAGGCTTTCGACAGGCGCGCGATTGTCCGCACCTCTGGATGGCATTAAAGTCGGCCCATCAACCGCGGCAGATGCCGCGCTTTCAGGGGATTTCCGCGATGAACGAATTGGGCGGCAGGACCGCAATCATCACCGGCGGCGGCTACGGAATCGGCAAACAGATCGCGCTCGTTTACGCAAAGGCGGGCGGCTCCGTGATGCTCGCGGCGCGCTCGGTTGACAAGATGAAGGAGACCGCCGCCGAGGTCGAGAAGCTCGGTGCGCGCGCGGAATGGATCGCGTGCGACGTCTCCAAAGAGGCCGACTGCGCGAAGATGGCGGCAGAAACCATCAAGGCGTTTGGCCGGATCGATATCCTCGTCAACAACGCCGGCATCTCAGGCCCGACCAAGCGCATCACCGAGATGTCGCTCGCCGAATGGCAGGAAACTATCGACATTGACCTCACCGGCACATGGCTCGCGACGCGCGCCGTGCTGCCGACGATGGACAAGCAGCGCTCCGGAAACATCCTGAACATCTCGTCGGGTGCCGGCCGACGCGGTTACCCGCTCCGCTCACCCTACGCAGCGTCGAAGTGGGCCATGATCGGGCTCACGCAGACGGTTGCCGGGGAATGGGGCGCACGCGGCATCCGATGCAACTGTATCTGCCCCGGCGCGATCGCCGGTGAGCGGATCGAGCGCGTGATGCAGGCGCGGGCCGAGGCGTTGAAGCAGACCTACGAACAGGTTCGGGCGGGCTATCTGTCGCAGACCGCGTTGCAGCGAATGGCGACCGAGGACGAAGTTGCGCGGGTTGCGCTCTTCCTCGTTTCACCGCTCGCCGAGGGAATGAGCGGGCAGACGCTCAACGTCGATTGCGGAAGCATCATGAATTGAACAGCTGCTCAGAAATTTGAATAAGATGTCAGCGCCCGCGTATCGGGAAGGGAGATAGACCTCAAATTTGGCGGGTCGTCAATTGCAATTCTAGTTCTGTGCAGGCTCTGCGCGGCGCTACTTGGCGACATCCTGGTCGCGCACCGAGGCTTCGTAGCCGCGGGCTTTGAGGCGCGCCGCCAGTTCGCGCGCGAGCACAGGCGAGCGGTGCCTTCCGCCGGTGCATCCAATCCCAATCGTCAGGTAGCTCTTGCCCTCGCGCCGATAGAGCGGCAGCAGGTAGCCGAGCAATTTCGACACCTCATGCAGGAAGTGCGCGGCCTCGACTTGCGCCATCACGTAGTCGTGGACGCTCTGGTCCGCACCCGTGAGCGGCCTCAACTCAGGCACGAAGAACGGGTTCGGAATGAAACGGACGTCGAGCACCACATCCATCCCGACCGGCAGGCCGTATTTGTAGCCAAATGAGACGATCGCGATCGACATCTTGGCCGCCGCGGCCGAGCCCATCACCATCGCCGTGACCAGCTCGCGCAGCTCGTGCACGGTGAGCGTGGTGGTATCGATCACGCGGTCGGCGCGCTCGCGAATCTCGGCGAGCTTGAGGCGCTCCGCGCGGATCGCTTCGACGACAGTCGCGGCGCCGTCGTCGGCCAGCGGATGCGGCCGACGGGTTTCGGAGTAGCGGCGCGCGAGGACGTCATCGGAAGCGTCCAGGAACAGAATCTGGGGCCGCGTCCCGCCCTGTTCGATATCGGCCAGGAAGCGCGGCCACTCGGGGAAGAAGAGCCGCTCGCGGGAATCGATTCCGAGCGCCACGCCGCGCAGCTTCGGATCGCTTTGGGCCACGAGCTGCGTGACCGACGGCGCAAGCGCGACGGGCAGGTTATCGACGCAATAGAAACCGAGGTCTTCGAGCACGCGCATCGTCGTGGCGCGACCGGCGCCGGACACGCCGGTCACGATAATCAGGCGGCCCTTCGACGCGGCGATGGGCTCATCCTGGTTCATAATATCACGCGAATGCGGCCCACCGCGGAAGGGAATGCGGAGGGCTGTCAGTACTTGGCGTCTTCATCCTTGATGAGGCTGAAAAGTTCGTCCTCATTCTTCGCCGCCAGCAGCTTGTCGCGAAACGAAGCGTCCTTCAGCAGGCGCGATACGCGCGCCAGCGCCTTGAGATGCAGGCTCGCAGAATCTTCGGGTGCGACCAGCACGAAGTAGAGATGGGTGGGATTACCATCGAGAGAATCGAAATCCACGCCCGCGCGATGACGCCCGAAGGCGCCGACGATGCGCTGCACACCGCGCAGCTTGCCATGCGGGATTGCAATGCCGTCGCCGATCGCGGTCGAGCCGAGCCGCTCGCGTTCGGCCAGCGTGGCCGTTAAGTCATCCAGGCGGATCTCGCCAAATCTGGAAGCCAACGCGGCTGCCAACTCGTAAAGCACCTCAGGTTTGGTCTTGCCCTTGAGGTCCGGCAGGATCAGTTCGCGGCTCAGAATATCCGTGATCTTCATCTCTTCGTCGTCCCGGCAGAATGCTACCGTAGTCGCGAGGGATGCTTCCAGCAACAAATGACTGCCCGGCCGCCAAAGAGCGGACGAAGAAAATCAGACTTCTTCGGTGGCAGCCAACAATTCGCCGGTCGAAACCGCGCGCGTATGGCGCGTCTTCAGCTTTTCGATATTCCTCTTCAATTGCCGGCTGACCTTGTCGGCCAGCAAGTCGATAACCGAGTACAGGTCCTTGGTCTCTTCCGCGGCAGTGCAGGTGAGGCGTCCCGATTTGACGGTGACCTCGCCGTGCTGGCGGTACTTGTCTACCGTGAGGATTAGATGCGCTTCGCAGGCGCGCTTGACCAACTTGCTCACGTGCGCGAGCTTGCGTTCGGCGTAGCGCCGCAGCGCGTCGGTCGGTTCGAGGTGACGGAAGGTCACCGTTACCACGGTTTGCGCCTCAGCCGCGCGGCGCGCGAGTCGGGTCGCCTTGAGTGCGCGCTTGCGCGTGCCTTTGCCTTTTGCCGCCTTGTAATTCATGCTGATTCGCCTTTGGCCGGTCCATTTCATCCGACCTGCTTGCGATTTGCGGACGGCAGAATACCCATCGCCTGGCGATACTTGGCGACCGTGCGGCGCGCGATATTGATCTGCTTGGCGCGCAGCATCTCGGCGATCGCCTGGTCCGACAATGGGTTGTCCGGGGATTCGGCTCCAACCATCGTACGGATTTTTTCCTTTACGGTTTCGGCGCTCACGTCTTCGCCGGTCGAAGCCTTCACCCCCGAGGTAAAGAAGAACTTGAGCTCGAATATTCCCTGCGGAGTATGTGCGTACTTGTTGGCGGTCGCGCGGCTGATCGTCGATTCGTGCATGCCGATATCTTCGGCCACGTCCTTCAGCACAAGAGGTTTCAACTGGCTGATACCGTGATCAAAAAAGGCGCGCTGGAATTTCACGATCGAGTTGGCGACTTTGAAGATCGTCTGCTGGCGCTGATAAATCGATTTGACCAGCCAGCGCGCCGACCGTAACCGCTCCTGGAGATATTCGCGCGTCTCGGGAGCCACGCTCGCATCGTTCAGAACGCGCTGGTAGTAACCTGCGAGCCTGAGCCGCGGCACCGCCTCGCGATTCAGTGTGACGATGTAGTCGTCGCCAACTTTGTTGATATAGACGTCGGGGACAACGTAGGTCGGCTCTTCGCCGCCGTAGTCGCGGCCGGGCTTCGGCTCCAGCTCGGCGATAACCTTGGCCGCCTGGCCGATCATCTCGACCGTGACACTGAGAATCCTGGCGATTTCGGCGTAACGATGCTTTTCCAGCAGATCGAGATGGTCGCGCACAATCCGCGCCGCGAGTGAATCTTCCATCCCGAGGTTGGCCAGCTGCAACAGCAGGCATTCGCGGAGATCGCGCGCCGCAGCGCCGGGTGGATCAAACCGCTGGACGCGTTTCAGCACACGCTCGACGTCTTCCACCGCAACTTCGAGCTGCGCCGCGAGCTCCTCGAGCGGAGTGTCCAGGTAGCCGTCGTCGTCAAGATTGTAAACGATTGAGCCGGCGATGCGCTGATCGGCTTCGCTCAGGTTCGACATGCGAACCTGCCAGAGCAGATGGTCTTCGAGGCTCGAGCGGCGTATTGAAGTGTTTTCGAGGGCGCTCCGATGGTCATCCTCGCTGTCGGTCGGCGCCGATTCCTGCCATAGGTCGCGGCGCTCCATATTGTTGGAATATGTTTCCAGGTACTCGCGCCAATCGATCTGATCGAGGCTCTGGTTCTCTTTGATCTCGAGTGCGGCGTCGCGGCTCTCGCCTGCTACCGGCTCGGTGACTGGTTGCTCGTTAGCCGCGATTTCCCATTGCTCGGGCGCATCGTTGTCGCTCGGCGCGGCGTCGTTCTCCGGCGGGAGCGGCTCTCCTTCAGCGTCGGGAGGTGCCTCGCCGTCAGTTATCTGAGACTCCGCCGCAGTCTCAGCCGGGCTCCGATCAAGCGGCTCAAGCATCGGATTCTGCTCGAGCTCGGTTTGAACGATTGATTCCAGCTCAGGCAGCGACAGTTGCAGAATCTTGATCGCCTGCTGAAGCTGCGGCGTCATCACCAACTGCTGCCGCAGTCTGAGGTCTTGCCCGAGTTTTACTTCCATTGCCATGACTAATTAATGCTGGGCCGCAGGCGTGGTCGAACCCCCTCCTTCGTTATCGCCGCCCTGTCCATTTTTGGGGAATATCACGGTTCGTGCATGCTCGACGACGCTCTGTCCGGTCTTCAGATACACCGTGATCTTTGACCCTGTAATCTGGTCTTCGCCGTCGTGAACGACCGGGCTGCCCGTGAGTACAACGGTCTGCGCGGTTTGATTCAGCACGGCATGGTCACCGGTCGCCCAACGATCGCCCTGGCTGATTCGTACATTGCCGTCGGCATACGCCATCTTGATATCGTGCATATTGTCGCCGAACGTCACTTTGAGCTTATCGCTGGTCATTGTGCCGTTGGGCTGCGCGACCTTCACATGGCCAATATAGGTCGCGATCTTCTGTTGGTAATCGAGCCGAAACTGGTCGGAATCGATTTTGGTCGGGCCTTTGCCGGACGACATCCCGAGGCCATTGAACGGATTTGAACTGTCGCCCGCACCCTTGGACGCAATCTTTTGCTGAGATCCACTTCCACCCTGCGCATCGACGTTGTCTGCCGGTAGATCATTCGGCGGTGGCGGCGCCTCGGGCGGCGGCGTTGCTTCACCCGGGGCGAGCGCGGCGGGCATCCGGCGCATCGGCTCAGCCGCGGCCGTCATCGGAGCACCACCTTGGTCAGGACTCGGCGCGGCGGAAGGCACGGGCGGAAACGGCGGCGGCGCGGTTTCAGGTAACTTCGCCTCTGCCATAGGTGCCGAGGGCGAAGGACTGTTTGCCGACGGAGCTATCACAATCGATGGCGCGGGAGCCGGCAGGTCAGGATACTCAGCACGCGGCGCAAGATTCAAATCATTTGGCGGTGCACCGGCGATTCGGCCCGGTTTGGTAGCCGCAATCGATGGCAGCGCGGCGGGCGACGGCAGCGGCATGGCAGCCATGGTTGCAGCCGCAGCGGGTGAAGGCATCGCTAAGGCCTGCGTGGCCGCTGCGGGGGACGGCAGCTCAGCGGGTATCGGCGCAGGCGCTGGCGGCGACGCCGCCTCGATCGCCGCAGGCGACGGCGCGGGCTGCTCGGCTTCTGCTGCCGAAGGTGCTGGCGCGGGCATCTCGGCCTCAGCTGAAGAAGGGGCGGGCGCAGGCTGTTGGGCCTGCGCTGCCGAGGGCGCTGCCTCGGGCGTCGGCGCATTCTCCGGCGGCATCGATGAGCCTGAGTCGCTGCCGGACAGGGGCGGCGTCTGCGCGCTGCCAGGCACCCCACCAGTCACGCGGATGGAATCACCGGTCAAGTCGTCGGAGCCATCCGAGTCGGCGGCCAGCTGTAGCGGACCTGCCAATGAGGCGGTTGTCTCCCTGGGTGAGGCTCCGGGCGCGGGAGACGCCAGTGCGGCCGGCATAAAAAGCAACAGCGTCGCAATCGATGCGACAGCGGTGGCAGCCGAAAAGGTCGCCGACACGCGGCGCTGATCGGCGATCTTAGCTCGTCTTCGGATTGTCACGTTGCTGCTTTGGCGAGATATCGGTGGTGACCCGATCCAGAAGTTGGAAGACGCGGGTTTTGGGGTTCCCGGTCATCCCAATTCCAGTCACCTTCAAACCTTCGCCTTCCATCGTAACCTCACCCGGTGCTTCGACCTTGTTGTCGTCGGGCATGAAGCTCACGGCTTGGGTGCTCAGTGTAAACGTTCCATAGTGAATGACGGTGCCGCCGCTAAGATTCGCCTGCTTGACGTGATTACCGTCGAGTACGATCACCGCAAGCGGCGCCTGTACCATCACCTGTTTACCATCGTCGGAAACCATCGCGAGTTGCGCGTTGCTGAGGGTCAATGAAGTCCGATCACTCGAGTAGCTGGCGTCGCTCGCGGTGAGCTCCCACTGCCGCTCGCCGGCTTTCATCTGGGTCCAGTGGAAATTATGCGCGTGCAGCAGAGAGCCGGGCAGCATCCCGGCTGCCGTTTGCGCCATCTGAACGGGAGTCCGATGGCGCACCACCCATACCGTCACCGCCAACAACACCATGAGTGCGACGACGCCGAACGACGCCAGCGCCTTTGCAACACGCCTGGGACTCATCGACAACAACCCGTACGATCCAAGGTATCAACGGAGGTTTTTCAAGTAAACATTGCGGCCGCGGAGCGAAGATTGGCGAGCGTAAACGGACTCTATACGCCGCGCTGACTCGGCCTAGCCCAGTGATGATTGTGCGCGCTCAATCGCGCGCTCCCGCCGCCGATGCGGCTTCATGAATCCGCTTCAGGTTGTCGATCAGTACGCCCACCTGGTCGAGCCTATAACTGTTGGCACCGTCGCTCAGCGCGCGCTCTGGATCTTCGTGCACTTCCATGAAAACCGCGTCGACGCCGGTCGCGACCGCAGCCCGCGCCAGCGGAGCAACGAACTCGCGCTGACCGCCGGAGCCCTCGCCACCCGCACCCGGCAGTTGTACCGAGTGGGTCGCGTCGAACACGACGGGGTAGCCGAAGCTCCGCATGATCACGAGCGAGCGCATATCGGAGACCAGGTTGTTGTAGCCGAACGACGCACCGCGCTCAGTGAGCAGAATCTTGCCATTGCCGGTGCTTTCGATTTTCGCAATTGCGGGCCGCATATCCCAGGGCGCGAGAAACTGGCCCTTCTTCACGTTTACTATGCGGCCAGTCCGCGCTGCGGCAAGGAGCAGATCGGTTTGCCGCGCAAGAAATGCCGGAACCTGCAGTATATCGGCAACCTCAGCCGCGACCGCGCACTGATGAGGCTCGTGGATGTCAGTCAGAATCGGGAGGCCGGTCTCGCGCTTGATACGCGCGAGAATCTCAAGGCCCGCGTCGAGCCCCGGTCCGCGATACGACGAGATACTGGTGCGATTCGCCTTGTCGAACGACGATTTGAAAACCAGGCCCATGTTGGCGGCGCGAGAAATCGCGGCGAGGCGGGCGGCGTGCCTCAGGCATGCTTCTTCGTTCTCAATCACGCAGGGCCCCGCGATGATGGCGAGCGCCGCGTCGCCGAAGACCACTCCGCCCGCTGTTACCTGGACAACGCTCACTGCGCGAGTCTAAGCTCCCGGACCTTGCCCGAGCGATGCGCGGCCTGAAAGGCGCGCCGCGCCACTGCGGCCTTGATCAGGCCACGGAAGAGTGGATGGCAATCCAGAGGACGCGATTTCAGTTCCGGATGGAACTGACAACCGATGAACCACGGATGCCCCTTCAGCTCCATGATCTCGACGAGCGAATCATCGGGTGATACGCCGGTCGCAATCAGGCCAGCCTTCTCCAGGCGCACGCGGTACGCATTGTTGACTTCGTAGCGATGACGATGGCGCTCGGAGATGCGCGAGCGGCGATAAACCTGGTAGGTGAGCGTGCTCGGCTTGATCACGCATGGATAAGCACCGAGGCGCATCGTGCCGCCCTTTTTCGATACGTCCTTCTGCGACTCCATGATGTCGATTACGCGGTCGGGCGATTCGGCTGCGATCTCAGTCGAGTTGGCGCGTTTCAGTCCGAGCAGATCGCGCGCCGCTTCTATCACCATCATGTGCAGGCCGAAGCAAATGCCGAGAATCGGCACTCCTGTTTCGCGCGCGTAACGCACTGCATTGATCTTGCCTTCGGTGCCGCGCTCGCCGAATCCGCCAGGCACGATGATCGCGTCAGCCTTGGCGAGGCGCTCTGCAGCGTTCTGCTTCTCGAGTTCCTCCGAATCGACATAATCGATGTCGACCTTGGCTTCATTGGCTACGCCGCCGTGCGCGATCGCCTCGTGCAGGCTCTTGTAGGAATCCTGCAAGTTGACGTACTTGCCGACCACGGCGATGTTGACGGTGGTCTTGGGATTCTGCGCAACCTTCACGATTCTGCGCCACTTGGAGAGATTGGGCGCGCCGGTCCACATATTGAGCTTCTCGCATACGCGCTGATCGAAGCCCTCTTCGTGAAAGTGCAGCGGCACCTCGTAAATCGAGGGTACGTCGCGATCGGCGATAACGCAGTTCTCCTCGACGTTGCAATAGTTCGCGATCTTGGCCTTGAGCTTCTTTTCCAGCGGCCGATCGCATCGGCAAAGCAGGATATCCGGCTGGATGCCGAGTCCGGTCAATTCCTTGACGCTGTGCTGCGTGGGCTTGCTCTTGAGTTCACCGGCCGTGGCGATGAACGGCACCAGCGTCAGATGAACGTAGAGCACATTCTCGCGGCCAAGATCCCAGCGAAATTGCCGCACCGCTTCGAGAAACGGCAGACTCTCGATATCGCCAACCGTGCCGCCGATCTCGACGATGCAAAGGTCAGCGCCCTCGGCGGCGGCCGCGATGCGGCGTTTGATCTCATCGGTTATATGCGGAATCACCTGCACGGTCGCGCCGAGGTAATCGCCGCGCCGCTCGTGCTGGATAACCGTGTCGTAGATTTGGCCGGTCGTGCAGTTGTTGCGCTTGCTCATCGTGGTCTGCACGAAGCGTTCGTAGTGACCAAGGTCGAGATCGGTTTCAGCGCCATCGTCGGTCACGAATACTTCGCCATGCTGCGTCGGGCTCATCGTGCCGGGATCGACGTTGATGTAGGGGTCCATCTTGAGCATCGTGACCTTTAAGCCTCGCGCTTCGAGCAACGCGCCGAGCGAAGCCGCGGCGAGTCCCTTGCCGAGCGAAGAGACGACGCCGCCGGTCACGAATATGAACTTGG
Source organism: Candidatus Binataceae bacterium (assembly GCA_030038355.1). Classification (GTDB taxonomy): domain Bacteria; phylum Desulfobacterota; class Binatia; order Binatales; family Binataceae; genus JASHPB01. Next base: position 26,296 of record JASHPB010000345.1, read on the forward strand.
TCTTGCCACGCTCCATGATAGATCCCCTCCCCTCCGTCACCGATCTGCTAAGGCTGCTCCGCGCGCGCGCTCAAGGTCTTCCGCCGTATCGACTTCGAGCGATGGCGCGACCGAGCGCACCACCCTAATCGCATAACCATGCTCGAGAGCGCGCAGCTGCTCGAGCTTCTCGATCCGCTCCAGAACGCCCGCACTCAGAGTCGAGAACTTGAGGAGGAAGTCGCGACGGTAGGCATAAACGCCAATATGGCGTAGCGCTACGCTCGGGATTCCGCCGTCGCGCGGAAACGGAATCGGGCTTCGTGAAAAGTATAGCGCGTCACCGTTACGCGCGCATACGACCTTCACTACGTTGGGATTCCGCCGTTCTGCATC
>JASHPB010000346.1 GCA_030038355.1 Candidatus Binataceae bacterium
TGCTGTTGGAGGGTGGGTTCCTGCTCCTGCATCGCGAGCTGTGCGACATCGCCGTCGACCACGTTGGAGTTGCTCGAGTTGTCACCCGAGTACACTCCCGTCGCGTTGTAAGGTGGCGACAGCACCCGGTCCCCGCCGAACACACAGGCGCCTTCGTATTGCATGTTGGCGGGACCTATCAGCTGCGTAAGAATCGCGCCTGAGTCGCAAGCGTCTGCATTTGCGAGGCCGACAAGCTGCCCTCGGCACCCTGCTAGCGGCCGTTAAAGCGGCGTTGATCGCATCGGCAATCAGTCGAGAGCGTGTCGTCGATCGTTGAGAGCCGCGCCCGCGATTCCTACGCCAATGAGAGGTCATTTGATAACGCAGACTGCTGAGTGTCGAGGAACTGGGCGCGCGCGTGGCTAACCGGAGCGCATAGCTAAGCGGATCATCGGAATGCTCGTTCACGCGTTTGCCGTACCTAGCTCATGTTCGACGTTCTGAATGTAGTTCAGCTTCTTATCGAGCGAGAACGAAAGCTACGAGAACATCGAAATGTCGGATTCGGCCGCAATAGCGGGGCTCTTCCGAACCATTCCGACGACCTGGTGCGCCGCGTCCGGGGCGAGCTTGCGCAGCTGCTTGCCAGAGGGACTAGAGTCGCGATCTGCGGTGGCACAGGCAAATCTGCTGCGTTCATCAACCGCGACGGGCTTGATAGCCAACGTTTCCCGACGGTGGTCGCTTCAGACGCGGCCAAGGAAGGCCGGCTCTTTCGTACCTTGAACCGGACAAGAAATCATGCGTGCTGACTGGCTCAGGTCGCATCCCGCCAACGTCGTGATCATTGCACCGCAATCGCGTGCGTGCGACGTCATTCTCGAAATAGAGCGCGAAGGGATGACTTTCAAGCCCGTGTTGATCGAACACGGAGGAACACTGTCGACTACCTTGCCGATTCGCATTCGTATCGGCAAGGCCGCGACGGCAGGTCTCATCGTGAATCGATCGCTACAGACGCGAGCCCGCCGCAAGTAATTCCACCAGCGACGAATTGAACGATCCAAAATGGAAGCGGCACTCAGTGGGCGCGGCTTTCCGTTTGTCCAGTTGAGATCTGAGTTCTAGCGGAAACTCGTAGAGTAGTTGCTGCTGCCGTTGCCATTCGTCGCCGACCGCACCGATGGCCACACCGCCCCCGCCGATTTAAAATCAAGGCGACTCACTCCCCGGGATCAAGACCGAGGGGACCTGCCGTAGCCGCATCCTCAAGCAGAGCAATGTAACCGCAAGGTACTTTTAGGTACTGGTCCTGATGAAGATCGGCGCCTGGATCTCCGGGGACTAAGGGGTTGTAGACACGCACCACACCTCTTGCACCCAGACCTCGGTGAATTGTTTGCCAATGAGGATACTTGTCGGACTATGGCGGCGGCCCCTGAATGACCTTTGCCGGATCGTCGAGTTCGCTGTAGCGCTCAGTACACTCGGTTCCGCGGACGCTGCCGACTGCGTTCGGCCTTCCGCTGATTTAAAATCGCCGTCCGGAAAATCCGGTAGGAAGGAGCTTGTCTCAGATTTCACGTCAAAAGCAAAAGTCGCGAACGAATAGCAATCTGTACTGGTGCTAGAAGTCTTAGGCCAGGAAAGTCAGCGTCTTAGTCTAGATCTAATCGATTGCGAGGCTCGCGAAGGTGACCGCTGAGTCAGTCTGCGGTTCCATCGCGATGCCATATTTCAAAAGCCGCGCCGGTCGATTGCGCAACAGCTCGAGCTGCGTGTACATCGGCGCAAGTCCACAGATTCGCCGCGCGTCGCGATCCTTGGCGACTTCAGTGAAAAAACCCGCCGCATCGCCACGCTTGATGTGCTCGATCAACGCGAGGTCAGCGTCGCGCGTGCGCTCCGCAACCGATTGATCGACCGTGAAGCTGTCGCCAAATTTCTTTCCGATGTGCGCGAAATCGACACCCGCAATTATCAGCGAGCGACGCTCGTCCGATTCGAGCTCCGCGCGGAGCGCATCGATGAACGAGCGTACGCGCCGATCCTCACCGGGATTCAATCCGTTCTGCACCATCTCATAAAAGGAACTGACCAGGATCGGCACCACCTGGTAGCCGCGGATACCGAGCGACCACGCCAGAAAGAGCACCTGGAACTCGATTGAATGTTCGTTGCGATGCAGCAGCTCGTCGGCGAACAAATCGCCCCCATGGTAACGTGCGGCCAGCCGCTCGATAAACGCCGTATCGGTCTCGACCGCGCCGAACGGCGTGGCGTAGTTCTTGCGCGTCGCGCTGAATAGCTCGGGACCTGCGCCATAGTGCGACGTGCCGAGAATGATCACCAGTTCGGGCGGCTCATGCGACATCAGCTCGTGATAAGCATGCGCATAGGCGGCGGCGCCCCGGCGTGGGTCGATATGCGGCGCGATGATTCCGGTGAGCGATTGGCCACGGCGATTCGTCGGCGACCGCCCGGGTCCTTCTGGAGGATCGAAAAAGGCCGCCACCTCGAGCCGGAGCTTGGCCGGTTCCTTCTCGTAGCAAAGGCCGGCGAGTGCCGCGGGACGCTCGGGCGCGGCGAGGAATTCGTCCCGTACGGCGGCGATGCGATCCGCGAAGGCAGGCGAGTCGAGAAAGTAGCCGCGATCGAGCGCCTCGATGAGCTCGGTGAGTTTCTCGATCGGGATAAGCTCGCCGTTAAAGCGCCGCGCGAACGCAGCCTGGATCTCGCGCAGATCGTTCCGCCCATCGAAGAGTGTGACGAGGTAATACGCGCCCATGCCGAGGAGGATCGGCTGCGGCGCAAACGCGCTCGGGTCGCGCAAGCAAATGAGAGTCTGTCCTTGTTGCTCGACCGGGAACGCCTCAAGCGGACGAATTCTTGGTTTATCCATTTTGGGCAGCGAGCCAGAATGTTACGAAGGCGCACGCAAAAGAAGCGAGCGCGTTTACAGATGCTAAGGGCTTTGGCACACTGCGGCAAGCACGAAGTCGGCGCGAGTAACGTGGCGCCGATGCTCCAGAGTCAATCATGAAAATCGTCCGTTATCTTCAGGATGGTGTCGCGCGCTATGGCGCGCTCCAAAATGACGCGATCGCGCCGCTCGAAGGAATGCTCGACGCGCTCAAAAAGTCGCCGAACGCGAAACCGCTACCGAGCGCCGGCGTGAAGTTGCTCGCTCCCGCGGCGCCGTCCAAGATCGTCGCGGTCGGCGTCAACTATCGCGATCATGCGAAGGAGATGGGGCGCGAGCTGCCGGCTGAACCGCTCATCTTTATCAAGCCGTCAACCGCCGTGATCGCGCCCGGCGAGCCAATCGTTTATCCGCCGCAGTCGTCGCTCGTTCATTACGAAGGCGAGCTCGCGATCGTGATCTCGCGGCGCGCTTCGAAGGTGAGCGAGCGCGACGCGCGCAACTACGTGCTCGGATACACGATCATGAACGACGTGACCGCGCGCGATCTGCAGCGGCGCGACGTTCAGTTCACACGCGGCAAAGGATTCGACACGTTTGCGCCGCTCGGACCGCTGATTGCGACCGATGTTGATCCGCGCGACCTCGGTATCGAAACGCGGGTCGGCGGCGAGGTGCGCCAGCGCGGCCGCACCTCCGACATGATCTTCGCCTGCGACTTCGTCCTGAGCTACATCTCGCACATCATGACGCTGCTGCCGGGCGACGTTATTTCGACCGGCACGCCTCCGGGCGTGGGCGCGATGCAACCGGGCGACTTCGTCGAGGTCGAGATCGAAAAGATTGGATGCCTGACCAACACCGTCATCGCGCCCAACTGACGCGTTCGCGCACACGCCGGAGCCCTTCGGCCGCGCGCCGCTTTCGCATCGGGCCGCTGGCGGATCTTTCGCCGGGCGAATCGCTCAAGTTCATGCTGCCAATTCGCGGCGTCGATGAAGAATGTTTCCTGATCAATTTCGGCGGCGAATATTTCGCTTACGTCAATCGATGCCGGCACGTGCCGATGGCGATGGACTGGGTTGACAACCAGTTCTTCGCCGAGGAAGCACGTTACCTGATGTGCCAAACCCACAACGCCTACTACGAGCCGAGTACGGGCGAATGTATCGCGGGACCGGCGTCAGCCTGCGGCAAATTTCTCTACCGCGTGCCGATCGAGATCAACGACGGCATCGCGTACGCGAGTCCGCCGAGCGAAGAATTTGAGGATTAGCGATTACTGACGGCGCCGCGCGTGCGCGTGCAATTCACTCGTACTCGTCGCCGAAGTGCGCACGAACGATCCGCGCCTTCAGATACTCGAGTGTGCCGAGATCCTCGACGATATCGCCGCCGGTGTCATAGAAAAATAGTTCGCCGTTCTTGGTGCGGCCTACGGCGATGATCCATTCCAAGTCGTCACGATCTTCGAGCAGATAATTGATAGTCTGCGCGACTCCACGTCCGGGGATGATGGTAATCTTCGGCCGCTGGAGCTTTTCCTTTTCCTGCTTGGGCATCGCTTTGCAAACCCTCTGGCGGGAAGGTTCGGGAAAACCGAACACTCTCTACATTAAGGACGGCCTGCAATTTAAGTCAATAGTAGGTGCGCCGCGACCTCGATGTGATGCGTGTTCGGAAAAAAATCGAACGCGTGAACCCTCCCGATTACATAACCCGCAGCTACAAGTATACGCAAATCACGCGCGAGTGTCGTTACGTCGCACGACACATAGATAACAGACCGCGGGCGCATGCGCACGATTTGCTCCATCAACGCCGCCGCTCCGCTGCGCGGCGGATCCAGGATGATCGTATCAGGATGATATTTGGCGCGGCGCAGAAACTCTGACGTTCCCTCCGCTTGCATCGCGATGAATTGAGCGTCGGCGAATTTAAGCCGCGCCGCGTTGCGACTCGCCGCCGCGATTGCCGCAGGCTCGGCGTCCACTCCCGTCACGCGCGCGCCACGCTTGGCCGCCGGCAGGCCGAAATTCCCGGTACCGCAGAACAAATCGAGCAGCGCCGTCGAGTCGAGCGGCGCCGCCATCGCCATAACTTCGGCAACGAGCTTGATGTTCTGCGCGCGGTTGACCTGGCTGAAGAGGTCCGCGTCAGCTTCAATCCAAAGTTCGGACTCGAGTTCGATCGTAAGGTTCGCATCGCCGACCACCTCGCGCGTATCTCCGGCGCGCAGCACCACGCCCGCAATGTTTGCGTTCGCCTCGAGCACGCGACGCGCGCGCTGTATCTCGTCCGCTCCGGGAGCCTTCCTCAAATATCCCACCAGCACGTCGCGCTCGCCCGCGCGCACCACTTCGATCTCATCGAGCTTCCGCGCGAGCGTCCGCGCCAGATGCACGGGCATCGCGAGGCCGCGCTCCGCGACCATGCATGAATCCACCTCGACCAGCTCGGAGCTGCCGAACGCGCGGAATCCGAGCACGCCCCGCGGACTGCATTTGAATCTGACGCGCGCGCGATAGCCGAACTCCTCCGGCGCCGCTTCAATCAAGCCGGATGGATCGAGTTTGAGATCGAGCGCGCGGTTGAGGGTCGTTGCGACGAGATTCGCTTTCCACTTGAGCTGCGCCGGATAGCTAAGATGCTGCCAGTCGCAGCCACCGCAACGCGCAATGTATGGACAGGGAGCGACGCGCCGCTCCGGCCCGGGCCGGACGATGTTGCTCAGTTCAGCGATCGCGTAGTCGCGGCGGTTCTCGCGAGTCTCGACCTCGAGCACGTCTCCCGGCGCCGCGCGCGCGACCATCATTGCCTTGCCGCCGAGATGGCCGACGCCATACGGCCCGAAGGTCATCGCCTTGATCTCGAGCGTCGGCATCGCGCTTCAGTCTAGCGAATTGAAGGCGCTCGCGTGGCTTAGGAAGCTCGCTTGGCGCGAACTATAATCGGACGAGGCCGCGCGGCCCGAATGCTCAACTACGTCTTGGTGAATGAAATTGTCCATTGAACCTGAACTGCGAAGCCTGATCGACCAAAGCAATCCGCCCGCGGAGGCGCGCCGCCTCGGGCTGTTCGCCGAGCGCCTGTTTGTGCGCGAATCGTCGGAATTCCGCGAGCGCGTCAACGCCGCAGCGCGGCTCGCGATCGCGCGCGCGTTGTTCGACTTCTTTTCGTTGCGCAGCGAGCCAATTTCGGTCCGCGTTCATGCTGGCGCCAGCGATTTGACCACGGTGGTCGAGACGATGATGCCGGACTGCCAGTTCATCGTCGATAGCCAGCTCGAGTATTTCCGCGCGCGCCACGCCGAAGTACAGCTCATGCTGCATCCGGTCTTTCAGGTCTCACGCGACTCGAGCGGCCGCATCGCCGCGTTCGAGCAGTCCGCCGCAGCCGAGCGCGCCGAGTCGCTCACCTACAGCGAACTCGAGCTGCCCTACAAAGAGGCGCTGGCCGACGAACTGACGCGTGACCTCATCTCGATTTTGCGCGAGGTGCGGCAAGCGACTGGCGATTTCGAAACGATGAAGGGGCGCGCGCTCAGGATATGCGAGGAGACCTCATCACAGCGCGCGTTGGTCGAAGTGCGCGATTTCCTGCGCTGGCTGGTGCAGGGCGGTTTCGTATTTCTCGGCTATCGCAGCTACAGCATCGCGGGCGACGGCAAGGCCGCGCGCATCAGAGTCGATGCCGGTTCCGAACTGGGCATCATGCGCGATCACGACGAATCGCGTTTTCGCGATTCAAGTTTGCTCGACGAGATTGAGCCCGCGCGGCGCGAGCTATTCTTCAGCGGGCCGCCGCTCATCGTGGGCAAGTCCAACGTCGATTCGCACGTGCATCGCCGCCGCCCGATGGACAGCGTATCAATTCGCCGCACCGACGCTTCCGGCCGCGTGATTGGCTTCGACAATTTCGTCGGCCTCTTTACCTCGAAGGCCTACGCCGAGGAATCCGAACACATCCCGGTGCTACGCGCGAAGCTCAAGGAAGTGCTCAAGAACGAGCACGCACGACCCGGCTCGCACGACTATAAAGAAATAGTCAGCGTCTTCAACAGCTTTCCAAAGGACGAACTCTTCCGCGCTCCGGTCGAGGAATTACGCGAACAGCTCCGAATCGTCCTCGATGTAAAAAGCGAAGCAGCTGTGCGCCTCAGCGTCATCAGCGACGAGCATCGCGGGCACGTCATCGTTCTGATCGTGATGCCGCGCGACGCGTTCTCCGCCGATGTACGTCATCGTCTCCAGGAGATGCTGGGCGAGCGGCTCGGCGGCGCGCTGCTCTACTACTACCTGGCGCTGGGTGAAGGCTATACGGCGCGACTTCACTTCGCGTTCGCGGCGCCGCCGCCCAAGCCTGCTCTGGTGCGCCAACTCGAGACCGAGGTCGGCCGCATGGCGCGGCGCTGGGACGATCGCCTGCGCGACCAGCTGATCGCGAAGTTCGGCGCGGGCCGCGGCCGTGCGCTGACTCGGCGCTGGGCTCCCGCGTTCGATGCGGAATACAAAGCCGCGGCGCGCGCGCGACGCGCGCTGGCGGACATCGAACACCTTGAACTGCTGCTCTCGTCAGGGAAGGCATTTCTGGTCGAGTTGCAGCCGAAGGCTGCGCACGGTGACGGTCTCTCCGAGCTTCGCATGATCGGGCTCGGGCAAGCGCCGATGCTCTCCGATCTGATGCCAACGTTGCAGAATTTTTCGATCGAAGTCGTCGCGGAGCATGCCCATGATCTGAAGCCCACGATCGACGACAAGCCCGCGAGCGCTTACGTGCAGGCGTTCGCGGTGCGTGCGCCCGGCGAGCAGCCGTTCGCGTCGATGCCGGGTACAGAGCTCATTGCCGACGCGATCGTCGCGGTGCGCGAAGGGCTTACCCAGGATGATCCGCTAAATGCTTTGACGCTGCTGGCGGGCCTGACCTGGCGGCAGGTCACTCTCATGCGCACTTACCTGGTGGTCGCATTCCAGATGCGGCTGGCGCCTGCGCGGCTCGGTTTACAGCGTTTACTGCTCAACAACATCGAGCTGCCGAAGATGCTGACTGAGCTGTTCGCGGCGCGACTCGATCCCGAGCGCAATACGGCGCCGGAAGAGATCGCCACGCTTCGCGCCGCGTACCTCGAGCGGGTCGGCAAGATCGACAACATCGTTGACGATCGCACGGCGCGTGCTCTGCTCTCGATGGTCGAGGCTACCGTCCGCACCAATTACTTCTGCGCGCTGCCCGAGCCCGATCCGTATCTCGCGGTGAAATTCGATAGCTCGAAGGTTTTCGGCTTGCCCGACACTCCCCCGCTCTTCGAAATCCACGTCAACAGCCCGCGCATGGAAGGATGCCATCTGCGCGCGGGTCGGATCGCGCGCGGCGGAATCCGTTTCAGCGATCGGATCGACGATTATCGCACCGAGATCCTCGATCTCATGAAAACCCAGACGGTCAAAAACGCGATCATCGTGCCGATTGGTTCGAAGGGCGGCTTCGTCGTCAAGCCTCGCCCTGGACGCGCGCCCGATGCGCGCGACGCGGTCGAGGCATACAAGACGCTGATCAACGCGATGCTCGACCTGACCGATAATCGGAGCGCGACAGGTATCGCGCATCCCCCGCGTGTCAAGGTGCTCGACGACGACGGCGCCTATCTCGTCGTAGCGGCTGACAAAGGTACCGCGAGTTTTTCTGATGTCGCCAACGCCATCGCGCTCGAACGCGGCTTTTGGCTGGGCGACGCGTTCGCTTCCGGCGGCGAGCACGGCTACGACCACAAGAAGCTCGGCATTACCGCACGCGGCGCGTGGGAGTCGGCGCGGCGCCATCTGCGCGAGCTCGGCCGCGACATCGATCACGGCGCTCCCGTTCTGATGGTGGGAATCGGCGACATGTCAGGCGACGTGTTCGGTAACGGATTGCTGCTCTCGCGTAATCTTAAGCTCGTCGCCGCTTTCGACCATCGCCACATCTTCATCGATCCCGATCCCGATCCGCAGACGAGCTTCGACGAGCGCCGGCGGCTGTTCGACCTGCCGCGTTCGTCGTGGGCCGACTACAACCCGAAATTGATCAGCGCGGGCGGCGGCGTTTTCCGGCGCGGTCAGAAGCGGATCGAGCTGAGTGAGCAGACGCGCACTGTTCTCGCCTGCGAGCAGGCCGCGCCGGACGGCGAAACTCTGATCGCCGCGATTCTGCGCGCACCGGTCGAGCTCCTCTACAACGGCGGCATCGGCACTTACGTACGCTCCGCGTCGGAAAACGATGCCGAGGTTGGCGATCACGCCAACGATGCTTGCCGTATCGCGGCCGCTGAGCTGCGCGCGAGGGTCGTCGTCGAAGGTGGCAACCTGGGCTTCACCCAGAAGGCGCGCATCGAGTACGCGCTCGCTGGCGGACGCATCAACACCGACGCGATCGATAACTCGGCCGGCGTTGATATGTCGGACCATGAGGTAAACCTCAAGATCCTGCTCGAGCCTGCGGTCGCGCGCGGCGAATTGAAATTCGACGAGCGCAACGGGGTACTAAGCTCCGTCGGCGCCGAGGTCGCCGAACGCGTTATCGACGACAACCGCGACCAGGTGCTGTCGCTCAGCCTCGAACAGGCACGGAGCCGGCGATCGAGCTCGGTGTTCTACGACCACCTGAAGGCGATCGACGAGCGCGGCCTGCTGCGTCATCACGATCCCGTGCTGCCACCGCGCGACGTGCTCGAGGAACGGCGCGCACGATTCGCCGGCCTCACGCGTCCCGAGCTCGCGGTTATCACAGCGTTCACCAAGATCGATTTGGTGCAGGAACTGGAAGCGACCGCGCTGGTCGAGGATCCCTACCTGGTCGAGCGTTTCCTCAAGCCCTACTTTCCCGACTCGATCGCTTCGCGCTTCGAAGCTGAAATCGGGCGTCATCGTTTGCGTCACGAGCTGGTTGCGACCGAGGCCGCCAATCAGCTGGTCGACGTCATGGGCTCGACTCTTGTGTTCGAGCTGTCGCGCGAGTTCGGCGTGAAGGCGCAGGAGGCGGTGCGCGGCTGGCTTATCGCCGCCGACATTCTTGGAGTCGAAGCGCGCGTGTCGGCTCTCAAAGCGGGCACCGCCATGATGAGCGCGGAGGCCGAGACTGAATCGTTTCTCGCGCTCGCACGCGCCTGCCGCGCTTCGGCGGGATGGGCCGTCGCCAAGCTCGAGACCGCACCGCCGCTGGGCGAAGCGATCAATCGCTTCAAAGCGCCGTTCGAGGCCCTGCTCGAGTCGTTCGAGCTGATGCTTTTAGATGGCGAGCGTGCGCGGCTCGAGCGAATCTACCGCGAGTTGCGTGCAGTGGTGGCGGATGGAGAGCTGGCGCACTCGCTGGTGCGGCTGATGTTCGCCGACCATCTGCTCACGATCCTGAGCATCGCGTTTCGCCGCTCGATGGCGCCCGAACGCGTGATGGAAGCGTACTTCAGTCTGAGCGCGGTGATTGATTTCGCGATCCTCGAGCAAGGCCTCGAATCGATCGCTAGCGACGATCGCTGGATCCGCCGTGCCGTGCAGGAACTCACGTCCGAGTTGCGCGCCGCGCGTATCGCGCTCTGCGCGGCGGTGCTCGACGATTCGAGCCGGAGCGTTGAGGAAGCGATCGCGCGGATGAAGGAAACGCGTGCGGCGCACTTCGCCGAGCTCGATCGGCTGTTCATGGAGTTAAGCGCGTTGAAGGAGCTGACACCCGCCGCGCTGCACGTCACGATCCGAGCACTGACACGCCTGGCTGAGGCGGCGGCGTAGCTGCCACGACTGCTTGCCCGTTCGAGCTAGGGGCGGCGGTCACAAGCATGGCGGCCTGCTGCTCCGGCAGCAAATCCTGGTAGAGGCGCAATCCCGCCGCGGTGAAGAACGACGCGGTCGCGAAGCCGATTGCAAACGCGATCAGGTTGAGCAAGAAGATCGCGCCCCAGATCGATCCCGTCACCGCGATGCCGATTGGACCGATCAGCACGCTGGCCACTATACGGCCAATCGTCGCGATTGAGTTGTAACCGGTATACACGGCGACGAAGACTAGGATCCGGATCGCGACGGTGAAGAAACGCTTGCGCATCAGGTCACGGCTAAAGAGCAGTGCGTGGAAACTACGCTGCCCATTGAAGACCAGTGCGTATTGCGAGAAATACAGCCACAAGTACAAGATCAGCGCTCCCGCCAGCGCGATAAGCAAGCCTATGTTGAGCAGCACCACGACTGTGGGCGTTGGATTGTAAACCGTCAGGCCATTGTAGAGTTCAATCGCAAAGACCGGCGCGGCAAGTTTCAGAAACGAAACCCAGTAGAACGACGGCGTCATCGCGAGGGCGGAGTTGAGCGTCGCGAGCGACTCCGACCATGTCGTCGGCTCGCGGACGCCGCGCTGGATCCGCAGTAGCATGCACATCGTGACCAGCACGACACCTTCGGTGATCACGAGCAACAGGAAGTGAAGCGAAATGATGAACCAGCCCGGAAACGTGTCAGGTCGTTGGGACTTTTCCGGCGCGTATGGCTCCTGAATCGGGATCGCCGGCGCCCTTTCGTCGCCAATGTTCTGCGCATCGTACCGAATGCTCTGCGTGCCCGGTTCGAAGGTGAATACCAGCCGGTTCTGCAGGTTGATCGCGTCGGGTAGAAGGCACAGCGCCGCGGCCAGCACGAGCGGCGCGAGCACTACGGCCAGCACCGCCCAGTTGCCGCGCAGATCGTTGACCGCATTGGCCAGGTAGATAAAGCTGCTTCTTATGCGCGGCTGATTCACAGCGCTCAAAAGCGTGGCACCAGAACAACGCCGATACAAGTCCGCGCGGATGGCGGTTTACGCTCGGCGCGAACGACCGGTATAATTCGGTCTTTGAGCTTTTCAGCGTTGAGGTGGCAGTTATGGCCAACGACGACCGCGCGGCGAAGATCGAACACGAGGACAAAATGATTCGCCGGCTGCGCTTCCTGGTCGAGCTGACCTTTGCGACTATCGCACAGGATAACGCCCTTACGCTCGACCAGGCTTGGGAGCACGTCATTGCGCTCAAGGGTGCCGCCGTCGCGATGTTCCCCGGCAAGGAAGAGACCTTCGATCTCATCTATATGCCGCGCTTCTCACGCCTGCTTGCCGAGCGCTTCGGCGCGAACTGATGAGTGATCTGGGCGGGCTGATTGTGCTGCCCGACGGCACGGTCACGCGCGGCCGCCTTTCGTTTTCCAGCCGGATCGATTCGATAAGCGCGGGCGGAGCTTCGTCGGACGATTACATCCTGCCTGGGTTCGTCGATCTGCAGGTCAACGGCTCGCACGGTATCGATGTGACGACCGCGACGCCCGAGACCCTGCGCGCGATGGCGTGCCATCTCGCGCGCGAGGGCACGACAGCCCTTCTGCCAACCGCGATCACCTCGCCGATCGAGCGCATCGAGCGTTTGCACCACACAATTACTACCGCGATGAATGATCGCGTCGAGGACGGCGCAAAGATCCTCGGCATGCATCTGGAGGGGCCCTTCATCTCGGCGAAGCGCCTCGGCGCACATCCTCCGCTGAATCTCGAGCCGCGCGGCGAGCCATTCGATCGGGTGCTCGAGCTGCGCACGCTCAAGCTGCTGACGCTTGCGCCCGAATTACCGGGCGCACTCGACGCGACGCGAGCGCTCACGGCCCGTGGCGTCGCGGTTTCGCTCGGACATACCGATGCGACGCTCGGCGAAGCGCGCGCCGCTATCGCCGCGGGAGCACGGATGTTTACGCATCTCTTCAATGCAATGCGACCGCTGAATCATCGCGACCCGGGCGTCGTCGCTGCTGCGCTTGCTGAGTCACCCGCGCTTCCTGCGATCATTCCGGACGGGGTGCATGTGCATCCGGAGATCATGCGCCTTGCGTTTCGCGCGCGCGGCGCCGGCGGCATGATTCTAACGACGGACAGAATCCTCTTCTCAGGCCTTACCAACGCCGAGGCGGCCCGCATCCGAGGCCGACCCGCACGCGTCGTCGATGGGGCCGCGCGTCTCTCCAACGGCACGCTCGCAGGCTCGATCATTTCGATGCTCGATGGCGTGCGGCTGATGGTTTCCAGAGTCGGTGCGACGGTTGGCGAGGCGGCTCGGATGGCAGCGACCAACCCCGCCGACACTATCGGCGCACGCGATCGCGGGCGAATCGCGGCCGGCGCTCATGCCGATTTGATAGTGTTGAGTCCCGCGCTAGATTTGAAAGCGGTCTATATCGGTGGCCGGGCGCTCTCCTGAGTCTCGTGCCATCCTTACAAGCCGCCTAGAATGGAGCCCACTCGATGCCACTGAACAAAGCCTGCGTCGGCCGGGAGTTCCCGCCCACCACCGTCACCGTCAC
>JASHPB010000001.1 GCA_030038355.1 Candidatus Binataceae bacterium
GGAATTCTCGCGCTCAACGCGGCGCCGACCTCGGATTTGTCGTACCAGGTCGCCTATTCGGCCCATTACATCTCGCAGAGCTTCGAACCGGATAACATCGGCGAGCTCATCTACCAGGGCGTTTCGTCAACCGCGTTCCATAGCGATCTCGACAACACGCTCGAAGGGGATGTGACCTACAGGTATGGAGACCATACATTCGGAGCGGGCGGTTACCTGGGTGAGTATGGAGTCGAGGCGGATGACAGTTCTTTGGTCTTCCCCACCAATAGCAGTGGAGCTCCAATCAGCAACATACCGTTTCGCGTGATCAATAACGCGAACAAGATAAACCTGCTCTCTGGTATCTATCTCGGCGATACCTGGGCGCCGACCGAAAAGTTCCATCTGAATGTCGGAGTGCGTTGGGATCGCTTAAGCGGCTTTACCTACAACAATCAGATCGATCCGACCATCAACCTGGTCTACTTGCCCTGGGTAAACACTACGCTTCACGGCGGTTTCGCGAGATATATGCAGGTGCCGAGCTTCCAGGGAATCTCTCCGGGCGCGCCAGCTGCGTTCAAAGATACTACAGGAGAAGCGGGCAACGGCGTCGTCACGCCGGAGACCGAAGATGATTATGAGTGGGACGTTGGAATCGTGCATAGCCCACTGGCGAACCTCACGCTCTCTGAAGACGCGTTTTACGAATATACGAAGCACTATCTCGATACGGGGCAGTTCGGCTCTGTGCCAATCTTTGCGCCGTTCAACTACAAGCACGGCTATATTTGGGGAACCGAGACGGCGCTCACCTATCGGAATCGCAATCTGACGCTATACGCAAGCACCACCATCGGGCGAAATATGCAGAAGGGAGTAGCGACCGGCCAATTCAACTTCGATGCTGAGGAGCTGGGCTACATCAATCGGCACTACATCGTGCTCGATCATCAACCGCTCTATGGCGCATCCGGCGGCGTCAGCTATTCCTGGAAGCCATATTCGTTCAGCGCAAGCATAATCTATAGCAGTGGTCTTCGGGCGGGATTTGCGGACCTGGAATCCTTACCACACGTTGTGCAGGCAGACCTAAGCGGCGAGCGTAGTATCAAGCTGCCGGGCATCGGCGAGGTCACCGACCGAATAACGCTGTTGAATATATTCGATAGAACTAACCTAATCCGGCCTGCCGAAGGTATCGGCATATTCCAGGCAGCTTACGGCCCAAGAATCACTGTCTATGACACGCTGACGATTCCGCTACCGGTTATAGGTCAACACTGACCTTGGTCGGGTGATCACGGTAGATACCATGAACATCCTATAACTACTCCTTCAACCGTGTTGAGCGCGTAGTTGCGATTGCTGCCATTGAGGCCCGCGTTGGAGATATGCTGAGCTTGCAGACCCAAGTAGATCGCGGCCCGCTCGGTCACAAAGTATGATTCTCCGATTCCCGCCTGAATCAGATTCATGAACGGGCCTTTGAGCCTGGTCTCGTCGTGCATTCGGCCCAAATTTAAATCGGTTCCACCCGGGGCGATCGATGCATCGATCCAAGGCACGTACGGACCCCATCGAAAATGCAGAATGTAGTAGCGAAGCTGCAGGCCGAAGCCTGCGAAGTTCTGGTGCTGGGTATTAAAGCGTTCGAAGGTCGGCTCTAGGCCGATTTCCGGTGCGCCTTCGAGTATTCCGCCAAGGTACCTTGGGCGAAGCGTGCCGAATGGCAACAGCGAGAAGCGCCCGGAGAGGTTCCATGCTTGTACTATGGCGTCGCCGTTGCTTAGGCGCGAGCCGAAATGAGCAAACGCTCCTTCCGCTGAGATGACTTTCGTCCAGGGGCTGAAGACGTCGTCGGGGTCGAAGGTGCGCGCAGTCACCGGCGTGCCGATCAAGAGCGGTACTGAGACCGCGATGATCGCCAAGGTAAGCCCGAAAGCGGGCAAGCGACGGAAACCAGCCATCACAGAACCTCGTGACTAACCGATGCCGCGGCTGTGCGATCAGAAGTGTATTCAGCATGATGATTGATCAACGAGCGCCTTAGATGCAACGCGCGTGACTAACTCAAGAGGATTTAACAGGGCCCTCTGCCGCGGACGCTCTAATCTAGGTCATCGCACCAATCCTACAAATCGACGGCGGCTAAGCGGCAGGCTCGACGCTAGACGACGCGCCGTTCTGAGCCGACGCGCAACGAGACTGGTTTTCCCCATTCGCTAACGAAGGGCATCTTCAGCAATCCCGCTAGCGACTGCTTTTCGCCGTGGTCGAAATTATCGAGACCGTAGCGGAGTTCCCCGAAGCACGGGCCGCGGTCAGGTGCGGCCGAGCCGGTCCCAAAGCGATAGCAGATTCGCATAATTCATGGCGGTTTCGGGCGGGACGCGGGAGTGACGAAGCTTGTGCATGTTCGGCGTCACATGGATCGTGCACAGCCAACGATCGATTTTCGCAGGCAGACGGATGTTCGCGTGCTCGAGCTACGCATTGAATGCCGACCACTTGAGGTAGGTCACCAGCTCCCACAGCGGAGTGCCGAAGGCGAAAACCCCGGCGATATGCCATCCGATGCGCCACAACGCTTCGCCCGGATGCTCGCGGAACGCCGTGGTGACTTCGATTTGGCTATCGCTGTGATGCACGCGGTGAAAGCGCCACCACAAACGAAACTGGTGCATACCGTTTTCGGAAACTGGCTTGAACGCGATTCATGATTGTTGGCGTGGGTTGTTTCCCCGTGATAAAAAAGAATGAGGATTCGTTTTTTAAGGATCAAGATGCAGACAAGTGAAGCAAGCCGAACCGCGCAGCTGATGGCGATGTTTCGCGCCTTGGAATCATCGCGACCTGAGAATGTGCGGCTGTTCGCCGATCCGTTCGCTGTGCTCTTTCTGAAGCCGCCGATGCGCTTCGCAATTCGCCTCGCCGAAAAGTTCCCCGCGTTTCAGGTAGGTCTCGCGAAATTCATCGATCAACGATGGCCTGGTGCGAGGCCGTCGGGCGTGGCACGTACCGCCTACATCGACCGGGCGCTCGAGAACGCGCTCGCCACAGGAGTGGCGCAGGTGGCGATCCTGGGAGCGGGGTACGACTCTCGTGCCTACCGAATGGAGCAAACGAGGCGAGTCAGCGTATTCGAGGTTGATCGGGCCGAAACTCAACGCCGGAAGCGGCAGCTCCTGGCGCGAGTTCCGGGCCTGTCACTTCCGCACGTTACGTTCGTGGAGATCGATTTTCTTCGCGAAACTCTTCAGCATACGTTCTCAGCAGCCGGCTTTGATCCGCGGCGAAGAACATTCTTTGTCTGGGAGGGCGTTTCGCACTACCTGGATTCCTCCGCAGTCGACTCAACGATGCGGTTCGTTGGCAGTTGCGCGGTTGGAGGAGGAATCGCTTTTACCTATATCCATCACGGCTTGCTGGATGGATCGGAAAGGTTCTCGGTAAGTCCCCATGTGAGCCGAGTGCTCGAAGAAGCGGGCGAGCCCTGGAAGTTTGGTCTCTACCCGGAGGAGCTTCAGTCTTATTTGGGCGCTCGCGGCTTAAATCTGGTTGAAGATTTGGGAGCCGTCGAGTATGGCGCTCGATGCATCGGCGCTTCGAGAGATCAGATGAAAGGATATGAATTCTATCACGTAGCCGTTGCCGCGATTAACGGTTCTGGAGGTCGAGATTGCCAAAAGTAAGCGAAGCGCACCGTCACAACCGCAGAAGGCAAATCCTCGATGCCGCGATTGAATGCTTTGCGCGCCATGGCTTGCAGCGCACGAGCATGGAGGACATTATTCGGGAATCGAGGCTGAGCGCGGGCGCGATCTACCTGTACTTTCAAGGCAAGGATCAGATTATCGAGAGGCTCGCTGACGAACGGCACTACCGCGAGAAACAACTGATCCAGCAGGGTCTGGCGCAGCAGGACTGGACCAAAAGCTTCGGCCACCTCGTAAGGAACTTTTATGTATCGCTCGAGAACCCAGCTGAGCAGAAGGAACGTCGTCTCGGAATTCATCTATGGGCCGAAGCATTGTGCAATCCAAAAGTGCTGCGATTGATCCGGCGAGGATTGGATCAGCCGCGCGAGCTGCTATCGCAGGCAATCGCCGAGGCTCAGGCAGATGGACGTCTCCGAAAGGACATCGACTCGATCGCGGCAGCGCGGATTCTGATTGCCATGTTTCATGGACTGATACTGCAGCGCGCATGGGACGACCGCACTGACATTGAGTGCTTCGTCAAAGCGGCTCAGGCAATGACGGACTCATACTTTTCCATCTCATCGGGCGGCCGCGGGTGAGAGCACGCCGACCGCACCTCGCGCTTCTTCATGGAGCGGTTGCCGATTCGGACCGTCTGCGCGAACTCTACAGCTCTGCTAACGTCAGAAGCCCTTGGAACAGGAAGATCACAACCTGTTCCAGATCTGACTCCGAGTGCACAGCAGCTATGTCGCGATCGGATGCAGAATGTTATCCAAGGAGAAGGATTCGGCCCGGATCAGGCGGGCACGATGCTCAGCACGGGAAGAACACGGTGCGCCTCTTTGGAAACACGCATGCTGAGCACCTTAGTATCTAGTTACCTAAGTCAGAAAACAGATTTGAAACCGGGACGAACGTATCGTTAGATTCTCCGCCACGCCTGACTCTGGAGAAATACGAGCGCTCGCACAAAGACTCGACCAGGCGACCGCGGACCTTGATATCGCCGAACGTGTAGACAATTATGGCATGAGACGGGAGCACGCCGTCGCGCTAGTCGAAAATGAAATCTGCAGGACTCAGGAAGCTAAGGAGCGGGGTTGCGCTGAACGCGCAAGTAGTGGCAGCCGAGCACGTGCGCGATTGCGACCGCTGTCGCCATCTGTTCGAAGTCGCTTACGATGAGGCCGCACTCTCCGAGACGGTGGTGTATTCAGAAATGGTGCTTGGTCCCAACCCATTTTTCGTCGTGACTCAAATCATGCGGGAATTGCGGCAGTGCCACGATTGGCCGAAATCAATTTAGACCGACCTGCCGCTGAAAGAGGGCCACTCAGGCTGCAAATCGGGCGAGTGCCTTGCTCCGCGCCGATCGTCAACTTCGAGTCTGCGCTCCCGCTCGCGTTCCGCCACGATTTCGAGATGACTGTCGCACAACTCGATCTGCCGAATGAAGCGGCCAGTCTTGTCGAGCTTGCGTGCAATCAGCCGCCGCAGAAGATCTCGATGGTGTCCTGCTATGTTTTCACGCTGTCGAATCCAAGAGCAGTTGCAGCGACGTCGAGGCTACCATACTGCTGCGCCAGCACTGATATGCTGACTGCGTTACAGTCCGACGCCCCTGGCGTGCCAGCGAAAGTAGCGGGCGCCACGGGGCCCTGCATCGTGTCGGTAATCGGGCTAATCGTGGGGACGTTATTGACGACCTTTAGGGTATTGAGCATGAAATTGACGGCCCGGCCGTGCCAGAGTCAGAGCGCACCTGGAATGTGAACAGTTTGACGCCGAGTTGCCGTTGGGGAAAGAAGCAATCGGGAACGCGTGGGACCGTAACCAACGTGACCGATATTTGGTAACTGTAGCGACCGCTTGTGGGGCCCAACGGCTGTGCAATTTCTTCTTCGTGACAACTTCGGATTCCAGCAAGCTCATGATCGCGCGCTTAACTGGGACCAAGATTCGGTGACCATGCTGGGCGAGGATGACACGAAAAGTGGCGCGCGGAACTGATGCTGGCCAAATTCCACCGCGAGCAGCAAGGGGTTCACGGTTTGGTTGCCGCCCGCGCACCGGTGAAAAGCAATTCGACAGTCACTCTGGGACACTGATAGGTCAAACGATGGCGAGATCTTTATGCACCGATCGGCGTTGCGGAACAGGTTAATCTCGATTCTTGATGAGGTTAAATCGAAACTTCGCGATGGCGCTCTCCATAGCCGCCTCTGCTGCACGCAATATTCGTTCGATTTCGTCGAGCATCTGAGCGGATCGCGGTGAATCTTCCTGAAGCGTCTTTAGTTCCGCAAGCAGGGCGTTGGCCTCGTTCACCATCGCTGACAAATCCGCTTCGGTTGGCATGACAGCGACACCTACGGTGAAAGTGGCGCGCGGACGGTGATCGCCAAATTCTCTCCCGAGGCAAAGCATTCCCCAATCCCGCCCGCGCGCCGGGTTGAGAAGATCCGCGGCCGATGATCGCTTCTCGAACGCCGATAGGTCAAGCGTTCTAGGCAAAAACGAACTTTCACGTTTTGACTCGTGCTTACCAGAGCGCGATCCTCATATTCCTGCTACCACATGGGCGCGGGCCTTGCGGTCCCGCTTTCCTCCTCGGGTCGTGAGCGCCCGCGCCGTCAGGTTTTCGGCGCGACCTGTGCGGTGGGCTTTGGAGTCTAGGTAGAGCCGTAGAGCCGCCAGCTCGAGCGGCTATGTCCGAGGCTGTCGCCTTATCTATGCGAGATGATGCTAAAGGAGCCGCCAGCCAGTACCGCGAACACGCCGACCAGGGATAACCATGCTTCCGCTTGAACATCTTTAATCCTATGGCAGGCCGAGCAGGATTGCGGGAACTTGACGATCTTCTGGCGCTAATGCCGAGGAAGGTCGAGTTTTCAAACGGTACCGCAACCTTGAGCCTTCGTGGGGTGCTGGTGCGAGAGAATTGTGGACGAGAATACACATGCGTAATGGTGGAGCGCGGAGATACGATGAGCATTCGCCGCAATCTCCTCGCAGCGCGATGGGGACTCTCGCACCGCGAGATGGAAGTTTTGACCTATGTCGCAATGGGCAAAACCAACGCGGAAATAGGCATATTACTCGGCGCCCAGTTCCTTGACCATTAAGAAGCATCTCGAAAGGATTTTCGCAGCATTAGGAGTCGAAACTCGGACTGCTGCTGCCGCGATCGTTCTGGAAAATCGAATCCCAAGTTTAGGCTAATGCTGTGGTTGCACGCGGCGGCGTGCCCGATCTCTTGTGCCATCTTCGATCTTACTCCGGGGGTCGTGTTTTTAACCTTGGTGAGCACGTCGAACTTGTCATCGTGCGGCCCGGCCTGGACGCA
>JASHPB010000347.1 GCA_030038355.1 Candidatus Binataceae bacterium
CTCGACGCGAGTCACGTATCCTTGCAAAATAGAAAGCAGTTGCGCTGAATCTGTACGTGGCAGGTCGATAAATTGACGGACAAACGAGCCCAGAACTAAGGTCCGCTCTCCGGTTTCCGGATGAACCCGAACGACCGGATGCTCAGTCTCGTACACGGTCGAGGCGAACACCTCATAATATCGGCGGAAGCGTTCCGACCGCGTCTTTGACGTCGGAACCGAGTAATCATAAGCGTTGCTGTGTATAGCCCAGAGGCTACTGGCAATCTCCTTTAGCTTGACGGGAAGAGTTTGGTAGGCGTTCGCCGTGTTCGCCCAGATGGTATCGCCGCCGTATTGCGGCACCACAAGGGCTCGCAGGATTGAAGCTTGTGGGTAAGCCTCGACAAATGTGACGTCCGTATGCCATGAGGTCGCCCGATTGCCGTTGGTCCCATCGATGTCCAAAACTGCTGTAGTACCCTTTACCGAGGGAACAGTCGGATGCGGGACAATCTCACCGAGTAAGCGGCCAAATGCCTCGTGACTCGATTCATCCAGGTGGTTTTGTCCTCGGAAAAAGATAACTTTGTGATCAAAGAGCGATTGACGGATAGCCCTAACCGTAGCTTCAGGAAGATCCCCGGAGAGGCGGACTCCCGAAATCTCAGCGCCAATATTCCCAGCTACGCGGCAGATTTCGAGCGTGGTTTCGGACCGGCTTGATTTATCACTCATCGCAAACCCTTTCAATTGATCGCAATTCGACAAGCGGAGTTCAACACTCTGTTCGGTATCGTTTGCTCAAGCGAGGAAACTTAACACGGCATATGCGCTCTCCGGAATCGATCTTCATGCTCGACAGTCTACTTTCCTCGGGAAGGCTCGCCCTCAGAATCTGGAAAATAAGGCTCATCCAGCAACTCAAATGTTATTGGTTCGAATCGCACCATTAGGTGCATAACGGCATTGATGGTCGGCGCTTGATCGTCGCTGTTCAAATCGCAACCGGCCTTTCCAATTGAGAAACCTCGCCGGAGCAATCTAGACAGGAGCATTTGTCAACTCCCTTCCATCGACGCGGCTTGCGACTGGTTGCTGTTCGCGCGCTTTGGTGCTCGTCAGCAGATCGCCGATCAGGTGATTCGCAAGCGAAGCTGCTTGCTGCCGGATCTCACCGATCGCCGTTGACTCCCATAATGTGGCGCGGCGTGCCGGGCCGATCGCAAAAAGCAGATGCGAGGATCGTTCGGACGTATCAATCAGCGCCCCGAGGTCGTCGGTCAAAAGACCGACCGCGAGCGAGTCAACCTTAGCGAGGCCACTCTTCAAGAGTTCAGCAATAAGGGGGTCTGACCATCGTCGGTAGTCACTCTCCGGACCGGAGCAATCGATTATCCGCGATACTCTCAGGTCGCATTCATCGAGACCGCCGCGAAGTGCAATTCGTACTGCGATCGATCCGTCGGCGACGCGTGATACTCGCTTTATCCGCCCTGTGTGAAGCAACAGGCGCCCTGTCCAGCGCATCTCGTCGATCTTTCGCGCTATCTCTGGGGGCATTCGATGACGATGGACCTCCCAATATGTACGAAGGTGACGTAGGAAGCGCGAACGTTCTTCTATCGACCAGCTACCCCAGATACTTGAAGAGTTCACCCGCAGAAGATCCACTATCGAGGGTCCGTCCTGCCCTTTCCGCACCAGGTTCCTTATGAAACGCAGCAATCCGCGAGCACTAATCAGTCCATCCAGTTGCGGCGCTTTTGAAGCCCTTCGCTTGCTTCTAACAGGATACACTTGAGGCCATTTGCCATGACGCGAGACAGCATGAATTAGGCCACGGTGCCCCATTTCATCGAGGGCAAGGGCGGTATCTACTGCGGTAAGACCGGTGCCAATCAAAAGCACAGGCTCGGCAGGATTCAAATCATCAAGAGCGGACTCTGACCATGATGAGAAGGTAGGTACGTCGTTGTTCGCCAGTAGCTTGGTCGTGGAGTGATGACCTAGTGAAAGGACGACGCGATCGGCCACAATCCCGATATCGTTGCGCAGCCACACGCGAACTCCCCCGTCGGACATTTCGACGCGCGTCGCCCGCGTCCGGTAGTGATCGATCGCTAGTAGCCTAGATGCTTGACCTTGATGCTCGTAAAGAGTGTCCCCGAGGTAGTCACCGTACATCGAGCGTCTTACAAACGATTCTGGTCCGTAGCCGATCGAGGCATTCTTGTGCAGCCAGCGCAGAAAATGATCAGGCTCGTCAGGCAAGGCGCTCATCTGGCCCGCGGGTACGTTGAGGAGGTGTGCTGCGAACTGGGTTGAATAAGCGATTCCGCCTCCGAGGTTGGCGCGGGGCTCAATGAGAACGATCTTGAGCGGATACGTCGCTCTTCTCATCAGTTGAATCGCCAACAGTGCACCACTGGCTCCGCCGCCGACGATCGCAATCGTGGCAGTAGGTCCACGCCGCCGCGCAAGACGAAGTGCCAGGGAGTTCATCAGAATCCTCCGGCATCGGCCGCGCTGCGCATTGCCGCCGTGGTGAAGAAACTCTTGTCCACTGAACCCATGTTGATGTACCAGGTCTCATGTTCGGGAGTTTCCTGGCCGGGCAAATAGCACACGCTGGTCGCTCCGCTCTGCAGATCGGTCGAGGCAGCCGCTATCGTGAACTGGCGCTTGAATGGGTAAATCGCGACCCGCGCGTCCGGCACCGGGCGATCACGAAAGGTCGACCAGAAGAGATAGTTTTGAAAAAGCTCGCCTCTGCGATCGTAAGTATCGACATAAGGGATGAGCCAGGACTCGGTATCGACGTAAATGATGTTCTTGGATTGGAGCGCATCGACGCCTGGACGTGGATTGGCTTGGACCACGTAAGCGTCGCGCAATTCCCAGGCTTCTGGGCACGTGCTCGCGCCCCCGTCAGTTTGGCAAGTTACGGCTGGAACATGCTCAGCGTGTACGCTCTCGAGGACGTGTCTCTCGCCGAGAAATTTGTAGTCGTAGGTCTCAGGCTTTGCGTTAAAGCCTGCGTAGTGATCCGGATTCCAGGCACCATAACCGGTTGCAGTAGTGTTGAACGACTCGTTCAATCGCCGAACCCGTCTATTGTTGTGATTGTAAGACCAGGTATCGTCGCCGCGATCTTCAGCCGCGTAGCGGTAGCGAATGATTCCGGTGCCGCGTAGCACCGCGGGGGCAATTTGCGGATAGATCGCGGAGAGCCACACCCGGCCCGAGATCTTGTAGTCCGGATCAACTGGAATAGGTTCGACCTCGGTGCGCCCGATGAGGCTGTATCCTGCGTAATGGCCAAAAGCCGTATAGGCATAGGGATCGGGAGTTCCGTTAAGGCTCGTGTTTTCGATGTGGCACTCGTAGAAGCGCAGATCGTAATCGTCCGACAGGGTCGGATGAAAAGTGACATTCCAGATGATTTTGGTTGCCACCTCAGGATCGTTCGGATCGACGAATGGAAACGGAAGGCCGGCGACATAGCCCACGAGCCCGCGATGATCGCGTGAGAGGATTACCTGCGAGGAATACTTTTCGGTCGCTTCCTTGTAAGGAGGAGGCCACTCGAGTTGCGAGGTCGGCACAATCTTGAGCGCCATGCCGTGAAGCAGCTTGTAGTAGACCCCGGGCGAGACAAACTCTTTGACCTCGGCGGCGTTGCGGCTGGTGATTGTGTCGCCGGGCTTCACTTGCGCACAAACGGAGAGCGCGCCTTGGCTGACCGACCATCCAGCGATTGCGGCCAAGACAACGGAGCCCACAGAAATCCTCATGTCAGTTGCGCCTCCAAATTATCATTAAATCGATTGATTTACTCGACTAATGACAATATGGAATGAATCGACTTAGTGCAAGGGGTATCCGGCCCGTGAATCGTATTTTTCGCCTCATTAATGCCTACAGACGTGGTCGGAAGTTCAATGTGAAATGCACCTTTCTTGACACAGTCTGACAAATTAAACTATTAAATCGATCGAGTTTATTTAACATTGCGGGCTTCGACTCTCGTGCCCAACTCGCATCATCGTCGGAGCCTTGGCAGCGGAGACCCGAATGCCTCGCTGGTACGAGGACAACTCGAAATCGATTGGACAGACTCCCTTGGTTAGACTTCGCCGTGTTATCGACGGCGCTCCGGTCACCGTCCTCGGCAAAATCGAGGGTCGCAATCCCGCCTATTCCGTGAAATGCCGAATTGGCGCAGCCATGGTTTGGGACGCCGAAGAACGGGGGTTGATCGGACCAGGCAGAGAACTGGTGGAACCGACAAGTGGCAATACAGGTATCGCGCTTGCCTTCGTCGCGGCGGCGCGCAAGATCCCCCTCACACTGACGATGCCCGAGACCATGAGCCTCGAACGGCGAAAGCTCCTGCTTGCTTATGGTGCAAAATTAGTACTGACGGATGGTTACAAAGGAATGACCGGCGCCATTGCCAAGGCGGAACAGATCGTCGCCTCGGAGCCTCATCGCTACCTGCTCCTGCAGCAATTCCGAAACCCCGCCAATCCTGCGATTCACGAAGCTACGACTGGTCCCGAGATTTGGGAAGATACCGATGGAGCGATCGACATCCTGGTTTCCGGCGTTGGTACGGGCGGGACCATTACCGGCGTCTCGCGCTATATCAAGCGGAACCAAGGCAAGCCCATCCGTTCGATCGCCGTCGAACCAACGGCTAGTCCAGTCCTCACACAGCATCGCGCCGGTGAACCGCTGAAGCCCGGAGCGCACAAGATTCAAGGTATCGGGGCTGGCTTCGTGCCCGAGGTCCTCGATCTGTCACTGGTCGATCAGATTGAGCAGGTGACGAACGAAGAAGCCATCCTCTACGCGCGTCGACTCACACGAGAGGAAGGCATTCTCGCAGGAATCTCGTCCGGCGCTGCAGCAGCCGTCGCAGCGCGAATCGCCCAACTGCCAGAGAACGCAGGTAAGACCATAGTCACAATATTGCCCGATTCAGGCGAGCGCTATCTGAGTACGGCGCTTTTCGATGGCATCTCCGATGCTAACGGCATCACCGTATGACCAACAGTAGCGAAGACTGGGATCTCGATAAGATAGTCGCTGAACTACGGGTCTCACGAGGAAGGCGCCGTCGCGACGAACAGGGCACGCGTGCGAGCTTGCAAATGCCCGCGCGAGAGGCATTGCACACGATAATCGACGGACTCTTCGGCGTACTGTTTCCTACGCACTTCGGCTCCGCCGATCTCAGCGACGAAGGCATTGACTATTTTGTCGGTCACACACTCGATGCGACTTTGCGCCTGCTTCACGAGCAGATAACCCGTGAGCTTCAATTTGCTTCAGCCGAAGGTGCTGAAGTCAAAGTCAAAGCCATTTCCGATCATCGCGCGTTCGAAATCACCCGAGGGTTTGCAGCGCAACTGCCTAAAGTGCGCGCATTACTGGAGAAAGACATCCGCGCAGCATACCAGGGTGACCCAGCAGCAAAATCGATCGAGGAAGTTCGTTTCTGTTACCCTGGCATCTCCGCCGTTACCTATCATCGGATAGCCCACGAGCTTCATCTGCTCGGCGCGCCGCTCCTCGCCCGCATAATTGCCGAGCTCGCACATTCCGCGACTGGCATTGACATTCATCCTGGCGCCCAAATAGGCGGCAGCTTCTTTATCGACCACGGTACTGGAGTGGTAATCGGCGAGACCGCCATCATCGGCGAACGGGTGCGTCTGTATCAGGCTGTAACGCTGGGCGCCAAGCGCTTCCCGGTCGGTGACAACGGAGTACTTGTGAAGGGCGCGCCGCGTCATCCGATTGTTGAGGATGACGTAGTTATATACTCCGGTGCAACGATTCTCGGCCGCGTAACGATTGGCCGCGGCTCAACCATCGGTGGCAATGTTTGGATCACGCGTGATGTGCCAGGGGGAAGTCAGGTTACACAGGCTTTGGCGCGCAGCGAGGCGTTCGATGATGGTGGGGGAATTTAGGGGCAGGAAATCGCAAGGCACCGAAAGAAATGAGAAATTCTTATTCGTGAACGAATCTCAGGTTAATTCCTCGCACGGGTTACCCCCATCGAATCGATGTTCAATTCAAATCATCCTTGAGAGTAGAAATCGATCGACTTGCTAGCTTTTCGGTTTGAATGACGACATCATTTCCGAATTTGCAACCAATTTGCCGAGAGATTCGCGATAGGCTCGAAGCATCAATCCAAGCCACCAACTAGGCTGATCGTTGACGAAAGTTCCAACTATCCCGAAGACCACTAGAGTAAAGACTCAACAATAGTTCGACAACGGATGGACGGGTCATGGGTCTGCTGTGAACCATCGAGACACTACTCTGCGATCAAGCTACAGTGCGCGTCATGGATGGTGAAGTAAGTCCACTAGCGAGCACCGCGCTACGCTAAATCCCTACCGGCAAGGAAAATTCGATGCCAGATCCGCAGCGCCCATTAGCACCCCATACGCTCAGCGTTCCAGCAGCGCGAACGCTATCCAATCCAAGTTTGACTGTTCCGCAAATGCTGGCGGAATCACCGCGCTGGCTGCTGCATTTGCTGCCGTGGTTGAACGTTCCAGGCGGCGTCTACCAGGTGAACCGCAGAAAAATCGTACTGCGGCAAAGCGGGCGTATCCCGGCCTCCTCGGTCGATGACAAGGCGGTGATAGAGCCGGCGACACTTCGGGGGCTTTCGTTGCTGCGCCCTGCTCAAGACGATCTGCTTTCCGCGATCGCGGGGCTTCTCGCGGAGGAACGCCGCGGTGCGGGTGAGGATATCTACAAAGAAGGCGACACGGGCGAAAAGTTCTACATTATCGTTCGCGGTAAAGTCGAAATCACGACCACCGACGCTCACGGCGAAAAGCTCCGGCTGGCGCTCTATGGTGACGGCGATTTCTTCGGCGAAACGGCCTTGCTCAACGAGTGGCGGCATACGACCACGGCACAGACTTTGATTCCGAGCATCTTTCTCACTCTCGATCGCGCTCGATTCCGCGCGCTGCTCGAGGGGTCGGCCGAACTGCGGGCAGCTTTCGAGGCTCTCGTCCGACTCCGCGAAGAAGGTGGCGTCAAGCATAATGAATCGGGCGAGGCGGGTATCGATATAGCCTCCTACCACGAGGGTGAGGAACCGGAACTGCAGCGAACCTTTGTCGATTATGAGGAGGTCCCACACCAATACCAGCTTCAGACCATCCAAACGGTGATCCGTCTCCACACCCGCATTACCGATCTTTATAACAACGTATACGACCAGCTCCGCGAACAATTGCGACTCACGATCCAGGGGATGAAGGAGCGGGAGGAGTCCGAAATCATCAACGATCCCGAATTTGGTTTGCTCTACGCTGCGGTGCCCTCGATGCGAATCCGCACACGCTCGGGTCCTCCAACGCCTGATGATCTCGACGACTTGCTGGCACACGTCTGGAAGGAGCCGGCGTTCTTCCTGGCTCACCCACGAGCAATCGCTGCGTTCGGCCGGGAATGCACCCGACGCGGTGTGCCTCCTCCTACGGTGCAGATGTATGGCTCTCCGTTCATCACATGGCGTGGTGTGCCCTTAGTGCCGACCAACAAGCTTCCGATTAATCGCTCGGCTGGCTCACGAATTCCTCATGTCACCAACCGCGACGTGGAAGGAACAGCGGGACTAACCAGCATCCTGCTGATGCGAGTAGGAGAGCAAAAACAGGGCGTCGTCGGATTGCACCAGACGGGACTGCCCGGCGAGCAGATGCCCGGGCTCTCCGTGCGCTTCATGGGTATCGACAACTATTCGACTGCTTCCTATCTCGTGACCTTGTACTTTTCGACGGCTGTACTTACTGAAGATGCACTCGGCATTCTCGAGAATGTCGAAGTAGGCAACTACCATGACTACGAGTGACAGCGGCGAAGCCGCCGCTGTCCTTCCGGGAGTGGCGGCAGTCGGGACGCGAGACATTGGCGACGAGGCGGTCTTCGATCGAATAGCTGCTAATCTGCTCGGTTCGATTCCAAGTGTCGCTCCCTCGGCGGTTCCCAACCCGGATCCCGATAGTCAAGCTGCCCTTACTGCAGCACGAACGACCCCTCCGCTCGCATCGACCTCGGGGTTACCCAGCCCAACCGCAATCGTCAGCAGCGCAGCAACGCCTTTTCCTGGGATCGGCGTTCAGACGTCCCCCCTGATCGATGCAGCGATTCGTCACTCCCAGATTCCCGCTCCAATGAATCTCGAGAGCGCAGCTTCTCAAACTGGGTTGGCGAGTTTGTCAGCCGATCCGACTTTGGGATTAAGCTCCGCAACTCGCACGGCCACCCTTCCGCCAGGCTTGGTCATTCACGATGGCACACTGCCGCGGCTCTTCGACGACGCATCCGGGTCCTGGGCTCGAAGCGATGGCGGTTCGCCCGCATATTATTTCCTGACCCCGCCGAGATCGCACGTCGAATCTGGGCCTCCCGCCTTCGATCGGCGATTGTTCGACGTCAACGACATCAGGCGCGACTTTCCGATTCTCAATGAACGCGTCCATGGCCGAAAGCTGGTGTGGCTGGACAACGCCGCGACAACGCAAAAGCCTCAGGCTGTCATCAATCGACTCGTCCACTACTACTCACATGAGTACTCGAACGTGCATCGCGCCGCCCATGAGCTAGCGGCGCGCTCGACTGAGGCCTATGAAAACGCGCGCGATAAGCTGCGGCAGTTTATCAGTGCGGGCGCGTCGGAAGAAATCATTTTCGTTCGCGGCACGACAGAGGCTATCAACCTCGTCGCAGGCAGCTATGGCCGCAAGTTTATCGGCAAGGCCGACGAGATCGTCCTCTCGACGCTGGAGCATCATTCCAACATCGTCCCCTGGCAGTTTCTGGCAGAGCAGGTTGGCGCGGTCATTCGAGTAGTCCCTGTGACAGATAGGGGTGAGGTGCTCCTCAGTGATTTCGAGCGTACGCTCACGACCCGAACGAAATTCGTGGCACTTACTCATGTATCCAACGCGTTGGGTACCATCCTGCCGGTGCGCGAGATGATTGATATCGCCCATCGGCGCGGCGCCCGGGTGCTGATCGATGGCGCTCAGGCCGTGTCCCATTTTCCGGTCAATGTGCAGGCCTTGGATGCCGATTTTTATGTCTTGTCAGGACACAAGATGTTCGGTCCCAGCGCGATTGGAGTTCTCTACGGCAAGAAGGCGCTACTTGACGAGATGCCGCCGTGGCAAGGCGGCGGCAACATGATCCAGCACGTAACGTTCGAGAACAGCACTTTCGCTGATCCACCCTCGCGCTTCGAGGCTGGAACTGCGGCTCTTGGTCCAGCGGTCGGCCTCGGTGCGGCAGTGGATTATCTGCAACGCATCGGGATGGATAATATCGCTCGTCACGAGCGCGAGCTCTTGTCCTACGCAACCGACGCGCTTGCGAGGATTCCCGGAGTGCGGCTGATTGGGACGGCGCCCGAGAAAGCCGGCGTCGTTTCGTTCGTAACCAATCAGATTCCTGCCGAGGAAATGGGCAAAATCCTCGACCAGGAAGGCATCGCGGTGCGCGCCGGACATCATTGCGCGCAACCCACGATGGCGCGTTTTGGTCTCGAAAGCACAGTGCGCCCGTCGCTAGCCCTCTACAACACGCACGAGGAGATCGATCATCTCGCGCGCACCATCCGACGAGCATTACAGAAGTAAATTTCAAACGATAGTCCGCGCTCGCAACGATCGGAGGCTCCAACAGTTGAAGGAGCCTCCAAACATGTTAAGGCGCCGGTTGCTTCTCTTCGGCCGGTCGAATCCCGCACTCAATTCGCAGCAAACTTTAGTCTTCAAGAAATTTTATAGGCCGCCCATTCCGAGAGCACTGCCGGCCGGTACCGCTAATCTAGCTTCGTCCTTGTCCTGGTCGCACTTCTGTGCACGAGAGTTACAAAAAAGCGCAGCTGCGTCGCCTGGCCGACATCTTTCATGGTCTCGGCGAGTCTGCCCACCGGACAATACCTTGCTGATTTGAGCGGGAGACAAGACGCATATCGCTCCAGACTTTGTTGCTGTAGTCTACTTCGACCAAGTCTCGTCAACGTACGACAAAGTACTGAGTACTGTGCCGCTTACGAAGCTTGGGCGTCGGTAACGAATCGCAGCATGTAGGCTCTCCGCCGATGGAAAAACTCTTGCTCTCGGCGAATTGCTTAGCGTACTCCGCCGCCAGGATCGGGTGTTTTTCTTTGACGTCGGCCATGCGCGTGACCCACAATTTCCTGCGCTCGGACAATCCGCCGCACGCTTTGATAACTGACGAGTTCGATTCTTTGAGCAGCGGTGGCTTCCTTGCGATCTTTATGGGCTCGTCAGATGGTGCAAATTCAGTTCGTCTCGTTGAATACGATTGAAACCAGTATTTCGTGCAGGCCTGGCCGCTCAATCCTCTCAACGATGGAGTCGATCCGCATGGACTGACGATCGATGATGCACACAATCTGATCCTGACGAGCGACTTCATCTGCCCGTTTCATACACTTAATGCTGCCGGTGGAGACGAAGTCATTCTCCGTGCGAGCCTGCGGGTATGGGATTTCAATGGTCGCTCCATAGTGTCAACGCCGATTGAAGGTTGATCCACTTTCGCCACAGCTCGCCGAAATAAAACTGACCCTGTACCTTTCTACGCATGCCAAACGGTCGGTGGACGGGACTCTGGAAAAATAAAAATGATGCGTTGTCCACCCCCGGTGCTTTCTGAACAGGGGAGCGCGAGGGGAACTTCCCCTCGCCGCTCTGTCTACCCAGTCTTAAGCCGGGTCAATCAAAGGAATCCCGTCAATTCTTTCAGCGCCTCTTTGAGATCGCTGAACCGCTGCTTGCCCAGCTGTCGCTGCCAGTCAGCTTCGAGCTGGCGCATGGTGGCAATGATCGATTCGAGAACCAGCCATCCACGCTTTGTAAAATAGATCGCGATGTGTCCGTTACCCTGTTCGCGACGCCGTTGCAGATAGCGAAGCTTCTCGAGTTGACCGAGGAGATGGTTCAGCGCCTGCTTCGACACGTCGATACGCTTGGCCAGATCTGCGGGTCGCATGCCGTCGATCGGCGGGTATTGGAACAAGCGTGAATACTCCTGCTTGATGTCCCCCAGACCGCGTTCGGCCAAGTCACGAAGGATTCGAGCACGCACCTCCTCATGGGCCAGGCGCAGCAGCGCGCCAATGTAGGGAATTCTCTCAATGCCGGGGATTTGCTCACGTCGGACTCTTGACATAATGGTAAAGGCGCTTTACTGTTCTGGTAAAGTGACTTTACCATGAGAAACAGAGGACGTGCAACAATCCTCAGAAAATCCATCAAGGCCGGTGAGTTGCGGTAGGACGCGACCTCAAGGGAGGACCCATGCAGCCAGTTGAGCAGGCGATCATAACCATTGGTCAGCTCGAAATTCGTTATCTCAAAGACGGCACCGCTAATGAAGGCGCAGGCGGAATATTCGAGCTGACTGTGCCACCTGGGGCGCGGGTGCCGCCGGCCCACAGCCACAGTAACAACGAGGAGATCACCTATTGCCTTGAAGGCACCTTGCGCGTCTCGATCGGAGATGAAGTGCGCAATCTAAAGGCCGGCGAATGCGGCTATACGCCGCGCGGCGTGACGCATGGATTCAGCAACCCGTATGACCGCGTAGCGCGGGTCCT
>JASHPB010000348.1 GCA_030038355.1 Candidatus Binataceae bacterium
CCACCAGGCCGAACCAATAGAACCCGTACGGCGGGAGCGTCACGAAATACGGCAGCTCGCCGATCGGCGGGAACGGTGTTCGCCCCAGAAGCTCTATAGGCGTCATACCCTCCCAGCGATGCAGGGGTAACTGGGCGGGTTGAGCGAAACGCGACAGGTTGCTCACACACAGCACCGCGTCCCCGGCCGCCGGTGTGCCCTCCGGGCTGGGCCCGTTCCCCGCCCGTCTTGTCCGGCGCGGCTTGCTGGTACCGCCCTCTGCCCCCGTGGGGACGCGAATATAGGCGAGGGCGGAGGGGTTGTCGGTGGAGATGACTTCGATGCTCCCCGTGCCGAACACCGGGTGCTGGCGCCGCACCTCGAGCATCCGCCGCATCCAGTGCAACAGCGAGCTCGGGTTGCGCATCTGCGCCTCGACGTTGACTGACTGGAAGCCGTAGACCGGGTCCATCAGCGGAGGCAGGTACAGC
The DNA here is from genome assembly GCA_030038355.1 of Candidatus Binataceae bacterium. Classification (GTDB taxonomy): domain Bacteria; phylum Desulfobacterota; class Binatia; order Binatales; family Binataceae; genus JASHPB01. The sequence goes on from JASHPB010000348.1 coordinate 471, forward strand.
TGGGCGAAATCGGCTCGAGAGAAGCCGGCATTCCGGTCGGGGGACCACTGCATAGGCGTGCGGACCGCGTCCCGGTCCCCGAGGTAGATATTGTCCCCCATACCGATCTCGTCCCCGTAGTACAGAACGGGTGAACCGGGCAGGCTGAACAACAGCGAGTGCAGCAGTTCCGCCACCCTCCGGTCATTGTCCACGAGGGTGGCCAAGCGCCGGCCAATGCCGATATTGCGTTTCATGCGGGGGTCCTTGGCGTACTCGGAGTACATGTAGTCGCGCTCCTCGTCGGTCACCATCTCGAGCGTCAGCTCATCGTGATTGCGCAGGAAAAGCGCCCATTGGCAGCTCGGGTCGATATCGGGCGTCTGCGCCCATATGTCGGTGAGCGGGTAGCGATCCTCCATCCGCACTGACATGAAGATTCGCGGCATCAACGGGAAGTGGAATGCCATCTGGCATTCCCTTCCTTCCGCGAGATAAGCGACCGCATCTTCGGGCCACTGGTTAGCCTCAGCCAGCAGCATCCGGTTCGGAAAATTCTCGTCTATATAACTTCGCAACTCGCGGAGAAACGCGTGCGTCTCGGGAAGGTTCTCGCAGCCGGTTCCCTCGCGTTTGTAAAGGTAAGGTACGGCGTCCAGCCTCAGGCCATCGACGCCATGGCCTAGCCAGAAAGCCACGATCCGCATAATTTCCCGCCGCACCGCGGGATTGTCGTAGTTAAGATCCGGCTGATGCGAAAAGAAGCGATGAAAGTAGTAGGCCTTGGCGACCGGATCCCATGACCAGTTCGAGGGCTCGAAGTCCTGAAAGATAATCCGGACATCGCGGAACTTATCGGGTGTATCGCTCCACATGTAGTAGTCGCGATGCACGCTACCCGGAGCTGCGCGGCGTGCGCGCTGAAACCATTCGTGTTGATCCGAAGTGTGATTCAGCACAAGCTCGGTCACGACCCTGAGGCCGCGCGCATGCGCCTCGCGAAGAAAGACCTTGAAGTCGCGCAGCGTACCGCAATCAGGATGAATCTCGGTGTAATCGGAAATGTCATAGCCGTCGTCGCGCATCGGCGACGGATAAAAGGGCAACAGCCAGAGAGTGTTAACGCCCAGCGACTGCAAATAATCGAGGCGCTTGGTGAGGCCTTCGAAGTCCCCGACTCCATCGCCGTTCGCATCGTAGTAGGAGCGCACTCTCAGCTCGTAAAAGATCGCGTCCTTGTACCACAAAGGCTCGGGCCCGGTGCTATTCCTCGATGCGGCTTTGCTTCGCGCGCTCACAGCAACTCCTCCACGCGCAGGATGTGTGCAGGCTGAAGGGATGGATCCAGGCGGACGTAGTTCTGCCCGGACCAGTCGTAGCGTTCGTTCGTAATCAGGTCTCTTACGCGAAAGCTCTGGCCGGGAAGCGCGCCGATCGCGTCAGGCGGCACCATCGCCGTGCCGGACTGAACGTTGACAGGATCGAGATTAACCGCGACCAGCAGCACGTTATCCATGTCGATCGTCGTCTTTGCATAGAGCAGTAGCTGATCGTTGTCGGTCGGCAGGAACCGGATATTTGTCAGCTCGCGCAATGCGGCGTTGCCCGATCGGATCGCATTAATTCGCGCGATGAATTCCTTGATGTTCCCTGGCGCATTCCAGTCGCGAACTTTAATTTCGTACTTTTCCGAGTTGAGGTAGTCCTCGGTGCCCGGTACCGCGTGGTTCTCGCAGAGCTCGAAGCCGCTGTAAATTCCGTAGGAAGGTGACAAGGTTGCAGCCAATACCAGCCTGAGCTTGAACGCGGCACGCCCGCCTGCCTGGAGGACGGGAGCTAGGATGTCGGGCGTATTCGCGAAGAAGTTGGGGCGGAAGTAATCGCGCATCGGTGGCGTAACCAACTCGTTCATGTAGTCGATCAGTTCGCTCTTGGAGTTGCGCCAGGTGAAGTAGGTATAGGACTGGGTAAAGCCCGCTTTGGCCAGCTCCTTCATCACTATCGGCCTGGTAAAAGCTTCGGCGAGAAAGAGTATTTCCGAATGCTCAGTCTGGATCGTCCTGATTAGCCACTCCCAAACTGGAATTGGCTTGGTGTGCGGATTGTCTACTCGGAAAATAGTGACTCCGTGCGCGATCCAGAACTCAATCGTGCGCCGAAGCTCGAGAAGCAATCCGCGCCGATCGGTCGTGTCGAAGTCGATCGGATAAATATCCTGGTATTCCTTGGGCGGATTTTCCGCGTACTTGATCGACCCGTCAGGACGATGACTGAACCATTCGGGATGCTCACGAACCCAGGGATGATCCGGCGACGACTGAATCGCGAAGTCGAGCGCGATCTCGATACCGAGGCGCTTGGCAGTGGCGACGAATCGATCGAAATCCGCGATAGTTCCCAGCGCCGGATCGATCGTCATGTGTCCTCCAGCCTCGTTGCCTATCGCCCAAGGACTCCCGACCGCGCCTTTGCCGCCGTTCAACGAATTTCCTGGGCCCTTACGATTGGTGTGCCCAATCGGATGAATCGGCGGCAGATAGAGAACGTTGAAACCGAGGTCGCGGATATCGGACAGCCTCGCTTCAGCGTCCCTGAGAGTTCCGATGTGCTTTACATCCGAAGTCTGCGAGCGCACGAACATCTCATACCAGCTGCTGTATCGCGCCCTCGGCCGATCCGCGATCAGCTCGAGCATCGGATCGAGGCGCGTCGCGCCGAATCTCTCCAGGACACAATCGGCAACTTCGGCGATCCGCGGATCTGCGAGCGCGTCGACCAAAGCGTCCCGCTCATGAGTTCGCTGCAGCGCCGTGATGCAGGCGGTGATTAGTTCGGCGTCATCGCCGCTCGCGCGTCTGGCTGCCGTCTGCAGATAGGCCAGTCCTTCGAGGAGGTCCGAAGCGATGTCGCGACCGGCAATCGCTTTCTTCCTGAAGTCCTCGAGCCAAGACGTGAAAACGTCAGTCCACGCCTCGATTCCGTACCAGTAATGGGCGTTTTCTGATGGGACGAACTGGCCGCGCCATCGATCGTTTCCGATCGGCTGCATGGGAGCTTCGGCAAAACCCTCATCGCGATCGCATCGCCATTGAACGACCGCGCGCAAGATCTGGTGGCCCTCGCGAAAAATGTCGGCTTCGACGATGCATGGTTCGCCGACCGCGCGCTTCACCGGAAAGCGGCCGCCGTCAATGCAAGGTGTCACATCTTCGATGACGATGTGCGAAAAATTCCAGTCCTGCCCAACGGCGGGCAGGAGGCTCTGGCTGTGAGATAGCATCTTCCTCGCGTTACTTTTGCTGATGTCCGCCCAATCCCATTCCGCAACAGTGCGAGGGCGCCCGAGTCACTCAAAGAAACATAGTTGATTTCCGCGTCTCCGGTAAGGCGAGCAATCACTATGCCTTTGTGATTTGAAATTTCTTGGTGGTTTTTTGAACTTAATTACTTGTCCTGCCTGGGAAAGTGAAAGAATTTCGCAGAGAGCATCGGAAAATCTTTCCGAAAGCTATCGATATGTGGCGGTCGGGCCCTGACTTCCGGCCTGCCCATCGATGCCGTTTTTCTACTGATGCATTCCCGAGGAAATGAACAAACGCTTACTCCCGTAATCACATGCCAATTGCGTAGCTGCAAACATCGACGATTTTCAACAGGCGATAGCTCCGTTACTCTTTTACAACTTTATCACACTTGTCAGCCGTTTACACAATCCAATCATAGCTTTGTCGGGCACAGGTGAAGAATCCGGCACTGAGCTTTCGAAACCGCGACAACCGCCGAATCTTTGGCTCACAAGCGAACTCCCTTCCGCGTCCCGAGGTCAGGAGTAACCCCTCGGGGTTGGTCGTCGCTATCGAATCCCGGTGGACCCTGGTTCCTGTTGAGAGCGTCGGCAAACTTAGCCGCATAGAAGGTAGTACGTTCATGGTGGTGTGCCGCTCCGCGCTGAGGCGCCAGGTCGCGCCGATTCGTTGCTTCCTCACCGCCCGGCCCGGGTTGAATGGCTGCCACGCTCCGACCTCTCTAGAATCAAGTCAGCGAAAATCTGGTTGAGCTATGCTGCGGAGGGGCAGGATATGAACGCCATGGACGTGACCGACCGCTACTTATCGCGGGATCAGGCGCTCGCGTATGCGCTTCTCCGCCTGACCTTGGGTATCACGATCTTCTTGCATGGAACCAATCGGATTGAGCATGGGATTCAGAACTTTGCGGCCGCGATGAATAAGGACTTCGCCGCCACAATCCTGCCTAGGTTACTGGTCCATTTGTTTGGGCTGACCTTGCCCTTCTTTGAAGCTGCTGTCGGGGCGCTGCTTATGGTCGGCCTGCTGACGCGGATGGCACTGGTGGTGGGGGCTCTGCTGATGGCAGCGTTGGTTTTTGGCATGACGTTGCGCGAGCAGTTCATTGTCGTAGGTGTTCAGCTGATCTATGCCGCAATTTATTTCATTCTCCTTTCTAACCTGCGCTACAACTCCATCTCGCTTGATGGCTTCCTGGGTTTGAAGGGACCGATGATTGGCGAAATGCACGCAAAGGGAGAATGGTGATGGACCCTGTTTCAATCGAGCGACGTCTCCTATTGCGTCGTCTGTTGCTCGCGGCGCCAGTGCTCTCCGCCCTCATAAAGAATGCTGTAGCGGGCGAGATCAATTCGCGCGAAACCTTCGTGCTGCAACCCAACGCCATTCGATTTGGACCATGGCACGGTCCACCTCCAGGCAGCAGCGAGATGGCGATGCTCTACGGCAACTTGAACGCGGCCGGTCCCTATCTGGTGTTGATGAAGTGGAACCCAGGATGGTTCAGTGCACCTCACGACTACAGGACCGATCGTATTTGTGTGGTGGTGTCGGGAACGTGGTGGGTCAACAGCAGCGCGAGCTTTACGCCGCCGCAGTCCCTCCCAGCAGGTGGGTACGTCTTGCGCCACGCCCGGACTTGGCATTACGACGGTGTGCCTGCTGACGCTAAGGCTCCGGCGGAGATTGCAGTATTCGGGGTGGGTCCGGTCGATATCCGGCTCGCCGATCCTGCAAGGCCATCATGGCGGCGCGTTTAGGTACGGGTCAGATCGGCGTGGCATACTGTTCTCCAATGGAGTCAGCCTGAGCGAACGTCGCCGATCTTCAAAGCCGTCACAGTGAAGGTTTTCCTAACTGCTTGACAGGCACCGTTGCATTTAGCTAGCCGACGGCGCGTAGCCGAAGGTGTGAGGTTGTAGTGCCTGTAATGGATCGGCACTCACTACCTCACGCGAAAAAATAGGCGGCTGCCGCTGCTACGGCCCGCCAGTTCTGCTGGGTTCGGAGTTACGACCAGATCGGTATTGGCGCGTCTAGCTACTCTCAAATGCTTGTATGTTGTAGCGCCGGGTCCCATGGAAACAAGATCAAAGAGCCGAAGGGGATCATGAGCTCTAAATTAAACATGGCTTACATCTCTGCTTTGGTCGCGGTACTCGCGATCATGCCATCCAAGTCGGCGGCGGCATTCGACGGTTTTCCATTAACGCTAATGCTGCGGCGATAACTTCAGAAAGTAGTCGTCAACCGGCGTATAACGATTTCCTGCGTCTCATCTATGCGAAACTGCCATCGCCGCCGGCGATGCTTGGCAGTCCAAACGCCTACGAAGCTTTTCTTTGGCGCAACCGCTTTTTTACGAACCACCAATCAAAGTGGCACAGATCGCGAACTACTAAGGCGGCCGTCTGAAAGTTCTGTCATAGTCTGAAAATTTTACTGGACGATAAAAAGGCGAAGCCCACGAATGCCCTTCGTTTTTTACGGCTGGTGGTTGGCTCTTCTATTGCTGAGTAGCCCGACGCCATCTCTAGGTGCATATTGGCTCTAGGCGCAAATTGTACAGAGACGCCTAGAGCGATGATCAGCTATGCCGCACGAACCATCATCAACTTACCGAATTCAACTCAACAGTAAGTATGATTTCGACGCGGCGACGCGCCTTCTTCCATATCTGATGGAACTCGGAATCGATAATCTCTATTGCTCGCCCTACCTGCAGGCCGCGCCGGGCAGCATGCACGGCTACGATGTCGTCAACCATTCGCGCGTAAACGAAGAACTCGGCGGCGCACCGGGGCTCGATCGCCTCAGCCACGAACTCGAAGCCAACGGCATGCGCCAGGTTCTGGATATCGTGCCGAATCATATGGCGATCACCGGCCGCGAGAATCCGTGGTGGTGGGACGTCCTGGAAAACGGCCCTTCAAGTCCCTATGCGGTCTTCTTCGATGTCGATTGGGAACCGCCTGAGCGCCGACTGCGAAACGTGCTGTTGATGCCGGTGCTCGAAGACCAGTACGGAGTTCTGCTCAGCGGCGGCAAGCTCAGCATCGTGCGCGAAGGTGAGTCATTCACGGTGAAAGTGGGCGATCGCGTGTTTCCGCTCGGCCCGCGATCGCTGCGCTTCGTTCTTTCGGCCGCTGGCCGTATCTATGAGAACAATCTGATCTCATACCTCGCCGATGCGTGCGGAGAACTCGCGGCGCCTGCTTCAACCGATCGCGCGACGATCGTGCGGCGTCATCGCGATCGCAAAATTTTCAACGCGATGCTGAACCGGCTGATTGAAGAGGATCCTACCGCGGCGAGCGCGATCGATCAGGCGCTCGCACAGATCAGCGCCGACAGAAGCCAACTGCACGAAGTGCTGGAAGCACAGAATTATCGTCTTGCCTACTGGCGGATGGCGGCGCGCGACCTCGGCTACCGGCGTTTTTTTGATATCACGACTCTCGTCGGGCTCAGGATGGAAAACGTCCAGGTCTTCGACGCCACTCATCAGCTCATCCTGAAGTGGGTTTCTGAAGGACGCCTCGCCGGCCTCAGAATCGACCACCCCGACGGTCTGCGCGATACCTTCGGTTATCTGCAGCGCCTTCGGAACGCATGTCCCAAAGCCTGGATCGTAGCGGAGAAAATACTCTCTGGCAGCGAGCGCCTGCGGGACTCGTGGCCGATCGACGGCACGACCGGCTACGACTTCATGAACATCGTTGGCCGCGTGCTAGTCGATCCCGCGGGCGACGGGCCGATGACTTCGATCTATCGCGACTTCACCGGCGAGACTGCCGACTTTGCCGCGATGGTGCGTGCAAAGAAGCAGCTTGCCATGCGCGGATCGCTGGGCAGCGATATCAACCGCCTCACCGCGCAGTTTCTCGACGTGTGCGAGGCGGATATCAACCATCGCGATTACTCGCGCCACGAGGTGCACGAGGTTCTGCGCGCAGCGCTCGCCTGTCTCAACGTATATCGGACATATGCACGAGAGCCGCGCGAGATTGCGCCCGAGGACGAACGTCTCATCCTCGAAGCGATCGCGGCCGCGAAAGTCTATCGGCCGGATCTCGACCATCGCTTGTTCGATTTCCTCGGCGAAGTCCTGCGACTCCGCGTTGAAAGTCAAACTGCGGTCGAACTCGCGATGCGCTTTCAGCAGGTCTCCGCCGCCGTGATGGCCAAGGGCCTGGAGGATACGGCTTTCTACAGCTTCAACCGGATGATCGCGCTCAATGATGTCGGGGGCGATCCCGCAACGTTCGCGACGACACCAGCAGCGTTCTATCAATGGTGTCGCGAGATTCAGAAAAAGTGGCCGCGCACGATGCTGGCGACGTCAACGCACGACACCAAGCGCAGCGAGGACGTGCGAGCGCGCCTCTTCGTGTTATCCGAGCTGCCAGAGCTGTGGCAAGCGAAGGTCAAGGAATGGGCCGAGCTCAACCAGCAGTATCACACGCGCGACTTTCCGGATCGCAACTTCGAGTATCACCTCTATCAGAACATGGTAGGTGCCTGGCCGATCGAAGAAGAGCGGATGCTCAGATACGCTGAAAAGGCGATGCGCGAGGCGAAGATTTTCACCTCGTGGACCGATCAGAACGAGGAGTACGAGTCTGCCGTGCGCAACTTCATCGAGAAGTTGTACGACGATAGCGCTTTTCGCCGATCGCTCGACAACTTCGTAGCCGGGATCGTCGAGCCCGGCCGCATCAACTCGCTGACGCAGACTCTGATCAAGTTGACGGCGCCGGGTGTCCCCGACTTTTACCAGGGGTGCGAGCTGTGGGATTACTCGCTGGTCGATCCCGACAATCGGCGACCAGTCGATTTCGAAACCCGACGCGCGCTGCTGAAGCAACTCGACGGCGCGACTGCCGAGCAGGTGATGGAACGCCCGGGCGAAGGACTGCCGAAACTCTGGCTTATAAAACGGGGGCTCGCGCTGCGAAATCAACATCCAGAGTGGTTCGGTGCGGGCGCGGATTTTCATCCAATGCGCGCGCGCGGGCGTCGATCGGAACACGTTATCGCCTATGCCCGCTCGAACTCGGCGATCGCAGTAGCGCCGCGCCTGGTGGTGAAGCTCGACGGCGACTGGCACGGCACGAGCTTCGCCCTTCCTGAAGGCGATTGGACGAATCATCTTACCGGGGAAAGCTATCGCGGCGGAGCTTTAGCGATGGCCGACCTGCTCCGCAGATTTCCGGTGGCGCTGCTTTCGCGCGAGACTATCTGAGTGATGATTCGTCGGGTTTGGGCGCCCTTCGCGCCACAAGTCACGTTGGTGACCTCCAGCGAGCGCATCGAGATGCGCGCGGCGGGCGATGGATGGTGGTCCGGCGAACTCAACGAGCCCACGACTCGCACCGATTATGCCTTCAGTATCGACGGCGGCGAGCCGCTGCCTGACCCACGCTCGCCCTCGCAGCCCAACGGCCCGTTCGGTTTCTCACGTCCCGTAGATCACTCGCGTTTCAAATGGAGTGACGCTGGATGGCGCCAGCCTCCGCTCGGCTCGGCGGTGATTTACGAGTGCCATGTCGGCACGTTCAGCACGAGCGGAACCTTCGACGGAGCGATCGAGCGTCTGGGTCATCTGAAGGACCTCGGCATCACGCATCTCGAGTTGATGCCGGTGGCGGAGTTCGAGGGTGAGCGCGGATGGGGTTACGATGGCGTGGATTTGTGGGCTCCTCATCATGCTTATGGCGGTCCCGATGGCCTGAAGCGGCTGGTTGACGCATGCCATGAGGCAGGGCTCGGCGCGATCCTTGATGTCGTCTACAACCATCTCGGGCCGAGCGGAAATTTTCTTCAGCGCTTCGGCCCCTACCATACCAATCGCTACCAGACGCCCTGGGGCGATGCGATCAACCTCGACGCCGCGGGCAGCTATGAAACTCGCCGGTTCCTCTGCGACAACGCGCTCATGTGGCTTCGCGAATATCATTTCGATGCGCTTCGGCTGGACGCCGTGCACGCCATTTTTGATGCATCGGCGACGCACTTCCTCGAGCAGCTCGCGGCTGAAGTGCACACGCTCGCCGCTCAACTCGGGCGGCCGCTCGCTGTAATCGCCGAGTCGGATCTGAACCAGCCGCGATTGGTCACCGCGCCGGAAGCCGGCGGATACGGCCTCGATGCGGAGTGGAGCGACGACTTTCATCACGCGATACACGCGTTCCTGACCGGCGAGCGGTCAGGCTACTACCAGGATTTTGGCTCGCTCGCCGACGTGGCGAAGGTGCTCGGGCACGTCTATGTGTATGACGGAAAACATTCGAAGTTCAGAAGACGCGCTCACGGACGGCCCGTCCGCGGACTCAGCGGAGATCGGTTCGTGGTGTGCATCCAGAATCACGACCAGGTCGGCAATCGCGCGATGGGCGAGCGGCTAGGTCATCTCATCTCGTCGGAGCGCCTCAAGATCGCGGCCGCGTTGCTCATCAGCTCGCCCTACGTACCGCTCATCTTCCAAGGAGAAGAATGGGCGGCCTCCAGTCCGTTTCAGTACTTTGTCGACTATCGGGATCCGAAGCTCGCGGCGGCGGTGCGCGAAGGCCGGCGAAAAGAGTTCGCGCACTTTATCGACGATCCCGATCGAGTGCCGGATCCGCAGGCTTCCGAGACCATCGACCGCTCGAGGCTGAACTGGGAGGAGCGTGCCAGCGAGCCGCATCGAGAAATCTTCGAATGGTATCGGAGCCTCATCGCACTGCGGCATCGTACGCCCGATCTATGCGACCCGCGTCTTGAGCACACGTCGCTCGAATTCGACGACGTTGCGCATTGGCTCGCGATGCGCCGTGGCGCTACGCTCGTCGTCTGCAACTTCGCGAGCTTGAGTCAGCAATTGCCGATGCCCGACGACGCCTCGACGCTTAAGGTGCTGCTGGGCTCGTCGTCTGGTGTGACGATTGGCGAGCATCACATCCTAATGCCGCCCTCGTCGGTGGCAATTCTCTCGATCGCTCGCTGACCGCTACTGCGCGGGCGCAATCGAGGTGGCCGCGATGAAATCGTCCGCCTATCGCGGATGACGCTTCAGGTTTTTGATCAGGTCGAGAACACGCGACGGCTCGCCGAGGTCGCTCCACTGACAATTCTCGAGCTTCAGCACGACGAGGTTGGACCGGTACTGCGACAGGATTTGCTCAGAGAATCCTTCGGTTGGAGTTTTGCGATACGCGCGCTCGACCGCCAAGCCGTCGGAGCCGGGAATCGTCGCAGCCAATTCCGCATTGAAGGTGCAATAGAGCTGGCTCGCAAATTCGACGAACATCGCATGCAGGACCGCCACCGACGCGACCAGGATAAAGCTGTTCCAGAGACATCCGCCCCGGAATAGATGATCGGCGACAGACTCGCTCGGCTTCTCCCAAAATCGATTCACTCGTTTGAGATCAGGGTGCCGTAGCGATACCTGGCTCATGAACGCATCATCGTTGCCGATGAAGTGATCCGACGGAAAGACAGCCACGGTCGCGTCGCGTCCGAGATCGACCAGATGCCGTAATCCGAAGAGAATCGCGGCGGCCGTGCCGCGATTGCATGGTTGCTCGGCGAGCCCGGGCGCGAAGCCGGCGAGCAAGCCACGGTAGCAAATACGGTGTTGGCGATTCAGGACGATCGCGTTCCGCTCGATTGGGAATCACCGTCGAGGTACGGTTCAACGTGTCCTCGAGAAGCGTCCTGTTGCCGGCGATCGAGCAAAATTACTTTGGGATTTCGCGCCCGACGATAAATTTGGTTAGCGATCGGAGCCGGGCTCCATCACCACCAGCCAATACGAGCGCGGCGCGCCATTTGCTCCGTTCGCCGCATCGATATCAATCCGCCTCGGTGACTTTTGATCCGGAAGCCGCACGGCAATCCGAATGCCACGGGAAGGCGTCCCGATCGTGGTTTGCGGCGGATAATTCTCGTTGCTAGATCGACCTTCTATTGAATTTCGGCTGGTATAGCTTGATCGTCCCGAATGGCAAATTCTTCACGTTTCCCGAATTTTGTCACTTATCCGTCAACCCTCGTTGACCGGTTCGAGCGGAAACTTCAGTGGCTGGTCGGCGTCTATCGAAAATGGATCGCGTCAAACCGTGGTTTCGTCCGCAAAAAAATGAGGAGCGATGAAACGATCAAAGGATCAGGTGAAGAGTCACGCAATCAGTCTCCTGTTCGGATCGAAATGGGTCCGATGCCGAATTTACGTAGCGGCTGCGACAATTCTCATAGTCTCGATAGCGGGCGCCGCCGCGCTCGCGCAGAGCCAAACGACCAGTAATCCGTCGATCGGCGAACAGGTATCTCCCCCTGACGTTGTTGCTCCCGTCAAGCCGCATGCGGCCGCGCCCTACGAAAGCAGCGCGATTCTGTCGCTGCCCAAGATGTTTGCCCGCCAATGGCAATCATCGTACGTCGGACTGCCCCGTGACGAATTCGAAAGCGCCGAAGACAATCAGTCCTTGAAGCTCAGCCTCAAAGAGACCATCTACCTGGCGCTGCGAAACAATCCGGGATTGGCCGCGGTCGCGCTCGATCCCGTCGCATCGACAGAGAGCGTCCAGTCGGCGAACGCCGTCTTTGACCCGCAGATTAGCTCGCAGGTCGACGTCCAGAAGCAAGCCACTCCGGTCTCATCGCCGTTCCAGAACCCCGGCAGTGTCGCGATCGTGCAGAAGATGTACGACTGGAACTTCGGCCTGAGCAAGGTCCTTTCCAGCACCAATGGGACCCTCGGCCTCACCTTCAACAACAATCGCGAGCTGACCAACACCTCTTTCAGCCCGGTTAACCCCGTCTATACTCCAGAAATCGTCATGTCGCTCTCGCAGCCGTTGCTGCAAAACTTCGGCTGGCAGTTCGCGACGATCCAAGTCCGCCTCGCCCAGTCTGCCCAGCGCACGGCCCAATGGAACTATTCGTCATCGCTCAACGATTTCGTCCAGCGCATCGGTAATGATTACTGGGGCGTGGTCATGGCCGAGGAAAACCTCAAGGTCCAGCAGGAGGCGCTCAAGTTCAACCTCGACCTGGTGCGCGTCAATCGCGCCAGCGTCAACCACGGCATGATGGCGCCAGTAAATTTGACCGAGGCGCTTTCCGCCGCAGCCACAGCCCGTGCCAATGTTCAGGCCGCGCAGGCGGGCGTGGATGTGGCCGAAACCACAGTTCGCCAGGATGTCGGCTTCAACCCGGGCAACGCCGTTCTCGCTCAGGTGATCGAACCGGCTGACGCGCCCAATACTGGCCAGGCAGCGGCAGAAACCGACAATGAAGCGTTCAAACAGATGCTCGATTACAGTCCTGCCTTGGCCGGGATGCGCGAGTCGATTCGGAGCGCCGTGATCCAGGTCAAATACGCGCAGAATCAGATGCTGCCGCAACTGAACCTCGGCGCGCAGTTCGGTATTACGTCGGAAGCGGGCAACTCTAAGTGCACCGCGACGATCAGCGTGCCTACCTATGCCAACTGCTTTGATCCTTCCGGACCCACCGTGCCGCCCGGTCATAACAACGCGGCTGAGTTGCCTTTCGCCGGAGGCTACGGAAGTTCGCTGAATAGCATGTTCAACTTCTCATTCTACGATTACGCGGCGGTGATCGGATTCTCAATGCCGCTGGATAACGCCGCGCCCCAGGCTGCCCTCGCGCAAGCCCGCATATCGTTGAATGAAACTCGCCTTCAGTATCGGCAGGCGCTCTACCAGGCCGCGCTTCAGGTGAAGAGCGCGCTCGCCAACCTGTCTGCCTACGTGCAACAAGTCGAATCGACCAAGGAAGCGACTTCCTATGCCGAGGAAAGCCTGCACGACGTCGGCGTCGAGTTCCGAATCGGCACCGCAACGACCAATCAGCTCTTGCAGTACCAGAGCAACCTGGTGACTGCGCAGGGCAACGAAGTTCAGGCTGACGTCGGCCTCGAAAACGCGCGGCTCGCGCTATGGCACGCCGAGGGCACGCTGCTCCAGCGCTTCAACATCAACTTTCAGCTGCACGAGCCTAGCCAGTCGCCTTGGTATTCGCGATTCTAGCCGGCTGGAGCAATTGAAGGTGCGTGACCTCCGGCCGTTATCACTTGGGCTACCCGGGCGAGCGATCAAGTCGTTGCGATTCCTCGCCGTCCTCGCGCCGCCGTGTTTATTGATGCTGGCACTCGGGATTGGATATGCGCAGCTACCGCCGCCAAATCCCCTCGTAGTGCCGCCGCTGCCGCCGAGTCCGCCAGCTCAATTGCCTGCGCCTATCAGCACCGCAGTTGCGCCGAGTCCGATTGCGGTTCCGTCGGCGCCCGCAGCCTACGCGACGCCAGGCCCGCGGACATTCAATTGCACATGCTCCGGGCCCGGCACTCCCACGCATTGGATGGGCGCCGTGACGTCATCGGGGTACTTCAGTGCGGAGCAGAGCGCGAGCGGCGCATGCGTCAGCTACAATCAATTCAGGCCACCGTCCTACGGAGTGGCGGGCGGAATCGGCGCCGCCAACTCTTTTGGTGCCTTGCCTGGCGCTAACCAGAATGCAGGTGCGGCCAATACCTTCGGTTCGCCCGGCGTGGCACAAAGCTCCGGGGCGCCGAGTTCACTCGGATCACTGCCCGGCGCCACCCAGCGTATCGGCCAGGCAAATTCCTTCGGCGTTCCACCGAATGTGCTGAGCTTCACTAGCGCTCAGCAAGCGAGGCTGTGTTCCCAGTGCGTCTGCAATTGAGTTGCAGCCCAGGTTTGGAGGAATTTCTTTATATTTCGCGAATCGGCCCAACATGGCGTTAAAGCGTATCGGGGCAAAGATTCCGAATTCGCTGCACTCTTTTAGCGAGCGCAGGCGCGGCGGCGCGGCACGAGGCTGGCGCTAGCTTCCTCACATTCGCATTCGGAGGTGTTTTTATGGCGCACAATCCCGATCCGAACGCCCCATGCCGTGGTTCGGGCAAGATGTACAAGGACTGCTGCCGTAAGAGCGCCCACTAGGCGACACAACCGTCTCTTCCCTTTCCTCCCCGGCCGCCTGAGCCGCCGCGTGGACGTCACCGGTTTCTGCCTTTCCTTGGTCGGTGATCGAAGCCATCGGAGCACGCGGCCGTTCTTTATCTTCAAATGACGGCTCGCTTCAGAACAGGCGTATGTCGGCTGCTCGAATCGACGCGCGGCCAAGGCAGCTTCCTGAGTTGTCCTCAGTGCTATCGCACACCTCCTTTCGACAACTGCAACTACGATCCTGCCGGGCCTTCCGAAAGAAACCGCAACAGCGCCTCATTGAACATCGCCGGATCCTGGATAAACGCGAAGTGGCTCGCGTTTGGAAGGATCAATTCGCCGGCGTCGGCGATGGTCGCCGCCATGTGGTCAGTATCCTCGCGCTTGATCGCCTCGTCACGATCGGCGTCGACAATCCAGGTCGGCGTTCGGATTCTTCTGAGCTGCGAATCAGTGAAGTTCGGCTGCGTCGCCCACATCTGCTGGATATCGGCGAGGAAAGCCCTGAACTGGGTCGGCGTCGGCGATAGCTCCGCGTATTGCTGCGCCGCGCGCGCGATGAATGCTGTGAACACGGGGCTCTTGCCGACGTCTTTCACGCCGGAAGGATTGGAATTCGCGGCGAAGGCGAACAGCTTCGTCAAGCGCTCGGGATGATGAATCGCGATGTCGAGCCCGATAATCGCTCCATCGCTCCATCCTACGATTGCCGCCTTGTCGATGTGCAGGTAGTCCATCAGCGCAACTACATCCGACGCCATCAGGTCGTAGCCGAGCGGCTTCACCGTGCGTGAGCTGCGCCCATGTCCGCGGCTGTCCATCACGATCACGCGATACCTGGGCTCCAGCGCACGCACCTGCAATCCCCAGTAACTCGCGTTGGCGAGTCCACCATGCAGCAAGATTACCGGCTCGCCGCTGCCGAACTCCGCGTACCACGCCTTGATGCCGTTGATCGGTGCAAGACCGCTCTTTTCGGGCGTCGGAAGTGTGGGCGTCGGCGGCAAGGTCATCCAGCGCGGCTTCGCTTCGGCGGCGCAGGCTGCTCCTGCGGCCATCGCGATAAGTACAGTCGGAAGCAGGCGTAGCATCAGCGATCGCCAGTGCGATAGCCGCGCCGTCGGTTTCACCGCTGACCTCGCTCGTCTATTCTCATGCGGTGCGCAACCTCGTACTCGCGTCAATTGCCGCCACTGGAATCTTTCTCTTCGTCGCCGCCGCGCTCGGAACATCATCGCCCGCGCCCTCCGACGAATCACGCCTGGAGCAAAAGTTCGACGCGCTGATTGCGCCGAACGATCTCCGCGACTGGATGAAAGTCCTCGCGAGCGAGCCCAACCACGTCGGCTCTCCGCACGACAAGGCCAACGCCGAGCGCATTCTCGGATGGTTCAGGGATTGGGCATGGGATGCGCATATCGAGACCTTCTACATTCTCTATCCGACGCCGATCAAGGAGACGCTCGAGCTCGTTACGCCCAAGCCCTTCAAGGCGACGCTGCAGGAGCCGCCCATCCCAGGCGACTCGAGTGCGACGGCGCGCGAACCCGCCCTGCCCGGCTACCTCGTCTACCAGAGCGACGGTGATGTGATCGGTGGTCTGGTTTACGTCAACTATGGGATGAAGGACGACTACGAAACGCTCGAACGTCTCGGCGTCGGCGTCAAGGGTAAGATCGTGGTGGCGCGCTACGGCGGGGGATGGCGCGGGCTCAAGCCCAAGCTCGCCGCCGAGCACGGCGCGATCGGATGCATCATCTATTCGGACCCGGCTAACGACGGGTACTCTATCGACGACGTCTATCCTGAAGGTCCGATGCGCCCGTATCATGGTATCCAGCGTGGTTCGGTGCTCGATATCTCGCTCTATCCGGGCGACCCGCTGACCCCAGGTATCGGCGCGACCAAGGACGCGAAGCGCCTCAGCATCGCCGAGGCCAAGAGCCTCGTCAGGATTCCTGCGATACCTATCTCCTATGGCGACGCGAAGACATTTCTCGAATCACTGCAAGGTCCGGTGGCGCCGCCCAGTTGGCGCGGCACGCTGCCAATCACTTATCACGTTGGGCCGGGTCCAGCGGTCGCACATCTCGCCGTCAGGTCGAACTGGGGAATGAAAGAGATTTACGACGTGATCGCGACGATGAATGGCTCGACGTATCCGGATCAGTGGGTGATTCGCGGCAATCATCACGACGGATGGGTTTTCGGCGCCAGTGATCCATTGGCTGGACAAGTCGCGCTGCTGGCTGAGGCCAAGGCAATTGGAACGCTGGCGAAAGGTGGATGGCATCCCAAGCGCACAATCGTTTACACCAGCTGGGACGCCGAAGAGGCCATGCTCATCGGATCCACTGAATGGGCGGAGACCCACGCCGCGGAACTCAAGCAGAAAACAGTCATTTATATAAACTCGGACACCAACGCGCGCGGCTACCTCCAGGTGGGCGGCAGCCAGGACTTCCAGCATCTGGTGAACCAGGTCGCTGTCGATGTGACCGATCCCGAGAGCCAGGTTTCGATCGGCGAGCGTCGTCGCGCCAAGCTTCGTGTCGCGGCGCTAGAGCCCGGTGCGCCCGAGCGTGTCAAAGCCGAAGCCAAGTTGGCTGCCGATCCCGCGAAAGACTTTCTCATCGAGCCGCTGGGTTCTGGATCTGATTTCTCCGCGTTTCTTGATCACCTCGGCATTCCGTCACTGGACCTGGGCTTCGCCGGCGAGGGAGATTTTCGCGGCGTTTATCATTCCCGTTACGACACGTTCGAGCATCACACCCGTTTCGTCGATCCCGGCTTCGTCTACGATGCGCTCCTCGCGAAGACCGTGGGACGGCTCGTGCTGCGCGCCGCCGACAGTGATCTGCCGCTGCAGCGCCCGAGCGACTTTGCTGACGCGCTGGGCGAGGACCTCGAGGTTGCAAAGAAGTTGCTCAAGCAAAAGCGCGAGGAAGCCGAGACGCAGGACAAGATGCTTCGCGATCACGCGTTCCAGGTCGCCGCCGACCCGACCAAGTCGAGCACTCCTCCCGCTCCGATGAGCGCAGTCCCGCAGGTGAACTTCAGCGCTCTCGACAACGCGGTGACTCGGCTGAAGAAAAGCGCTAAGGCCTACGACGACGCGCTCGCGAAGCAGGGCCCGAAACTTTCCGGCGCGCAACTCGCACGCCTCGATTCGATCATGCTGAATATCGATCAGACCCTCGCTCCTGATGCAGGTCTGCCCGGCCGCACCTGGTATAAGAACGTCATCTACGCGCCCGGCCGGTTCACCGGTTACGATGCGAAGACGATGCCGGCGGTGACCGAAGCGATCGAAGATCGGCAGTGGGGCGACGTCGATCGCGCCATCAAAATCACCGCCGAGGCGCTCGACGCATACAGCAATCAGCTAGATCAGGCGACTGCCGTGCTCAATGGCGCTCCGACCGCGAACCGCTGATCAGAAACCAGCCGGGCGCGGGCATCCACCGACGATCGCGATTAGCTTCTTGGCGATATCGAGCGTTGTGCGATCGTGCAGATATGGTCCCGCGATCTGGACGCCGATCGGAAGGCCGTTGCTCAATTGGCCGACCGGAACAACGGTGGCCGGCAGATAGCACACTCCCGCAGGCCCCATCCACGTCGTGAGGCTCCAGTAAGGGCGTTGCTCGCCGCCAACGGTCGCGAGCCTGCTCGCCATCGGCTCTGAATGATCGTGCTGGATCGCCGCGCACGGCATCACCGGCATCAGTATCGCATCCCAATTGGCGAAGAACTCTTCCCATCGCTTGCGCATCTGCAGGCGCCGTTCGTTGTAGCTGAGCCACTGGCGATGACGCATTGCGAGAAGCCGGCGCGTCTGCGCGGCGGGCGTTGATCCAGTGGTCGCGGCGTACTCTTCGATCTTCTCGTACGACGTGCCCCCTGAGAGCGCCGCCTGCAGCAGCGCGCCGAAGGTGTCGGCGACTTTCTCGAGTGTGAAACCCGGCCGCGCTTCGTAATCGACCGTCGCGCCCGCCGAAGCAAGTGAGTTCGCTGCCTTCTCGAGCAGAGTGCGCACGTCAGGTTCGACTCGGCAGGCGGGATCGTCGAGCCACGCCGCGATTCGATATTCTCTAAGCGAGCGCCTGCGCGGCGGCGGCAGTTTAAGCCTCCACGCCGGATGCTCCCAGCGATTCGCCCCGGCCATAAGATCGAGGCCGAGCTTCAGATCGTCTACGGTTCGCGCCATCGGGCCGGCGACCGCGAGATCGGCGAGCGTCAGCGTACCCGGTGGTCCTGGTACCTGGCCGTGCGCCGGCACGATTCCGTAGCTAGGCTTGTGACCGACGACGCCAGACATGTGCGAGGGCAAGCGAATCGAACCACCGATATCGCTGCCGAGTTCGATCGGCGTGAAGCCGCACGCGAGCGCCGCCGCGGAGCCGCCCGATGATCCGCCCGGGGTGCGTGACTGATCGTAGGGATTGTTGGTCGTGCCGAAGACTTCGTTGTAGCTCTGCAGGTCGCCGGCATAGATCGGCAGATTGGTCTTGCCGAAGATGATTGCGCCAGCCTCGCGAAGCCGCGCCACTGGCCACGCGTCTTCCTCAGGGATGAAGTTGGATAGCTCCGGCGCACCGGAAGTCGTGCGCATCCCCTTGGTCTGAAACGAGTCCTTGATCGTCATCGGCACGCCATGCAGCGGCCCGCCCACTTCGCCGCGCGCGAGCGCAGCGTCGGCGGCATCGGCCTCGCGCCGGGCACGGTCGGCATCAATCGTCACGACGCAGTTGATTGGCTTATCGAGCGCGGCAACCCGTGCGAGAAAGTAGTCAACCGCCTCGTGGCTCGAGATTTCATGTTTGCGTATTTTGCGCGCGATCGCGATTGCGCTCGACCAGGCAAGTTCAGCCACGGCAGTAACCTCCGAAAATTGCGCTACCTGCCTCTCACTAACCGATGTGAAAAACAAGTCAAGCTGAACGGCTGAGCGTTGGGCGGCCATTTGGTTTAGTATCGGCAATCGCCCGGATTTCGGCGGGGACGCGAAGGTTGCGCAGGGTACTCATAATCTCCGGCAGCGCGGTTGGCGTGGCGATTCTGATTGGCATCGCATTCGTCGTCTATGCCTTCTTCCGGCTGAGCGCGATCGTAAACGCCAATCAGGGCCGAATCCTCGCACGCGTCAGCGCTGCCCTCGGTCGCCGCGTTCAAGTCAGCCAAATCAAGGCGCGGCTCGGATGGGGCGTTTCAATCGAAGTTGACGATCTGAAAATCGCGGACGACCCTGCATTTTCGAAACAGCCCTTCATCGCCGCGCACGAAGCCACCATGGAGGTCGAATTCATTCCGCTGCTTCGCGGTAAAGCTATCGTCACCCAGCTCGACCTGATCTATCCGGATATCAGCCTCGTGATGAACAAGGCGGGCGCGCTGAACACGAGCACCGTTGGCGCGGCTCGCGTCGCCAACCAGAAAGCTGAAGAGGCAGGACGCGCAGCGCACGCAAACGAGCGTTCGCCGCTCGCCGACCTCTCGATCCACGCACTCAGCATCGAGGACGGCACGCTTACCTTCACCGACCTGGGTGAGCGCATGGCGCCGATAAGCGTCAGCAAGTTCGCTCTGACCGTGACCAATTTTGACGCCGCGTCCGCCTTCGACATCATGCTCAAGTTCGCGCTCACTAGCGCGAATCAAAACGTCGCGATCTCAGGTAAGCTTGGTCCGCTACTTGAGCAAGGCATCTTTGAAGAAAAGAGCATCCCTATCGATCTCAAGTTCGACGTCGATTCATTGTTACTCGACCAACTCCGCACGCTCGATTTCATCGGCTCGAAGATTCCCGCGGCACTTTCGATTCCTGACCCGATTGCTGTGACCGGTACTGCTGAGGGCACGCCGGCCAAGCTGGAGATCACCGTAAGTGCTGATCTGACCAACAACCGCATCGTGTACGGCGGTCTCTTCAACAAGCCGACCGGAACTACGATGACGCTCGCGGCCAATGCGACGATTACCGAGCACCTCCAGATCGGGGGCGCGAACCTCAAGCTCGCCGACCTCGCGCTTGTGGCGAGCGAATTCTCGAGCCTCAGTGCGCCCCGGATCAGCGAGAAAATCGATTCGAACGGCTTCAACCTCGCGACTCTGGTTCCGATGTTTCCCGCAGCCGCCACCTACGCAATCAGCGGCCTCAGTGAAGTTCATGGCGTCGCGACGATGGGCGGCAGCGGACTCCCTTTCAATGGCACGATCGCGCTGAAGCAGGTTTCGGTTAAGCCAGGATCGCCGTTGCCCGGCACGATCAAGGACTTGACCGGTACCGTTCAGATCAGCAACGGAGAGGAAGCCCTCCAGCCGACGACCCTCACGTTCGGCTCTTCACAAATCAAGGTGCAGGGACGGGTCGAGTCGGTAAGCCCGCTCAAGGCAAGCTACTCGCTGAGCGCGGATTCCCTCAGGCTCGCGCAGATCGTCCCGGATCGCCCACCGAACGATGTCCTCAATCGACTAACTGTTAACGGAACTGCGACAGGTGAAATCGCGGAGCCGCAAATCAGCGCCGTGGTTCAATCGACCGACGGGTCGCTGCAAAACGTCTCCTATCGCAATCTTGATCTGACCGCGGCCTACTCCGGCGGCCATGTGGTCGCGCATCCGCTGAAGGTGGGAGTTTTCGGCGGTTCGCTCAGCGCGGACGGTTCTCTCGAGCTCGGTAAGACGCCGCAATTCAGCGGCACGCTCGTGATGAACAATCTCGATGTCGAGCAGGCGTTGCGCTCGCAGAATCTCAAAGCCGCTAAGACTGTGCGCGGCTTTCTGACGGGCAATGTTGCAGCCTCCGGCCGCGGCAACAATTGGAATCAAATCAAGCCCACGCTGAGCGGCAGCGGGCGCGTAGCGATCGCCAACGGCAAGCTGGTCGGCGTCAATATCGTCGCCGACGCGATCAATGCTGTCGCGGCTGCACCCGGTGTCAGCCAGATCGTCGACGTTGCTTTCATGTCTAGTCATCACGGATTGTTAGTCGATCCTGACACGGAGCTCGAATCGGCAAGCATGACCTTTCAGTTGACCGGCCCGCGCTTTTCCACGAATGACCTGTACGCCCAGTCGCCGGATTACAGCATCAGTGGTACAGGATGGTTCGACATGGACGAGAATATCCGCATGAGCGCGGATATCCAGCTCACGCTCGGGCTTCGCTTCGCCCTTCCCGTTTATGTCACCGGGCATGTCCCTGAAGTCGTAGTTCTGCCCGACCTGCCGAAACTCACCGAGCGTGTTGCGATGGGCGCGATCAGCACTCCCGGCAGAATCATCCGCGGCGGCGCGAATGCGGTGGGCGCGCTGGTCGGCGGCGGTTCCTCATCCGGCGGATCCTCGTTGCCGTCGATTCCAAATCCACTCAACTCGCTGAAAAAGTTCCTGCCCTGAATCCGCCGGCCCCGCATAGATCAGATACTGAGCCATCACGCCCGAGCCCGACGCGCTCGCGAAGATCAAAATCAATGTCGCAAAGATGCCGGGCGCAGAGTGAAAACCGTCGGGCAGGTCGCGTTCCGGTGTGATCTCTCGACTGCCAGGGCGCATGCGCCCTTCGACTTGAATCTCGAGCAGAATTTCCTGAACAATCATCTCGGCGTGAACCAGGAACTTCATCAAACAGCGGGGCAGTTCATGTATCGCGAGGGCCACTACCAGTGGAACCACGGTGGCGGCCCGATCGCTTCTGGGCCTGGTACGGCGGCTGGAGCCGTGTCGCGCTTCGACAACGGCCATCTTGACGAGCATCCAGACGTGGCGCACCAGCTCGCGGCTAACCCACTTCTAGCTGACAATCCACAATTCCTCGCGACGCATCCCGGCCTCGACGGCTATCTTTCGCAGCATCCGGAGGTGCGCCCAGAGTTGCAGCAGCATCCGGAGCGCTTCATGAATGACGAATGGCGCGACGAGCTGTATGGTCACGCACATCCGCTCGCGAATACCGACGGCTACCTAGACAACCATCCCGAAGTTGCGCAACAGCTCGAGAAGAACCCGGCACTGGTGGACAACGAGCAATACGTCGATCGCCATCCGAGGCTGCGCTAGTTCCTTCAGACTCATCCGATCGCGCGCACAGAATGGAAGTCGCATCCCTATCACTACATGAACCGCGAGAACCACTACGACAAGGCACATTAGGAGCCGTCAGGGTCGATCGATCAAACTGAATGGCCGTGGCCCACCTCGAGGTCACGGCTCCATTTCTTTGATAACAATCACCTTACGGCTAGGAATTCAGCGCCAATTGCAGTCGACGAAAGTAGAAGGTTCGTTCACTCCCCTGAGCCGTTGCTACAAGCGCAATCATCGGATATCAGAGACAGGCACGGCGAAGGACTGAAAGCTCCACACCTTCAGCTTCACAGACCTACGAAGTATTGGTCGCAGAGCTCGCGGGTAGGATGGTTTGTGGAATAGTTACTCACCGAAACTCTGATCATACATGTCATTCGCATCAACAAAATTCTGTTCATCCAGAGTCGCGCCAGTTGGCAACTCATTGTGACTTCTGGATTGATCATGCTGCTTGGCGCATGGCTGCCGTCTTCGCCCCATCGGACAATGGTTCGGAATGCTTCCGCTGCCGGCAGCATATTGGCCGCTCCTGCTACTGACGCTTGTTTCATATGTCGTGCTAACGCAGGAGGTCAAAGTCTGGATGATGCGGATGAATTGGCCGTAACGACTCCGAACAGGTAACGCTATCGACCACGGGCCAAAGTCATTCGTGAGTCTATGGCGATCCACTCGGGCGATAACTCTTTACGTTCGTGTGCGCTTTGCGATCGGTATCGTGCTGGGCCTCTTCGTCTTGCTCGTCGGCGCCTCGATGGTACAGGCCCGATCGTGCTCGTAGCACTATCGGCCCGTGCCTCTTCAGTCTTCTCCAACCGTCCCGCCAACTCGAGCCAGCATGGGTCGTGCAACTTCCCGACTGTTAGGATGCAGCCGATTGACGGTGCGGGTTGGTCGTTTGCTCGAGCCAACTTTACTTCAAAATTCGATAGAAAGGCTGCTCAAGGAGACTATTTCGTATGACTCCTTCAGGACATATGAGATCGAATCTGCAATAAGCGCCCGCGACTTCCAGAAGACCCAGCCCAACAACCTTCTCGCCGATTCGCTCCTGGTCGCTATCGGGAATAAAGAAGGAAGTCGACGGAATCCAGATGTGGCGGACGCCGTCGATAGCCCGATCAAGATACTGGTGCGTGTGGCCACTGAAGACGACTCGCAAGTTGATCCGCGCGAGCATCGAGAGCAATCGTCGCCGCGGTTCGAGCGGAATATAGCGGATGTGAGGCCGCGCGTCATCGCGCGTGTTTTGAAACAGCGGCTTGTGTTGCATCAATATCACCGGGCGGCGGGTTCCGGCTGCATCGATGCACCGCTCGAGCCATGCCCATTGATCCGCTTCCTCTGGCGAACCGCTGCCGAACAACTGCGCGTTCAATCCGATTACCAACCAACCATCGGCATCTATTGACCAGAAGCCCGGGCCGAAACTTGCGCGATATTGCGCAAGCAGCCGCCGATCGAGCGGATGCTTCGCCGGTACACCGGGAGCCGGCGGATTGTCGCCGATATCATGATTTCCGGGAAGGAAACGAAATGAGCTGGGCCATCCATCACACATTCTGCGCGCCGCCTCGAGCTGAGAAGCATCGGTCGCAGTATCGAGCGCGATATCACCGAGATGCACGGTCATATCAGCACGGTTGCAAGCAACATACTCGCGTACTGCTTGCCAATTAGCGTTGCAGCTCGGAGCAATCATCGCCAGATGACTATCGCTTACCAGTGCGATTCGCATTTTATTACCGTCCAGACTGGTTGTACGTACAGACTTTGACAGTCGTACCACATGACACTGTCGCGGCGCGCCAGACTCGCGTTACTCTTTTGTTAAGGGTTCTCACGGTCCTCTCCGTGAGGGAAACAGCTCCTGGAGATTATCATCGCGCCAAAGCGAGACCAGCCGCACGACTTCGCACTGCCGATGAAAACGAGCTCACGAGCATCGAACTAATGCCCGCACGGCGAGGTAGTCCTGAAGCTTCTGTGCAATCTAGCGAAGTTTAGCTCTTCTGAAAGCCGCTCAGCCGGAAACTTGGTGAACAACCGCGGCTTATATTTGACGGTGTGCAGCGGATCGCCTAGGTGAAACCCTGCGCAGGTCTGAACTTTCAAAGGCGGCCATT
>JASHPB010000349.1 GCA_030038355.1 Candidatus Binataceae bacterium
ATCAGCTTGTCTTCTTGTGCGTCGCTATCCACCATGTGTTGCCGAACGCGTCCTTCATGCCGCCGACGCGGTCGCCCCAAGTCATATCATCCACCTCGCGGACGAGCGTCGCGCCGGCTTTGAGAGCCTTCTTCAGCGTCGCGTCGACATCCGGAACGTAAACCCAGAGCGCCGCGGCCATCGACTTGTCGGCGTAGTAGCCCGACCCGAAATCGACCATCGAGTCGCCGATTTTGACTTCGTTGTGGCTGCCGCCGCTC
Source organism: Candidatus Binataceae bacterium (assembly GCA_030038355.1). Lineage (GTDB taxonomy): Bacteria > Desulfobacterota > Binatia > Binatales > Binataceae > JASHPB01. The sequence goes on from JASHPB010000349.1 coordinate 261, forward strand.
GAGTCGACCTCGCTGCGATGGATAACCTCGGCGTCAAAGACTTCAACCAGGAAATCAACCAGCTTGGGACTGCCGTAGAGATACGGCGTGACCGCGTGGTAGCCGGGCTGGATGTAGTTTTGGGCCATGATCGATTCTCCTCAGGCGGGATGCGTCGCGAAGGGATCCCGTTGCTGTAAACTCGCCAAGGCTCGCGAAGTTACGAGCGGCTGTAGGGTTCGCCCAGCGCGCTGGGAGCGGCCACCTGCCCGCCCACGGTCGCCAGTACGATGACGGTGAGCGCGTAGGGTAGCGCGAGGAACAATTGATATGGGATCGCGGTGCCAAGCGCCTGCATCGCAAACTGCAGCGCCATCGCGGCGCCGAATAAAATCGATGCGGCCGCGAGTCCCCACGAACTCCAGCGCCCGAGTATCACGACCGAGAGCGCGACAAATCCTCGCCCCGCCGAGATGTTTTCGACGAAGGTGTTCGCGTAGGCGAGTGTGAGGAACGCGCCGGCGAGGCCCGTGAGCGCGCCCGATACGATGAGCGCTTGCCATCTGAGGCGATAGACATCGAGGCCGAGCGCGTCGGCCGCGTCGGGCCGCTCTCCCGCCGCGCGGAGCCGAAGCCCGTAACGCGTGCGCCTCAGCATATAAGCAACGACAGGAACCAGTGCGAAGCTGAAATACACCAGCGCGTTGTGATCGAAGAACGCGCGCCCGAGCAGCGGAATATTGGCGAGCGGGCCGAGCGGCAATCGCGCCATCGACTTCACCATGAACGAACTGCCGGTCACGCCGAAGAACTTGCGATAGAAAACTCCGGTGAGGCCGAGTGCGAGGATATCGAGCGCGGTGCCGGCGACGACCTGGTTGACGGCGAGATTGACGACCATCAGTGCGAAGATCGCATTGATCGCGATTCCCGAACCGATTCCTGCGGCGAGCCCAAGCACAGTACTGCCCCCGAAGTAGGCGGCCGCCAGCGCGAAGAACGCGCCGCTGAGCATCGCGCCTTCGATTCCAATGTTGATGAGGCCGCTCTCCTCGACCATCAGCTCGCCGAGCGCCGCGAGCAGAATCGGAGTCGCCATCGTCATGGTCGAAGTGAGAAACGCCTCAAGCATCGGGAGACAACGCCGGCGCGTGCGCCGGCCCCTTAGCGCCGCCGAGACGCCCGCCGAGTCGCGACCAAATGGGAGTGTCGAAGGCGAGCAGAATGAGAATCACCATGCCCTCGATAACTTGCACCAGCACGGGAGAGACTCCCACCGCGCGCTGCATCGCCTGCGAACCATTGTCGAGCGCGCCGAAAAGGAACGCCGCGGCAACAATTCCGATCGGATTCAGCCGCGCGACGAGCGCGACCGCGATCGCCTCGTAGCCCCATCCAGGTGAGAGCTTTTCGTAGAGGCGATGGGTGATCGATGCGACCTGCACCGAGCCCGCGAGCCCCGCGAGCGCGCCGCTGAGCGCCATCACGCGCACGGTCAGCGACGCAATCGGCAGGCCGAAGAAAGCAGCGGCGCGGCGGTTTCGGCCCATCGCGCGCAACTCGAAGCCGAACGAAGTGCGGAACAACAGCAGATGGCATCCGATCGCAAGGATGATCCCGATCGCAATTCCAAGGTTGAGACGGCTCGGCGGAAAATAGAATCCGAGATGCGCCGACTCAGCGATCGGCGTGCTCGCAGGATAGGCGCGTGTTGCTTCCATCAGCGGGCCATGCACGCACCACGAGAGGGTCTGCACGGCAACGAAGTTCAGCATGATCGTGCTGATCACCTCGTTGACGTCGCGCCGCGCGCGGAGCCAGCCGGCGAGGCCGCCCCAGATCGCGCCGCCGAGCGCGCCGGCAACGAGCACGATCGTAATCGCGATCGGGCGTGGCCATCCGCCAAGGAAGGGACCAATCGCGCCGCTCAGGATCGCGCCAACCAGCAGCTGGCCGTCGGCGCCGATATTCCACAGCGCCGCCGAGAACGCGACCGCAATCGCGAGGCCTGTGAAAACCAGCGGGGTCGCCTTGACGACGGTATCGGTGAACGCGTACCAGCTTCCAAACGCGCCCTCGGCGAGCGCTGCAAACACAGCAACCGGTGACACGCCGAGCGCAACCAGCACGATCGAGATGAGCGCAATGGCGAGCGCAAGCGCGGCTGCGGACTTGATCAGCGGCCAAAGCACGGCGTCAGCTCCACGCCCCCGCCATCAGCAGGCCCAGGCGTTCCGGAGTGCGCTCGGCGGGCTCGGTCTCGCGAATCTTGCCGCGGCTTATCACGAAGAGACGCCCGCATAGCGCGAGCAACTCGTCGAGATCGCTCGAGATCAGCAGTACGGCGCCGCCGGCGGCGGCGAAATCAACCAATGCGCGATGCACATCGGCAGTAGCGGCGAGATCGAGTCCGCGGCAGATGTTGTGTGCGATGATGACCTTCGGCTTGAGCGACATCGCGCGCGCGACTTCGAGCCGTTGACGATTTCCACCTGAGAGTTCTGCGGCGAGGGCATCCGGACTCGCTGCGCGAATCTTGTAGCGGGCGATCACGTCGGCGCCCAGCGCCCGCGCCTTTGCGACATCGAGCCAACTTCCGTTGGTGAAGCGTTCGCGCAGGCCAGGCTCCAGCAGCAGGTTTTCCCAGAGCGTCATGTCGAGCACGAGGCCGTCATGATCGCGATCCTGCGGAATGACGGCGATCTCCGCGGCCTCGGTGCGGGCGCTGAGACGAATCGATCCCCCGCTCGGAGTGCGCACGCGCGCGAGCAGCTCGACCAGCTCTGTCTGTCCATTGCCGTCAACGCCCGCAAGTCCGGTGATTTCGCCGCCGCTGAGTTCCAGCGTAAGGCCATCGATAATCGATCGGCCGTCTTCGATCAGCAGCAAGTTATCAAGCAAGAGCACAGACTGTCCGGACCCTCCTTTTGGTATCGCGGCAGCGTCAGGAGGTGCGAGCTCGCCAAGCATCAACTGCGCGAGTTCGCGCTCGGGAGTCTCGGGCGAGATTGCGCGCGCCACGACGCGGCCCTGGCGCAGCACCGTGATTCGATCGGCAGCGGCGCGTGCCTCGGCCAGCTTGTGCGTGATCCATACGACGATCCGGCCCTCGGCGCGGAGCCGCTCCAGTAGTTCGAGAAATCCGGCCAGTTCCGATGGCGCCAGCACGCTGGTCGGCTCGTCGAGGATAAGGACGAGCGGCTCGAAGCTGAGCGCGCGCAGAAGCTCGAGCCTGACACGCTCGCTCACGGAGCGCTGCTCGAGAATCGCGCGCGGCGGCGGTAACTTGAGGCCGAGCTGCGAGGCCAGCGCGGCCGCTTCGGCAGCGACCGCGCGAAGATCGTACCTCCCGCGTCGGCCGAAGCCGCCGAGCGCGAGATTCTCCTCCCATGACATCCGCTCGAAGAGCATGGGGCTCTGATGAACCGCGGCAATCCCAGCCTTCAGCGCTTCCTGCGGCGAGCCGGCATTGAGCGCGGCGCCATCGAGAGTGACCTCGCCCGAATTGGGACGCGTGGCTCCCGCGATCACGTTCATGAGCGTGGTCTTGCCGGCGCCGTTCTCGCCCAGCAGCGCGTGGATCTCGCCCGCATGAGCCTCGAAATCGACGCCGTCGAGCGCGAGCGTGCGGCCGAATCTCCTCGTTATGGCGCGGGCTGCTAGCACCGCTACGCGGCGCTTTGCGGGCTTTCGGCCCCGTAGTGGCTGCGCACGTAGTCGAGCGCAGCTTCGCGCGTGGTCAGCGCACCGTCGAGCTGCTGATCCTCGATGTCCTTGAGGATCGCCTTGAAGCGCGGCCCGGGCTTGAAGCCCATGCCAATCAGGTCATCGCCGCCAACCAGGCGCGGCGGACGAATCTCCGCCGTGGTCATGGAGCGGCGACGCTCTGCGCAGAAATTCCAAAAGCCCATGTACGAGCTCGACGCGAGCGTGTCCATCAGCGTCACCTGCATCAGCTCGTCGAAACCCTCTTCAGCGAACATCCGCTTAAGCGTCGCTGCCCGCATCCGCGGCGCCATGCAGAGCCTGAGATGGTCGCGAACGAGGTAGGCTACGCGCTCCTGCACGAGGCGCGAGCGCTTCAGGCGGGCCATGATCTCGCTCGCCATCACCGCACCCTGATCGGTATGACCGTAGAACGTAACCTTGTCGGCGGCGACCGCGCGCGTGCGCGGCTTCGCGATATCGTGCAGCAGGATTCCGAACGCGACCGTCTCGGAGCATCCCGCAGGCAGCATCGAAACGCCCAGCCGCGTGTGCGTGTACACGTCGCCCTCGGGATGGAAATTGTCGGGCTGCGCGCATCCGACCATCTCGAGCACCTCGGGAATCAGCGCCTGCATCAGGCCGCTTTCGGTAAGCAGGTCCATGCCACGCGCGGCGCCGCCCTCGGTCAGCAGGCGCATCAGCTCCTCGCCAATTCGTTCGGCGGCGATCGTCGTGATCGTTGGCGCCGCGCGCTTCATCGCGGCCCAGGTTCCCGGGTCGATGGTAAAGTCAAAGCGCGCGGCGAATCGGGCGCCGCGCAGGATACGCAGGCGATCCTCCTCGAAGCGATCGTAGGGATTTCCGATTGCGCGCACGATCCCGGCCCGCAGATCGCGCATCCCACCGACGAGATCGATCAGCCGTTCTTCGATCGGATCGTAATACATGCCGCCGATCGTGAAGTCGCGGCGGATCGCGTCTTCTTCGATCGTGCCGAAGCGAATCGCCGATGGGCGGCGGCCGTCGGTGTACTCGGCGTCGGCGCGGAACATCGCGACCTCGTACTGATCGCTGTCGATAATTACACAGATAACGCCGAACTTCGCGCCGACATCGACCGTGCGATCGAACATCCGCTGCACGACTTCGGGACGCGCGTCGGTCGCGATATCGTAGTCCTTGGGCGCGATACCGAGCATCCGGTCGCGCACACATCCGCCATTGAAGTAGGCGACGAAGCCTGCTTCACGCAGCTTGCGAACGATCGCGATCGCCTTCTGTTCTTTGGCCGAAACGCTCACGCCATCCAGTTTAGCGTTGCGATTCGGGAGCGCGCTACGTCATTCGCGACGGAGCGTTGGCGGTCCGAGCACGATTCCGCCGTCCACCGCGATTATCTGCCCGGTCACGTTGATCGCCTTGTCCGAACAGAGCCACGCCACTGCCCGGCCGATATCGTCCTCGGTCTGCTCGCGGCCGAGCGGCACGAGGCTTCTCACCGCAGCCTCGAACGTCGCGCGCGCGTTCGCATCACTCCCGCCGAGCGCCGCGCCGAGGTTCTCCCATACCTTCGTATAGATGAGGCCGGGAGCGACCGCATTGACGCGAACCTTGTTCGGTCCGAGCTGGAGAGCGAGCGTCTTCGTGTATGAGATCACGCCAGCCTTGGCCGCCGCGTATGCCGCCAGCACGGGAGACGGCAGCATTCCGGCGATCGATGACGTGTTGCAGATGGCGCCGCCCTCGCGCATGCGCGGTGCGACTTCGCGCGTCACGATATAAACGGAATTGAGATTCAGATCGACGTATTGGCGCCAGGTCTCGACGCTGTCCCACATTGTCTGGCGGCCGCTTTCGAACCATGCGCGTTCGCCGCCGCCCGCGTTGTTGCATAGCACGTCGGGATTAGCGCCGAAGCGCGCCGTGATTTCCTCGATCGCGGCGTGAACCTGCCTTTCGTCGGTTACGTCGGCGGCGACGCCCTCTATCTTGTCGGCGATCGCGGCCGGCGCCGGCGCGAGATTCTTATCGACAACGGCGATTCGCTCGACGACCTTTTCCTTGAGCAGCGCGTTCACGATTCCGAGACCGAGGCCGCGCGCCCCTCCCGTAACGATTGCGTATTTCATTGCACCATCCTGAATTGAGCGCCCGCGGATTTGAGCACGAGCGATAGGTTGACGTTCACGCCGCCTCGCGGCGATCTTCTCCGTAGGTTTTCCGATAGACGCGGAGCAACGACGCGAACACCGATATGATTGCCGGTCCGGCGAACAACCCGAGCGGGCCATAGGCTTCGATTCCGCCCATGATCGCCAAAAAAAGCGCGAGCGTCGGCAGGCTCGTGCCATGCCGCATCGCTAGCGGCTTGATGAAGTTGTCGATTATCGCGAGGCAGACCGAGCACCAGACAACGAGGCCGATTGCGACGCCCCATCCGGCGCTGTAAAGCAGCCAGAGCGCAGCCGGCACCCAAACCAAGGCCGTGCCGCCGATTGGCAGCAGGCCGGCCGCGGCAGAAGCCAAGGCGAGGAACAGCCAGTACGGCACGCCGAAGATCAGGAGCCCGATCCCGATGCTCAAGCCCTGGAGCAGCGCCGTGAGCATCAGGCCGCGCATCACCGATGAAAGCGTCTTCCGCAGCGTGTCGAAGATCGCAGCCTTGTCGTCGTCATGCAGCGGCGTCAGGTTGCGCAGCGCCTGGTAGTAATAGTCGCCGTCGCGCAGCATGTAGAAGAACG
>JASHPB010000049.1 GCA_030038355.1 Candidatus Binataceae bacterium
GAGCATACTCAGGTTGATCATCGGCGTAGGGCTTTAACGGTTCGTCAATGTGCACAGCCATACCACTAATCCCTGAAGATTGGTTGAAGGTGACAGCGGTGCTGTCCGCTCCCCTTCGCCAGTGACGACAGGGGAAGCTAGTCCGTACGAGCTTTTGCCGTTGTCTCGCAGGATCAAGGATAAGTCAATGTTCCAACGACCCGCTTGCTGCAGCATTCAATCAGCCGAATACGCGACCGACTCCATTGCCTTTCTGCCAGTCACTGCGATATTTGACAGCCCATGACGGGGGGACAAGCGCCGTCGCCTGGATAGTCGCACTGGCTGGCGTTCTATAAATTCCGATTGGATGGCGTCGCTCGCCTCGCGCGTATCGAGCATTGCTCGCCTTGGCTGCCCTCTGCGGTGCGTCCTGAGCGAATCGCCGCGACGAGGAGTGCGCGAGGCTCGCCTGCATCTACAACTGGTTCACCGAAGGCTTCGACACTGCGGACCTGAAGGACGCCAAGGCCCTGCTCGAAGAGTTAGGCGAATAAGTGTTGCGATTCCAGAGCAATTTCTAAGGAGTGAATGGTCGAATGCAGACGGCAAGGCGGATGAGAGGCGAACTTGAGTTCGCACAATCCATCCGTTCCATCCGTGGCGCGGCCAGCGATTTCGGCGCAGGTCGAAGAGCGCTTTGCTAACCTGCCCGGACAGGACTATTGCGAGTGCCTCGTCACGCCGGATTGGGTTTTCGATAACGCCGGTTCGAGAAGTCGAATTGCCCGGCGCCGGTACCGCCAGCGGGCTCTTCGGACGATGGGAACGCACCGTGTCTTTCTTCGCTTTCACCTCGTTCAATCACGCGCCGGCGATTTATCGCTATGACGTTGCCACCGACAAGCGCAGCATATGGTGGCAATTCGATGCCCCGACGCGCATCTCGATCAATTTGAAACGCGACAGATCTGGTACGCATTGAAAGATGGGACGCGGATACCGATGTACTTGTTCTATAGGCGTGGACTCGAACTCGACGGCGCGCGTCCCACGCTTCTCACCGGCTATGGCGACTTCAATCTCAGTTTGCCAGCCGCGTATTCACCTTCGGCGAGAATACCGACCTCGGCGCCGACAGCGTACTCTACCTACGGCTTAGCACGTTTCATCCGTCACGGTGCGCGAAGCCCATCACCACAAAGCAAAATCAGGACGGGTAACATTCGAGACCAGGAACGCCGCCCGCGTGGCCGACCTCGGCGCGTTCTGCCGCGCGCTCCTCTTCCCAAACGGCCGTGAGGCTGCCCCGCATTTCAGGAGATCAGAATCCGTGAAAGAGAATGGCCGGGGAAGTAGGACGATATCCCTGCCGAGCGACGAGCGGCGCGGCAATTCCGACCTGCAGGCGCAACTCGATAGCGGCAGTCAATTCACAGCGATCTAGCAGGCACAGGAGATAAACATGGGACCAAGGTCCAATTTACGGGATGGCGTCTGATTGGCATTTCTACGCTGGAGTTCCGCCGAATCCGAAACGGGAGGCTTCTGAGGAAGTTTGCCTACGAAAGAAAATAGTCGAGTTGTACTTGGTGTCAGCGCACGTATTATAGCGCTCGCGTTTATATTCTTAGCATTCTCCACATCGCGCACAACCGCTGAGCAACCGACAGCTCCTCTAAGCCCAGCGGAAGCAGCCGCGATTGCGACCGACGCGTATATTTACGGATACTCGCTCATCACCACCGAAATCACGCGGGTGCAGATGAGTAATGTTGCCGGGGCTGAGGCCGGATTGCACGCCCCGATGGGACAGTTCGCTAACGTCAAACGTTACCCGCCGGCCGATTATCGCGGCGTGTCCGCGCCCAACGCCGATACGCTCTATTCGGTAGCCTGGCTCGATCTTGCTGAACCCCAGGTTTTCAGCCATCCGGACATGGGCAAGCGGTTCTACTTATTTGAGATGACCGATTTATGGATGACGGATTTCGATACGCCCGGCACTCGCACTGCCGGAGGGAAAGCCGCCAGTTACCTGATCACGGGACCGGGTTGGAATGGCACCGTCCCGGCGGGGCTCAAGCAGATCAAGTGTGCGACCCGCTACATGGTTATTCTGGGTCGCACGTACGCCAACGGCACCGCGGAGGACTACAAGATAGTCAACGCACTGCAGGCGAAGTACAGCATCCTTCCCCTGGCTGCCTATGGCAAGCCGTACACCTATAAGGCGCCGCCTGTGAACGCAAGTCCGGGCTTCAGCATGACCGGCGCGCCACAAGTCGTGATCAACGCGATGGACACCTCCACCTACTTCAACATGATGGCAAAGTTGATGGGAGAGGTTGCTCCTGCGTCCCCGGAAGACGCCCCGATGTTGGCGCGTATGGCAAAGATCGGCCTTGCCCCGGGCCAGCCTTTCGACATGTCCAAGCTCGATCCGGCCGTGCAGGCGGCACTGAAGGACACCAACAAGGCCGCGATGAAGCGGATCGCGGAGAACAAGAACGCCCTGGGAGCCATCGTGAACGGCTGGGTCATTACGAAAGACCTTGGGCAATATGGGACGAACTACGTGAAGCGAGCTGTAGTCGCCGCCTACGGTTGGCCCGCAAACCTGCAAGTCGACGCGGTCTATCCGTACACCGAAGTCGACAGCACGGGGCAAGCTCTCTCAGGCGTGAACAAGTACACACTCACCTTCGCCAAAGATGAGGCGCCGCCGGTAAATGGTTTCTGGTCGATCACTATGTACGAGATCGACAACGGATGGTGGTTCGTTCCGAACGCGCTGAACAAGTTTACCGTCAGCCCGCGCGACAACCTGAAGTACAACGGCGACGGTACCTTGACTCTCTACTTCCAGAACGAGTCGCCCGGAATAGCCAAGCAACCGAATTGGCTGCCCGCACCAAAGGGCGCGTTCATTCCGATGCTGCGCATGTACTGGCCTAAGGAAACGGCACCCTCGATCCTCGATGGCAGTTGGCGGCCCCCGGCCGTGCGGCGTACGCCGTAAAGATTCAATTCTGTTCGACGATCGGCGCGGTGCCTCACTCAAGTCAGTGCGCGCTGGACGCGCCATCTGCAAAGACGGACTCCGTGTAGTGGGTCGCAAAGAGTAGAGGAGACTCGCATAACGACTCTGACGTGGCAGTGACGCTTGCAAGAAGCGATGGGAGAAGCAGCATCTTCAGCCGTCGGACGCCCGCAAGAACCGAAGCCGGCCTCTCGTGTACCACCGGGAATACAGCGGACCAAAATCGGCTGAATCCTTGGCGAGGAAAGCAGTCTCGAGCCATGGCGACTAGTTAGAATTGGAAAGTCAGAAAGGAAATCCTCGTTGAATCCTAAATCTATGGTTCGGACTGCCGCGTCGTGCTCGATCCTGCTCGTCGGCTTATGGATAGTGGCGGTGCCGCTTGTAGGGTCCGCCCAGGCTCAAACAGCTACACCTGCCCTAACTGCGGAGGAGCAACTGGAACGGGACTTTACCGATCCGCTTTCGACCCTGCCTCAGGTGGTATTCAGGGATAGTTACACGCCAGCGAACTATGGACCAGGACCTTGCACGTCGCAAGTGTGCATCAGGAATGACGAGACCAACCAATTTCTCATCAGGCCGTTGATCCCGCGCATACCACCTGAGTCTTTGCTTCCTTTTGCGCAGTTGATCCGTCCAACATTTGCACTAGTAACGGTACCAAGCTCTCGAGGCGGAACGCGGACCGACTTCGGTGACCTGCCGATATTCGATGTCGCCGTTCTGCCCTGGCCTGACAGGCAGAAAACCGGGCTCTTGATTGGTGTCGGGCCAACTTTTGTGTTTCCCACCGCGACCTCCAAGAGCGCCGGCCAAGGCGCTTGGCAAGCCGGTCCGGCGCTCGGCGCGATTTACACCGCTATTCCCCGCCTGCTCGTGGGTTTCATTGCGCAGAACCCGGTCTCCTTCGCTTACACGAATCCTCACCGCCCGCCGCAAAACACGCTCGAGTTTCAACCGGTATTAGCACTTCATCTGTGGGACAAATGGTACCTGCGATCGGCGGAGGCCGACTGGACGATGGGTTGGCATCGTCACTCCCCCACCATGTTGCCACTCAGCCTCGGGCTCGGCCGCACGTTGGTGCGTCCCGGACTGCCCCCGATGAGTCTATTCCTTACTGGGCAATGGATGGTCTATAGGCAATACGCTCCGATCGCGCCTCAGACCACGATCAATTTCGGGCTGACGGTCGCGTTCCCACAGATTAGAGACTATTTCAGTAGGTAACCCAGCCTATTAGCCTCCTCAGCCCCCGGACACGAGCGCGCGAATACCATCGTCGATTTGTTCGCCAATACGGTCTCTATCAGACGGGTAACATTCGAGACCCAGAGGTCGAACCGGGCGAAGGACGAGTTCCTTGCGATGCTGGGGCACGAACTGCGCAATCCACTCTCGGCCGTGCAGAACGCTATCGCTGCGGCCAGCGTCGATGAATCACGCCGGCCCCGTGCACTCGATATCGCCCGCGATAACGTAGGGCGCGTCTATAACCTCTCGGTCTGAAATGCTCCGACCCTCTGCCGAATAGCTCAGACGGCGGAGCAGTGTAATTCGTAGTTTAGTGCGTCGCCGGTTTGTACAGAACCGAGGAATACTCAATCAGTTTCGATCGGCCTAGGATTCCTCGGTGGCCCAATAGCTCATCGAATATTGGTGACGCGTCGCACGGAGTGATTTGGTTTGCCATGTCGTCCATTTGCCAGTTCCGCTCGTTGCTCTGAACGCGCGTTTCACCGTCCTCTTATGCGCCCTTCTGAGGCGGCGGTGAAAACGGCAATGGCATACCCGCGGGCAATCCGAATTCGTCTGAGCCGCCTGGCAGCGCTGCCTCGGCCGCGCGCTCAAACGCCGGTCGTGACTCTACTCTGCACTTCCATTCGGCGATGTGGGGATAGTCAGCGGCGTCAATCCAGACCAGTAGTTTGGCCCCTCGCACCGCGTAATGAATCATGATGTCTGCAGCGGTAAACTCAGTGCCTCCGAAGTACGGGTTCTTCGTAAGATAGTCCTCTATATAGTCAAAGACCCCAAGAGACCCGACGAGGGCTGGCTTGTCGATGGGTTCTCCCAACCTATAGCCAACCGTCTGCATCGCAGTGACTTCGACGCCGGTTGCGAGCGCCACAAAGCGGTCGGTCGCCATCCTGCTCATCGCCGTCGCCTCAGCAAAGTGCATCCACTGCGTGTGCTTCAGATAGTCATTCGATTGTACAGGAGGAATGAGGCGCCCTCTTCCGTATCGCGCGACCAGGACGTCCAAAATCGCACCAGACTCAACCATGAATTCCCCGCCAAGGCGGATCGTTGGGGCCATCGGCATCAAGGGATACTCCTTGCGCAGTTGCACCATCGATCCGAGCACGTCCCCGGCCTTGAAAATCAGATCGTAAGGAATACCCAGTTCTTCACATAGCCAGATGACTCGAAACGAACGGCGTCCCTCTATATGATAAATTGTTATCCTTTCGGTTGGAGCATCACTTGCAACCATAGTTTTCCTCTATTGGCCTCATTCGTCGAAAGGACTAACCCGATCAGTTACCTGGGCGAAGTTGGTAACTATGGTTATCGCGCGACCCAGGCACCATCGATAACCAATGGATGACCGGTGACGAACGATGATGCATCCGACATAAGCCAGAGCACGCCCTCCGCAATCTCCTCCGGCCTGCCCATACGCCCGATCGGTTCGCCGGAGGTAAGCTCCTCTTCGGTGATTGATCGATTGTCGAGCAAGCGCTCGACCATCGGCGTCCTGATAACGCCAGGGCACACGCAATTGACTCTGATCTTCTTCGTGGCGAATTCAAGCGCGGCGGTTCGCGTGAGTTGCACTACACCACCCTTGGAGGCGTTGTAGGCGGGCAATCCTTCGAAGCCGACCAGCCCTGCAATCGATGCGGTGTTGACGATATTACCGCCACCGGTTTTGAGCATCGCTTGGATTTCGTACTTCATGCATAACCAGACACCTTTCAGATTGATCGCGATTACCCGATCGAAAAGCTCTTCTGAACATTCGGCCGTGTTCGCCATCTTGCCTTCGATTCCGGCGTTGTTGAACGCGCAATCCACACGGCCATGGCGTTTGACAGTCTCGCTCACCATCGCTTCGGCTTGTCCCGCGATGGAAACATCGGCCTCAATGAAGCCGGCTTCGCCGCCTGCCTCTTTAACCATCCTGACCGTGCGCTCGCCACCTTCAGGGATGTAGTCAGCGATCATGACCTTCGCGCCTTCGCCCGCCACTCTGAGTGCGGTGGCGCGACCGATTCCTGAGCCACCACCGGTTACCAAAACGATCTTTCCCTGTAATAGTCCCGGCATGATTTGCTCCTTCCAATCGCGTTTCGGCGCGTAGATGACTTTAGGAGCGACTCCAGACGATTTGCAAATGTCCCACGGTCGCGGGGGCGCTATCTCCCTCGGTACTCCGTTGACGAAAAAGCCGCTTTGGGTGCAACGATCGCCAAACGAGGAGGACTGACCTCGTGAGTGATGCAATCACTGAACCACTCAGGGCAAGTGCCAACCACCAACGAGCTTGGCAGGAGTTTATCGGTGGATGGCTGAGACTGGTGCTCAGCGATGGTCGAAGTGGGCGCTATAGAACCGCTCTTCGGCGTTGGCGACCATCGTGCAAAGCTCCATCGCCTCGCGAAGATCGCTCTAGCCGCCATCAGGTGGACCTGTCCGGACAACTCAAATGACGCCATCGCGGCGCAATTTCACAACTTCGTCCGCCGAGATACCGAGGCGTTGCAGGACTTCTGCGGTGTGCTCACCGAGGTCGGGTACATGCGGCGAGAGCTCATCGTCGCCTAGACCGGACACTTTTGTGGCGGAACCGAGTACCTTGATGTCGTCGTGATCGCCGACGGTCCCATTGCGGACAATGTGACGTTCGGGATCGGCTGCCACTTCCTCGATTTCACGCACTGGAGCGCACGGGATCTGGTTAGCGAGGAGAAGCGAGACGAGATCGTCACGCTTTTGCGCGCAAGACCATTTCCAACCATAGCGTCAATCTGGTCCACTAATTTGAAGCGGCTCCGATGATCCTTGTAGTCCGGATGGCTAATGAGGTCTTCGCGGTTCATCAGGCGCACGAGTTGATGCTCGAGGTCGCCACTGCCGTGCCTGACTCGTCTTTCATATATATAGCCTCTATCGATTGCGATGATCGCGGGCGAGACCCGGCTCCTTCGGATGCGCATACGGATGAGCGATATGGGTGACTTCTCGTGCCGCGACCGCCTGCGTCTTTTCGCGCGCCTCGCGCAGGATCGCAATAACCTTGTCTTCGGCCTGGTAGTCGAACGGATCCTGCAAACGCTGCTCGATCTCGCTGCCCGGCGCAGGCTGATGCTCGACGTACCAGTGCGCGGTCTTCGCGATTGCTTCGACCGCGGTAATGCGATCACGATAACCGAGCTGCGTCTTGATCTTGAACAGATCCATCACGACGTGATTATTGCTGCCGCCGATCGAAACTGCTCGCGCCGCCGTGCCAAATGAACTCGGCACGCTCACCATTTCGAGGGGATGGTTAAGCTCGCGACTAATCACCTCGACCACTTGCCGTAACGAGAGCTGGTCTTCGTCGCCGCAGTTGTAGATCTGGCCGGCTGCAACTTTCGGGTGATCGATCGCGAGTAACACCGCATGAGCGAGATTCTCGGCGTATCCGTGAGTCATCAAGGAGAGACCGCCATCGGGCAGCATGATGGAGGAGCGCTTGTCGAGGATGCGCCGGATGATGCACCATTCGCGCGGCACCAGTTGATACGGTCCGTATACATAAGGATATCGATAGACGACGCCATTCGGGTGGGCGCTCAGTACCGCGTCTTCGGTGCTTTTGATCAGCCACGAGAAACGTTGCTCCCCTTCGGACATTACTAAAGGAGCGTCCTCGGGCACCGGGACTTTAAGGCCGGCTGGGAAATTCGCGCGCGGGTCGAAATAACCTCGATAACTCGGCACGCCGCCGATCGCGATAAAGCACGGTGTCTTGCCGGCGAGCGCCTCGGCGACAAAACGGATTCGGCCGTAGGTCGCGATCACCGCGTCAAAGGTGCGATCGCCGAGGGCGGATTCGATCGTCTCGCGGAAATGCGGGTCGCCGTGAATATGTGCTACCTCCGGGCCGATCTCCGGGATTTCGTGGGTACCGCGATGGAAAATCGTGACTTCGAAGCCACGCTCGATGAGTCCGTTAGCCAGAAACGGTCCCGAGGGTCCAGTGCCGCCTACGATCAATGCTTTCATTCTTTGCTTGTTGGGATCGCTAGGTATTCACCTAGCCACGTCGAACGCTCGTGGCACATCGATTCTCGCCGTGCGGTGCGTGCCGATGTGCGACAAACGACAAGGTCAGTCGTAATCCCACTCAGGTTGAAAAGGCAAATTGTCGTTACTTTAGCAATTGCAGTCCCTCGAGGTCGCCCTTGTCACGCCATTGTGCAAGCATCGCATTAAATTGGTTGATGCCAGGTGTGTAGATCTGGTCGAAGATTCCGATCGACGAGGTATCGCCCTCGTTGTTGTAATAACCGGGCGTGCAGGACCTGAGAAAGTCCTTGCTGGCAGCGACTAGACTGCGAATCGTCTCTACCCACTGTTGTTCAGCTTCCGGCGTCGCCTCCACTGCAGTAACGCCGCGGCTTCGCACTTCCTTGATGATGTAGGCTATGTGCTGAGCCTGATCATCAAACATAGAGGTCATGTTCGCCGACAAGGCATTTTGCCCCACGCCAATAAAGAACCAGTTTGGAAAGCCGCTGGTCGAGTGACCATGCAAGGTACGCAGGCCATGCTGGTAGTATTCGGATAGCTTCTTGCCCTCGCGTCCGTAAATCTCGAAACGGGCGGTTCGAATGAAGTTGCCGATCTCAAACCCGGTCGCGTAAATGATGCAATCGACTGGGTATCCGACGCCATTAGCCACAACGCCCTTACTAGTTATTCGTTCAATACCCTTTGCTTCGCTGACATCAACCAGAGTCACGTTCGGTCGGTTGAAGGTAGGCAGATACTCGTCGTTGAAGGTCGGCCGCTTGCAGAACACGCGATACCACGGCTTGAGCGCCTCAGCGACTTTCTTATTGTCAACGATCTGATCAACTCGCGCGCGAATCGAGTTCATCTTTTGGAAGTCGGCCAACTCAGCGCGCAGCGCAAGGTCTTCCGGCGCCGCCTGCGCCCTCTCCGAACTGAGCACGAAGCCTGACGCGATGTTGTTGCGGAAGATATCGGTCCATCCGTCATTGACGAGATCAACCTCGACCGGACGTCCCGAGAGGATTTCGGCAAAGTTCGTGGCTCGCTCTCTTTGCCAGCCGGGCTTAAGCGTCTCAGCCCAATTGGGATCTGTCGGATGGTTGCGGCGAAGATCGACGAACGACGGAGTGCGCTGGAAGACGTAGGTGTGCTTCGCATACTTGCCGACATAGGGCACGCATTGGATCGCGGTTGCGCCAGTGCCGATGATCGCCACGCGCTTGTCGCCGAGCTTGTGCAGATTCCCCGTGGTATCGCCGCCCGTGTAGTCGTAGTCCCAGCGAGTCGTGTGAAAGCTGTGACCTTTGAACGTCTCGATGCCGGGCACGCCGGGCAGCTTCGCTTTGCTGACGCCGCCCACCGCCGAGATCACGAATCGCGCCTTGATCGCATCGTTGCGATTGGTCCGAATGATCCAGCGCCGCATCGATTCGTCCCAGCGCATATCGGTCACGCGCGTCTGGAAACATACGTCGTCGTAAAGCCGGTAGGCCGTCGCGATACGCTTGGCGTGTTCGAAGATTTCCTTGGCGTAGGCGTACTTCTCTTTCGGCATGTACCCCAGCTCTTCGATGAGCGGGAGGTAGATGTAAGACTCGACATCGCATTGACAGCCGGGGTAGCGGTTCCAGTACCAGGTACCGCCGAAGTCTCCGCCGGCTTCAATGATGCGAATGCCTTCGACGCCTGCTTCGCGCAGTCGGGCGCCAGCCAACAGGCCGCAAAAGCCGCCACCGATGATCGCCACCTCGACCTCGTCAGTCAGCGACTCGCGAGTGAACCCGGGCTCTACGTAAGGATCGACTTCGGCATACCGCGCATATTCTCCTGTCGTGTCGATATACTGCCTATTGCCATCCGGCCGCAGGCGCTTATCGCGCTCTTGCTGATACTTCGCGCGCAGAGCTTCCGGATCGAAATCCAACCCTCGGTTCGCTTTCTGATCTGTGTTATCCATGTCGATTCTCCTTGCTGCGCGTTTGCGTCAGTTGGGGATTGATGAGGCCTTGGCGCGTTCGACAAAGTCCTTCTCTGCATTGGGCAAAATGACTCCGGCCTCGCGCGCGGACTGCGCCGCTGCTGTGACTTTCGCCACATAGTCATCATGGCTCGGATAGAGGGCCTTGATCTTTTCAGGCTGGAACGGTTGCGTAGATCCTACGAGGGCCTCCAACCCTGCACCTGGGTTGTATCCGGTGTTGCTGCTGATCGGCACCTCGACGTCGGGTAAGCGCACGCCTCCTTTGGCAATGCCAAGTGCGTCGCGCTCGATCGCTGGTGGACTACCCGACACTGCAATCGGCGACTGGCTGGGTGGTGGGGCACCGCCCTCAATCCAACGTTTGACGTGCACCAAAGCCGCGTCGGCCGCAGGACTCCACATCACAATACTAGGATGAGCGCCCGCGAACTGATCGAGATAGACGCCGTCCCGCTTGGTCTTCTGGTCCATGATCTCAGTCATCCCCTGCGGAGCGTGAGACGAGCCGGCGACTTCCCAGAATCGGAATCGGTCGGTGTCCGGCTGCCGACACGGAAAGCATCCCATGGTCTCGCTCTCCGAATTGACCAGCATCACGGGAATGTTGAGATCGTCGCGTATCCGCGTGAAGAATCGCATCAGGCGCGTAAACTCTTCCGGTGGCATCGCAAAAATCTTGTTTGGGTTGAGTATCGTGTCGTCGAAACCGGACGCCATTCCGCCAATGATTAGCGGCATGAGCGCATCGAAGACCCGCTCTCTGGGCGCGATCACGTTGATATAAGTGAGGATGCGCGAGCCTGATTGCGACGCGCCAGTGGCGATCAGATTTCGCACCTCGAAGCCGCCCATCGGATCGACGCCGCCGCGATTCCGCACCGGTCCCACCGCGCGTCCCGCTTGCGTGAAAATGTCGTATGAAAATGAATCGCCCGGATGAAACAACGATCCGTAGCGCTCCGAGTCCCATGCCACCAGACCCTTCGGCTGTTCCTCAAATCCGTGAATGCCGACGAATTGTGCCGACACAGCTACATGAGCGAAGCCCTCGTAGATGCCAGGGAAATCAGCGATGATTAATTCGTGACCGATAGTCACGTTCGACCACTCGACGATTACCGTGCCATTGAATTTGGCGGGATCCTTCGGTCGCTTTACCAGTATGCGCGTTTTGAATGGCGCTTCTCCCGCCACGTCAACGGCCCATTTGCCATCGCTGCCGTGGTCACCGACCGGCTGGTATCGCTTGGCGGTGCCGGCCAGGAAAAATTCCTCTTCGATATAGCCGCGCTGCGCAAGATCCCCGAAATAGGAACTGAACGCCCATCCGTGAACACCGCTGGAGACCGGTCCCGTTATCGTACTCATTTTGCCTCCTCTATGTTCCTGCCTCTTTAAGACAGTGGAGTTAACGATCGGTCCGCGCCCGGAACCCGCGCACTGGAACGTGAGGTTCTCGTTGCCAGCAGTACTATGAACTGCACGGATGCAATTAAGATATTGAAGACAATTTGGCAACAGTGCTAAAACGGCCTTCGTGACTGAAGATCACGGATGAAGCGTCTCAAGGACAGATCGATGGCCGAAGTGCCGCAGCGTCAACAAAAGGTGATCGTTCTCTCGCCGCGAGATCGGCGCCGCACGAAGCTGGCAGCCGCCATCGAGCGGGTTGCACTTTCGCTTTTCATCAAGCGGGGATTTAGCGCAGTTACGGTGGACGAGATCGCGGACGCGGCCGACATTTCGAAACGCACCTTCTTTCGGTATTTCTCGAGCAAGGAAGATTTGCTGCTGGGCGATCGTCAGCGGTACGACGACAGTTTAGCCAATGCAATTGCGAAGGAGCGGCCCGGCCAGTCCGCGGTAGACATGCTCCGAAATATCATCGTTGAAATGAGTCGCGAGGTCGAAGCTGAAGCGGAGCTCACTCGGCTGCGGCTGGAGCTATTTCGCAAATATCCCGAAACCATGAGCGGAGCGTTCGAGCAGCAGAGGGCCTGGAGTTCGACTCTGACGACGGCGGTCGCCCTGCACATGCGTATCAGCGACTCCCGCGACATACGTCCCGCCCTGATGGTTGGCGTGATGGTATCCGCGGGGAACGTAGCATTGCAGAACTGGTTTGCCAGGGGCGCCGATCAACCGTTGCACGAACTCGTCGAAGCAGCGCTGGACCAAACCATCGCGGGCCTTGGCGAATAGCCTCGGTTAGTCGCCTCATTTCTTTGCAAGATGCGCGATGCGTGAGCGCACCCGGCGCTGCCGGTGATGGCGGTCAATCTCGATACGTATCCGCAGAGCGGACAAAAGTCCGTTGACATTTCGGCTTCTTGAGCGTACCGACCTCTGCGCCATACCGTTTTCCTGAAAGGGACCGCCGGATCGCGCCTTGGCGGCTCTTTCCAGATGGTCGGTAGCCAGAGATGATGTTTACCTCCCACGAGATGTAAATTTCCGCCCGAATCTCTCCGGAGCGGAGCTCGACGGGTAACATTCGCTATGCCGGCGGCAGCGGGCGATCTCGACGGTGGTGAACCTCGAGCAACGGGTGGCGCCCTGATCAGGGAGGACAGGCGCGTTTGGATCTTAGCGAAGGCAGTGCCCGTCGTCATGATGCTCGCGTTACGGGACTCGCCATGGGTTCAGCCGTGGAACCCAGCGCGGGACATTGGCCCGAAAGTCCTCGTACTGCGCGCCAAACGTCTCCTTGAGCGTTGGTTCTTCGTACACCAAGACGAAGACGTGGAAAAAGAGCCAGAGCAGCGCGGCATACCAGAGTAGGCGCCAATCGCCGAATAAGAGTGCTTGACCAGAAATGACTGCAGCGACCCCGACGTAAATCGGATTTCGCACGTAGCGATAGAGACCCGTGACCACCAGCTTCTGTGTCGGCGCGATCGGGGCAGGCGTTGCCAGCCCCTGCAGTGCAAACCGCGCGAACGAATCCACAACTCCGGGCACTCCGGCTATGATCAACATAAGTCCAATGGCTCGGGTCAGGTCAAAGCCGAAAAAAGCCGGCAGGAACCCCCAATGCGTGATCCACCATGGGACGAACCCCGCCAGCATCAAGGGCGCGACGACGAAGAACAGAGCAGAGCCCAGGACGGCACTCACCCTTTGCATGGTCACCTCCTGATCCTTTCGCTGGTGGCGCTGAT
>JASHPB010000050.1 GCA_030038355.1 Candidatus Binataceae bacterium
GGAACGCTTTCACCGCCTCGCGATGGTCTTCGGTCATGCCGGTCATCGTCTGGCCCCACGCCTCGCGATCAAGCAACTCGCGGAACTCGTGCGTGATGGCGAGATTCAGATTGGCCTTCATGTAGGAGTAGGCGACGGTCGGGCCGTTGGCGATCTTCTTCGCAAACGCGTGCACATCGTCGCGGAACGATGCGGCCTGATAGACGCGGGTGGCGAGGCCGATCTTGAGCGCCTCGGCGGCGTCGATCATATCGGCGGTGAAGTAAAGCTCGCGCGCTTTCGCCGATCCCACCAGGCGGGTGAGCGACCAGGTTCCGCCGTAATCGCCCCCGAATCCCACGCGGGCGAAGGCGGTGCCGAAGCGTGCCGCATCAGAGGCGAGGCGGATATCGGCCGCCATCGCGACGCTCAGTCCCGCGCCGGCTGCCGGTCCGTTGACCGCCGCGATCGTCACCTTTGGCATCTCATGCAACATCAACGATACGTCCTCGCCGCGGCGAAGACCGGCGACGCGTTCTTCGACGGAAGGCGCAGGGCCGCCGTGGCCCTCGTTGCGATCGCGCATGGCGGTGATATCGCCGCCCGCGCAGAAACCGCGCCCCGCGCCGGTCACGACCACGCATCCAACGTCATGGTTGGTCGCGGCGCGATGCAGGTTGTCGAGCAGCGCTCCCATCATGTCCTGGCTCATGGCGTTCAGCTTGTCAGCACGATTCAGCGTGAGGTAAAGCACGCGGTCTTTCAGTTCGGTGAGCAGATGGTCTGATGCCACTTGTAGCCTCCAATCGGCGGGTTCGATTCCCTACTACTTCACGCTCGACAATCTGTCGAGGGCGGCCGCCACCGCCTGCGTGCCGTCGAGGTCATGGCCTAGAGCGGCGGCGCTGTTGAACATCGAGGTCATCAGCGCGAGTCCCGGCAGCGCGACGTCCGCATTGCGCGCGGCTTCGGTGACGAGCCGCAGATCCTTGCGAATCAGCTTGATGAAGAATCCCGGCGCGTAATCCTTGGCGACGATCTTCGGGCCGAGATTGTTGAGTTGCCACGAGCCCGCCGCGCCCGCGCCGATTGCCTCGATCACGCGCGCCGGGTCGAGGCCGCCGGCACTCGCGAGGCGAATCGCCTCGGCCGCGGCTTCGAGCGTGAGCGCAACCGCGATCTGGTTCGCGAGCTTGGTCATCTGGCCCGCGCCCGACGCGCCCAGGTACGTGATGCGCTTGCCGAGATGCTCGAACAGCGGCTTCGCACGCGCGAAAACCGCCTCGTCGCCGCCGATCATGATCGCGAGCGTGCCCTCGAGCGCGCCCTTGTCGCCGCCCGACACGGGCGCATCGAGGTAGTCGACACCGAGCTGCTTGAGCCGCACGGCGATCGCGCGCTCGGCGGCCGGCGAGATCGTGCTCATGTCGATAATCATCTGCCCGCGCACGAGTGCGGGCTCGATTCGCGCGACCGTCAGCTCGACGTCGGGCGTGTCGGGCACCATGATGAACACGGCTTCGGCGCCCTTGGCGGCATCCGCCGGCGATGCGGCAACGCTCGCGCCGTCAGCGGCGAGGGCGCGCGCCTTCTCCGGGGAGCGATTAAAGACGTGCACGCGATGGCCGGCGGCGAGGAGCCGCCGTGCCATCGGCGCACCCATGATTCCGGTTCCAATCCACGCGATTTCCATGGCCGGATTGTATCGCAGCGGCACGGCGTAGCCTTCACGCGCACCGGTGCGAAGCGGAGGTGCCGAGTCGATGCTGCTCCGCTTCGTACTTACCCGGCCAGGCGCGTGGACGACGATCAGGCGGCATGAGCGATGGGCTCCAAACCTTTGTCCGGCTTCAACCCGTAGGCTATTTCAAATGCCGCTGGCCGCTTCGCCGGAAGATCCAGTCTCTCGGCACAATCCAGAAGTGTTGTTCGGGCGTCTTATCCCTTCTTGGCAGCCAGGGTAAGAGCCCGGATAAGGCGATCGTTGTTTTCACCGAAGCTTTGAGTATGGCCGTTCTCAACGCGAGACAGGTGCTCAGGTCTGACTCCGATGAGTTTCGCAAACTGCTGTGCAGGCATGGCGGCGCGCTGGCGCAGAAATTTGATTTCGTCGCCGCGAAGCAGCCTCGGCAGGCGCGTGATCTCGTCGACCAGTGACTCATCCAGTCGAGCGATTTTCGCGATGATCGGCGCCTCAACGTTGCAATTCGGGCAGGCATTACTCGATTCCGGACAAAAGCACGGTTTTCAATCCGCTCTGCCGATATACATAAGGATGCTCTCGGCTAGCTCGGCGCTTTTGCATCTCGACGTGACAATGAGTGCAATTCATAAAATTCCCTCGGCCCGTGTCAGCGCCTGCCTACCTGGGATGGACCGTCACCAGCGTCATCAAGCCTCTTTCAAACTCGAAGACCGCCACCATTCCTTTTCCCATCGACCGACTTTCCGGCCACCGTGCATTTCTACAACCCATCCACTTTGCGTGAGCGCTTCACTTGCCAGATGTGAATATCAGCGACTCAATATCGTGATTGTCGAGTGCCGTTCCTCCATCGGCAATTTATGCGCAGGGGACGGCAGGTAGCATTAATTCAGCCGAAACGCGCGAAGGCTCGCGAGGGCAGCCTTGCGGCTTAGCCGGCGGTTCCTGTCAAACCGTATGAGCCCTCCCTCCCGCACGCGCTCAAGCGCCTGAGCAAACGCGCCGAAAAGCTGTTCTCGCGTCCTCCCTTCAACTTGGTTTTTTTCAAGCTGAAGTATGCGCCGTCAACCCACATATGAACGCTCGCGCGGGTCGCCGCGCGGCCGCCGCCGTTGCAGCCTGAGTCCTCGTCGAGGCTTAAACACTTCACCCTAACAATTGGCAGGGATTTGCGTCAGGATTGCCGATGCAAAAGTCCGGGCCGGGGGCAAATCTGATGGCGAAGACTGAACGGCGGCTGGCGCTTACGATCAAGGGTGGCGTTTCGCTCGGCACTTACGAGGCCGGCGCAATCACCCAGTTGCTGAGCCTCATCAGCTACAACAACCAGCAGCCGAATGCGATTCCCTGGTATATCGACTGCGTTGCCGGCGCGAGCGCCGGTTCAATCACCGCCGCGATGCTCGCGCGGGCGCTCATCAACACCGGCGCGGTGGGACCGAACGGCACCATGTCGGCCGCAGTGTTGCAGGAAATCTGGGTCCAGCGGCTAGCGCTCGACGCGCTCGCGGCCGGCGCGCCGAACACCTCGATTCTAAGTTCGGATGCCGTGCGCCAGATCGCGAACGATTACTTCGCGCTGTGGCCCGCTATCGCCGCGCCGCATCCTGCATTCAGAGCGGCGAGTGGAGTGAGCCTCGTCTTCACCCTCTCCGCTCTTGATGTCGAGCCGACCACGGCGCAAGCGGCCAACGGCGCTCTGCTCTACGACGAGTATGCTGCCAATGCGCGCTTCGATCTCACCGTCGATAACACTGGCGCCGTGACATCCAGCGGCAGCGGCTCGGCGCTTTGCCTCTACAACACGCCGGGGAACCCTCTCGTCACCGGCAAAGATGCGTCCGATGCGCTCATCTGGGCGGCTATCTCGTCCGGGGCGTTTCCGCTCGCCTTCGCGCCGCATGCACTCGCGCGATACGAAAATCTGCTCTGGAAGAAAAGATGGTTCTCCGACGGCGGAATCTATGACAACGATCCGGTCGGTGAGATGATCAACCTCGCACACGACATCGACTGGAATCCGAACAAGCCGCCGCTGAGCGACGGCGATCGCCGTTTCCTAGTAATCCTCACCGAGCCTCAAGCGCCCGTCGATGTCTGGCCGCCGGATGGCACCGACCTCGCAGGCGATCTGCTCAACATCAATCCGTTGGACATGCTGGCCAAGCTGCTGCCCGGTTTCATCGACGAAGCCGGGAATTCGGGTCTGCGCGGTATCAGCCAGGTCAATCAGTCGATTCTGAAGCGCGCGAAAGTCATCTCGGACCTCGTCTCAGTCTTGAACACGACCGCGAGCAGCTTCGAGTTCGGGGCATTGCGCAACATGGTGCAGCCGATCGTCGAGCGGATGGCTGAGCGACAGAGCGTCTCGCACGAACTGCTGGCATTGATCCGGAGCAGCTTCATCGATGATTTGCAGGGGCTGCCGGATAACCTTCAGGCGCGTGCTCTCGCGCTCGGCACTCGGCCCAACGTCAAAGAAGCGTTCGTCGAGATGGGTTTGCTGGTCGATCTCTCGGCGGGACTAGCCGACAAGGTCCTGTTCCGGCCGATCGTGATTGGCCCTGCCAAGGCGTTGGCCGGCGACCCGCTGGAGGCGTTCAGCGGATTCTTTCTTCAGCAGCTGCGCCAGCATGATTTCGACCAGGGCGGCGCCGATGCGTACGCCGCGATGAAGGCGGTACGCGATCCCGATTTCGTCCTCGACCCGAATGCTCCTGTTCCTCCCGCTGACGTGGTGCTGAGCGCCGCCGAGCAGGCGCAATACAGCAGCGCCGAGAAACTCTTCAACGATCGCGTCGGCGTGGTTGCTGATACCATGGCGCAAGAGTTGGCGGGTCAGCTTCCGGGCGCCAGTTTGCCGATCTTCGGCAAGCTCACGCGGGAGACGATCGGTGAAGTCGTCAAGTATCTGGCCGAGATATTCCTCGGCCGCAGCGAGCGCTGAGCAGTTACGCTGCGGCGGGTAGTTCCGACCCCTCGGGCTTCGATGCCGCGAGCTTCAGCACCGCGCGGTATCCTTCCTGGATCTCCATGCGCGGGCCATAGCCCTTCGCGAGCAACAGCGCGTGTGCCTTCGGCAGGTTGTAGCAGGGCACCGCCATCAGCAGGTGATGCTCGAGGTGGTAGTTCACGAAGTAGGGCGCGATGAACGCCCGCGTGAACCAGTTGCTGTGCGTGGTGCGCGTGTTGAGGAACGGATCATCGTTGCTCTTCACCATCGAGTGCTCGGCGATTGAACGAATTCGCACCACCATCGGCTGGAACGTATAGAAGGGCAATAACCAGAGCACGAAGTAGAGC
>JASHPB010000051.1 GCA_030038355.1 Candidatus Binataceae bacterium
TGGAGCACCTCAACGCGGCCGGCAAGCGCGAGGGGCATTTTCGCACCGCGTATTTCATTCACGGTGCAGAGAATAGCCGCGTTCATGCCTTCGGCCAGCGGGTCAGGGAAATCGCCGGCGAATATCCGAATCTGAGGGTCCAGTTCTGTTACAGTGCGCCCGCTGGCGATGACAAGATTGGGCTCTCGCACCACGTCGACGGGTTTGTCTCAATCGATTTGCTGAAAAAGGTCCTGCCTTTCGGAGACTATGACTTCTATCTGTGCGGACCGCCACCCTTCATGACCTCTCTGTATTCCGGCTTGATCGGCATGGGAGTGCGGCCGGAGCGGATTCGCTTCGAGTCCTTCGGTCCGGCGACCGTTCTGAGACCTGAAGCCCCGGCGAAACCGGTCGCGGCCCCTGCAGCCCAGGCGGGTGAGGCGCGGGTTCGATTCAGCACCAGTGGTGTCGACGCACAATGGTCTGCCAGCAAAGGCACGCTGCTCGAACTCGCCGAGGCTGCCGGTCTGACGCCAGCTTTCGGCTGTCGTTCTGGCATCTGCGGGACCTGCAAGACCAAGCTTCGCGGTGGCGCCGTCGAATATCTCGAAGAGCCTTTGGCAACCCGAGGCGAGGATGAGGTGCTGCTCTGTTGTTCGGTGCCGCGACGTGCACCTGGCCATCAGGCCGACAGTCACGAACCGGACGTCATCCTCGAGCTTTAAAATCAGTAAGGTTCCGAATGACGTCAGGCGCGGGAGTAGCATCATGACTGCTGAGCAAGTGCGGGCTCTGTCCAAAGAAGACTTTCACCGAATGGCCGCCAAGCTCAAAGTCGAGACGCGGATGTTCATCGACGGGCGGCTCGTGAACGCGAAGTCGGGGAAGCAGTTTGAGACCATCAATCCAGCGAACGATGAAGTCATCGCGACCGTGCCTTTGGGCGGTCCCGAAGACGTCGATTTGGCGGTGGCCTCTGCCCGCAAAGCATTCAAATCGGGGGTCTGGTCCAGGATGGAGCCGCGTGCTAAAGCCGCGGTGATGTATCGACTTGCGGATCTGATCGAAGAGCATCGCCTCGAACTGGGTCTGCTCGAATCGATCGATGTAGGCAAGCCGGTTGCCGAAGTAGTGGCAGAAAACGGCGACGTCGCGGCGGCGGCGCTGACCTTTCGCTACTTCGGCGAGACCATCGACAAGATTGAAGGCATCGTAACCAGCACCGCCCAGAGCGCCTTTCATTACATCATTCGCCAGCCGCTCGGGGTCATAGCCTGCATCGCGCCCTGGAATTACCCGCTTATGATCGCCGCCTGGAAAGTTGCGCCGGCATTAGCAGTGGGCAATTCGGTGGTCCTGAAACCCGCCCAGCAGTCGCCGTTATCTGCTACTTTGCTCGCCCAGCTCTTTGTCGAGGCCGGCGGTCCCGCAGGAGTCTTCAACGTCATTCAAGGAACAGGCGAGAGTGCCGGCAAACCGCTCGCGCTGCATATGGAAGTCGACAAAATCAGCTTCACCGGTTCTACTACGGTCGGGAAGTTGATGATGGTTTACTCCGGCCAATCGAATCTGAAACGCGTCACGGTCGAGACGGGCGGAAAATCACCCCAGATCATCACTTCGGAGGTTGGTGATCTCGCTGCGGCGGTAAAGTACGCCGTGAGCGGTATCTATACCAACAAGGGCGAAGTCTGCAGCGCGGGGTCACGGCTGCTGGTTCAAACCAACGTGCTCGACGACTTCGTGGATCGATTCAAGAAGCTGGCTTCCACGACCTATACGCTTGGTGATCCACTTGATCCGGCAACAACCATGGGACCGCTGGTAACGCGGCAGCAGCAAAAGAGCGTGCTGTCATATATAGATGTTGCGCGCCATGAGGGGGCAACTCTCGCGCTCGGCGGCGGTACGCCCAGCGGACTTGAGCACGGTGCTTACGTGGAACCGACCTTGTTTACCGGCGTGAACAACCAGATGCGCATCGCGCGCGAAGAGGTGTTCGGGCCGCTCGCGGTGGTGTTGCCGTTCAAGACCACCGAGGAAGCCGTGGAAATTGCCAACGACAGTATCTATGGCTTGGCGGCGGGCATCTGGACCTCCAATGTTGCAACCGCCCACAAGATGGCGCGCGATATCGACGCGGGCGTCGTGTGGGTGAATTGCTACGACGTGAGCGACATGACGCAGCCTTGGGGAGGTTTCAAGCAGTCGGGGACTGGACGCGACAAGTGCCTCGAGACGTTGTTGACCGTCAGTCAGACAAAATCGGTCTGGATCAATCTCGACTGCTGATGTCGTGGCCAATCGAACCGTGTCATCAGTCTAAAATTCGATCCTTGAGTAATGTCGGCGTCTCAGAGGGTAAAGGGCTCCTGCCAAGCACCCGCGTAGCTGAGGTTCTGATCGGACTGGCAATTATCGGGACCGTCGGATGTTCCTCGATTCCGTCACCTGCGGCGGCATCGCATATCAATTGCGATGTGCCGCTGGAGATCTCCTCGACCGTTTCGATCTTCGGTTCTACCAATGCTCAAGCGGAAGGAATTTTTACTTACCGCGGCGTTGACTATAGAGTAACTGTTCGTGACTGGCCGGCCAGCTACTACAAGGGCCACGGACACGTCTGCAATCTTGGTTCGCCTGGAGAGCTCTCGGGTTTGTATAAAGGTGACTCCGCTGAAGTATGGCGCAATGAAGACGGAGTCGAGATTCACATGGAGCCGCCCGTCAAGCTCTCGAGCTCCAAGCCGAAAACCCTGAATATCCACCTCGCCGGGGCGGTTTTGCCGCGTCAGCCCTAATGCGCGCGCCCGCGGGAACTCAAAGGATTTGCCACCGCCTCCTGAAGTGTATGGCGCTGAGCGCAGCCGTGCTCGTCGTTAGTTTCCAAATCGGCTTTTCTGTGGCACTTGGACAGCCATCCTCAGGTGCCGGCAACAATCCCGCGCCAGTGACACAGAGCGCGCCCACGCCAGGATCGGGCTTGCTTGCCGATGTTTTTGGCATGGCCGACTTGGTGCCTCAAAGTTTGGCGCTTGGTTCGTTCGAAAGAGGCCCACTCGCGCTACGTCCGACGCTCAATCAACAGGTCGATGGATTCCTGGAAACAAATTCCCAATGGGGCGGTAACTTCAAGCCGCCCACCGAGGAGAGCAAGCACTTTTATGAGCAGGCGAACCAAGCCGGCATCGATGCCAACCTTGATCTAGGACACTATGGCACCGTGTTTGCTCGGGTCAGCGCTATCTTCGATTCGACCGGCGGCGGGCTTAATCCGGCCGGTACCAACCACGGCAATATCGAAACCGACAACTATAGTATCGAATCGGCCTACGTGAAATGGAACTCCGGCGATTTGGTGCCTTCGCTCGGCTCCGACGCGATCCAGATCATCGGGGGAAGGTATACGTATCGAATCGCTGATGGATTCCTCTTCTACAATGGAGCCAGCGGCGGGGGTAACAAAACCACTCCGTGGCTTGCACCTCACAACGCTTTCGCGCAGAGCGGCATTCTTCGAATTCATAGTCACGATATCTTGCTCGAGGGCTTTTACTTGAGTCCGAATAACAAGCCTAAAACCAATACCAGGCTGACGGGTCTGAATTTCGAATATCAACTCCTCCAGCTATTCAGTACCGGTTTTACCTACGCAAATGTTTTCCATTCCGACGTGATCAACCGGCAGGGACTCAATGTCCTCTATTGGCGGGGTGAAGGCTCACCAATTGCGCGAATTAAGGACTTTTATCTTTCGTGGTCCGCCGCGCTGGAGTCCGATGGGAATACCGTGGCGAACGGGCTCGGATGGTACATCGCGCCTTCATATACATTTTCAAATTGGTTGTGGCAGCCCACCTTGTACTATCGCTACGCGTCGTTCTCGGGGGGCGGCACTAATGGAAACCGGGACTTCGATCCACTGTTTTACGGAATGAGCGATTGGGGGACATGGTACCAGGGCGACATCCTAGGAAACTGGGTCACTTCGAACAGCAATCTTAATAGCCATCAGGTGCGGCTGAACCTGACCCTGGAAAATAGCTCCTTGAACCTCATTTACTATCATTTCGAACTCGATTCGAAGAACGTTGCCAGCGCGAACTCACCCGTTACCAGTAAGAATCTGGCGGACGAAATCGATCTGGACTGGGACGTCAAGCTCACCAATTGGTGGGCGATGACGCTGATGATCGGGGCTGACGTTCCGGGTACCGCGGCGAATGAGGCTTTTGGTGCGGGAGGTCAGACTTGGTTTCAAGCTGGACTGTGGACTAGCGTGACTTTGTAGCTCCTCTGTTGCGTTCCCCCGGTACG
The DNA here is from genome assembly GCA_030038355.1 of Candidatus Binataceae bacterium. Classification (GTDB taxonomy): domain Bacteria; phylum Desulfobacterota; class Binatia; order Binatales; family Binataceae; genus JASHPB01. Next base: position 4,300 of record JASHPB010000051.1, read on the forward strand.
GCGGAAACACGGTCACGTTCGGAGGAGCATCATCAACCAAATCGGCTATAGGCAAAAGGCGGCCTTCCTGGAGTTTGACGAGCAGGAATCCGTAGATGGCTCGCTCCCTTGCCACTCGCCCAATGCTCCAATGATGTGCTACGTCGCTCACCGCTTCAATGTGATTGACACCACGATCGGCCTTGCAGCGCTGCTACTGCTCACCAGCGCGATGGGATGGCCGATTGTGGCCCTGATGCTCGACAGCAGAGAGGACATTGACTCGTACTAGACGATCAGGTTGTTACCAATGATCTCGGGTAGCACGGCTCCCATTGAAGCCCGTGACGACCTTCACCCCGCAGGATTTCAAGCACCCGTGCCCCGGCGCCTCGACGGCTCGAACGCTTGGCCCTCCCTTTCCGTGGACAAGGTCATTGGTGGCCACTGAGAAACGGGGTTACGACCCCTCGTTGCATGGTTTCTGGCTAGGTGCTTCGCGATGGCAATATTGGCAGCAATGCAGCGAATGCCGACACAATTGCCATGAATTCACAAATACCTCTTGGAGTGCTCCAATTTCCCGCCGGCCACTGCTGAGATCGCCTGCCGAGTTTTGATCCGAGAACCTGCAAGCCCAGGGCACCGAGGGAGAGGGAGCGCCAACTAATCTATTCTTGCGCTTCACCTGCCGATCCTGCTATGGCAAATCCAGGGGCGTATTATAGTGTCTAGACCACTAGTGTCATCTCATATTAGGCTATTCAGTGTAATATTTGTCGTTATAGCGATCGTCGGGGGGAAGCAGCGGAATGCCACTGCAGAGGACGGCAAATGTACGGAGTTTGGCGCCGAGTTTCGAGATGTGACATTTACCAACAATTGCTCGCAAGACGTTTGGGTCAGGACAAAGACGGAAACGAGCCAACTGCCTACCGACTTCAAATTTGGGCATAAGCTTCCAACTGGCACCAGTTTTAATACCTGTTTCCGCACCCCGCTGGAGTCCGTGACTTTCATTCCGCAGACTGACTGCACGGGAAGCGGCGAGTCGCTGAGTTGCGCTACAGGCTCGAAGGTTGCGCCTTCTCCGCTGGAACAGGCCGAGATCACAATGGGAACCAACGGCGCCACAGGCGGCCTGGGTATCCCGATACCATCGTCGCAACGGACCTTCACCAATCTCTACGTCGGCAACCCGTTTTTGGTGAAGGGCAAACTGACTGTTACCGCGATGCTCAGCGGCACCAAGTACGAGGCGAAGGACGACGAGCACGGTCAGTTGGTTGCGGTTGGCGACAAGTCGGGTGGAATTTCGGGCAAGGTAGATTACGAGACCGGCACCGTCACCGAAATCGAGTTGCCCATGGCGCCTAAGACTGGCGATTCGATCACGACGGTTTTCTCGTACCACGGCACGGATACCTATGATGTGAGCCTGATCAACGGTTACGCTGTTCCGATTGCGATCGTCCCAAGCGGAGGTGGCCAGTCAGCGGGAGCGCAGACTTGCAGCGCCAGCAAAGACTATTGTCCGGCAGGTTTCAGCTGCGATACGACCAACGGCATATGTCGCCACACTTGCACCGCTGTAAACCAGTGCGGCGGCTACCCGTGGCAGTGTGTGAACGGGTACTGCACCGATCCCACTTCTGACCCCTACAAAGAGTGCGGCGTTCCGGGCTGCACGACGAGCGGAAATTACGCGTGCACCGGTGCATTTGCCAATTCGGGATCCGCGTGGAACTTCAGCTCTTGTCCCTCGTACCTCCAGTGGAAAGTGAACGGCCAGGTCGTGGCCTGCAATCCCGCAGCCCAGCAGTGTCCGACCTTCCTGGTGGCGGGGCAGACATCGACCATCCCGAATGATTGCATCACCACGCTAAACCTATCCTGCAGCGCCAGCGAACCCTGCCCAACTGGTCTTACCTGCAATAATGGTGTGTGTACCGACAGCCAGGGGGGAGACATGACCGGTGGAAAGTGCTCAACGCCGCATACCGTGAGCGGCTGCTCATCCTTCGAGATCTGCAACAGCAACGGGCATTGCGAACCGACCAACACGAGTTTGTACGTGTGCGACGGCACGGGCTTCAAGACATCGTGCCAGGTCGGCGACTACGCTGCGTGCTTCCAGAACAGCGACTGTTACCCGGGGTTCACATGCGATTTGACCGACGGCTCGCCAACCGAGTTCACATGCCTCAAGAGCAATCTCAATTGCAATACCGACTACAGCGCGCCGCCTCCAGTGTGCAGCGCAGCATCGGGGCAGGAGGTGGCCTGCAGCTCATCCGGGGTGTGCCAGCCGCCCTCAAGCGCGTATCCGAACTTCTGTTGCGGTCCGAAAACCATGCAATGGACCCATGTGGCAGCCCCACTTCTGCAACTGTTTAAGACGCAATGCCCGACCTGTTACTCGTACCAATTTGATGATGTCACGAGCACCTTCGGGTGCCAGACGAACTATACGACCCAGACTACAGTGGACTTGGGATACACTGTGGTCTTTTGCCCGGTGCCGGGTTCCCTCCCGACATTTACCTCCGGGCGTGATCCCGGTGCCGATACCGCTATGAATGGGGAATAGCTAGACGTAGGAGCTAGGCCGTGCGCTTGCAATCAGTGACTGCGGCAGTCCTACGAACGTCTTCGGGCCGCAGACAAACCTGGCAAGGTCGCGGTGTCGCGGCGATGTGAAAGCTCCTCGCAGCGGTGTGAGTACCCGACCATTCGGGGCCGGTGATCGCGTCGGTCTGCGGACCGGTACCCGTCGTTCGCTTGCCGGGCACCTCGAACACCATCGTCCATGCGTCCAGCATCGGTAACAGGTAATAGCGCCCCTGAGCGTCAGGGATGCTGAGCACGTATGGCTCCGTGCTGACCTCGATCCACCCGTTCGTGTATAGAGTGTCGGCATTCGGAGACGCCTGCTGAGAGCTGAGCGTCCAAGAAAGCCTGATCCCGACACCCGCCGACTATTCTTGTTTCGATTCTGAGTGGTGCGTCACCCAGTCTAACTTCCGCTGGTTCGCGTTCTTAGAATCGCGGCGCGCGGCGTGCGACTAGCCCTCGGCTCGTCAGGGCGATGTGGGTCAATATCTGCTCATCATGATTCATCCTCCAGGACAAAAGCCTCTGGGCGTATTCAAGCACCTGCCGAAGGTAGGTAGGATCTTCCGCGCGATTGATGAATTCTTCCGGGTCACTGACAAGGTCGAAGAAGAGAGGTCGGAGATGCGTGAAATGAACATACTTGTAGCGATTGTCGCGAATGATGTTCATCGCGCACTGATGCATGGTAAGCCCGAGCTCGCGCTCCACGGAATCGTCGGCCGCATCACGGAAGTCGAACTCCCAATGCGCTTCGGCGCGCCAGTTGCGCGGCTGCGTGCCTTCCAGGAATGGCATCAGCGACCGCCCGTCGCATTGCACAGGCGTCTCAGCACCAATTGCATCCATCAGAGTTGGCATGATGTCCACACTCTCGGTGAACGCCGACACGACTCTGCCGCGCGTTAGATCGGTAGATGAACGCGGATCGTGGATAATGAGTGGTATATGGAACGAAGCGTCGAAGTAGCCACCCTTGCCGATGAGCCAGTGATCGCCCAGTTCCTCGCCGTGGTCGGAGGTCACAACGATGAGTGTGGATTCCCAGCGTCCGCTCAGCTTAAGGAATCGGATCAGGCGGCCGATTTCGGCGTCGACCCTCGTCACAAGCCCGTAGTACACCGCTTTCATCCGGCGAAGCTTCTTCTCGTCGGCGGGCGCGCGGAAAGACTTGCGCTTTAGTAGATGCGCAAGCCAGGGATGCTGCGCCGACTCTTCTTCGGCGGTGGCCTTGCGCCGGAAGCCCGGCACTGTGGCCGGATCGTACATCGCGTTATAGGGCTCAGGCGCGACGAATGGTGGATGGGGGCGCAACAGCGAGAGATGCGCGATGAAGGGACCTTTCGCGGTGCCAATGAAATCAATTACTTGGTTTACTAGAAAGGCGGTATCGTCAAACTCCGCAGGGTAGGACAGTGGTTTAGGATGTTCGCGCCCGTCCTCGTAATCAGGTCCGGGCGCGCGATATCCCCAGACAAAACGTATATCAGAGGGGACTTCGAACCCGTTGTTCTTCAGAAAGTCGGTCCAAGGCGTGGGAACCCCCATGGTCAGATGGCACAAGGGACGAATTCCAGGCAGCGGACCCTCGTATGTCGCAAGTAATGGGTCGCCCGGGTTGAGTCCACGCGGATCCCGGCTGGTATCGGTGTAACCGAAGAGAACCGGGTCGTAACCAATCGCGGCCGCTTCCTTGGCCCAATTGGTGTGTCGAGCATCCAGCGGAGTACCGTTCGTGCCTGAGCGATGGTTTTGTAAATACATTCCAGTATGCAGCGAAGCGCGGCTCGGTCCGCATGGAGCGGCGTTAGCGAAATGCCGTGCGAATAGAACTCCCTCGGCGGCGAGCGCGTCCAGATTCGGCGTGCGCACCAGAGGATGACCGAGTGCGGACAGACAATCGCCGCGCCATTGATCAGCGGTGACAAACAGCACATTGATCGGTACGGCCATCAAGAACAATGTGCGTTTCCGTCACACTGGTAGTCAAGATGCTAGGAGCGTAAAAGGAAGCCGATGCCACTTAAGAGTTGGCCGAACAAACGGGGAGAGCCCTGCAATGAAGGAAGCGCTAAGCGCGGATGTCGTGATCGTCGGCGCAGGAATCGTTGGCCTCGCGCATGCCTATTGGGCCGCGAAGCGCGGTCGCTCAGTCGTGGTATTCGAGCGATCGCTCAAATCGATGGGTGCGTCGGTTCGCAACTTCGGAATGATATGGCCAATCGGGCAACGCGCCGGCGAAATTCATCGGATGGCCGTGCGCAGCAGCGC
>JASHPB010000052.1 GCA_030038355.1 Candidatus Binataceae bacterium
CGCGTCGGGGCGCTTGTAGGTCAAGCGGCGCGGGCCTCGCGCTTGTTTCTCAGTTTCCCGGTTGACGCCCGCTTCCCCCCGGGGCGACCATTTTTTTGCCAGTTGGGGGTGATGCACCGAACGACGTCCTTGTAAAGCTGCTATTCAAATTGGATTGTTCGATCAAGATACGTCGGGACTCGGGCACTCGATCTGCGGCCCCGCGAACGAGCGGGGCGCGTGTGATTCTCGCACGCGCCCCCGCTCCTCACGACGTGGTTAACCCCTACTGTTCCGGCACCAGTTCGACGCGCCGGTTCTGAGCACGACCTTCGGCCGTGTTGTTAGGTGCGACGAAATCGGTCTTGCCGTATCCGTGCGGCACCAGCTGGCTTGCGGGAATGCCCTGCTGCACCAGGTAGTTCACCACGGCGTTGGCGCGCGCGTCGGATAGCCTCAGATTGTACTCGACACTGCCAATCGCATCGCAATAGCCGTTGACCTCGATGGTCACGTTCGGATTCGCCTTGAGCGTCGTCGCTGCTTCGTCGAGAATCGCCGCGTCACCCGGACGGATGTTGTACTTGTTGAAGTCGAAGTGCACGCCGCGCAGCACGAGTTTCTGCTTGACGGGAGGCGGAGGTGGCGGCGGCGGGGGTGGCGGCGGTGGCGGAGGTGGCGGCGGCGGTGGCTGAACGATAGGGTCGCAGACGAAGTGCCCGATGACTCCGCCGATCAAGGCGCCGGAGGCCGCGCCGACTACTGCGCCGGTCGCCTGACGCGAGGGACCATTGTGACTGTTCTTGCTGGTCTCATCGCCGACCAAAAAGCCGAAGCCGGTGCCGGCCAAGGCGCCCAGGCCGCCGCCGATCACCGTGCACCATCCGACTTTGCGCGGTTGTTCCAGGTAAGCGCAGCCCGAAACCAATGTCGCCAGGCTGGCCGCAATCGCTACAAGGATTGAAGACCGCGATCGTTTTTTCATTTCCTCCCGAACCCTCCCCTAGCCGTCGAAACGCAAAACCGGCGCCCTACGGTGTAGCGCGCACGATTGCGTCTTAGGAACAGGGTCACCGAAATTTAACCCTGTTGCAGCTTGATGGATTCAAGGTTACGAAAACATGACGCTGGGCGAGTATCCGCTCGGGCCGCGGCCGGGCGATCAACTGCGTGTCAAAGTCATATGCCCAGCGTCTGTGCTTCCCAAAGCGCCCGGAAGCACCCATCGCGCCGCACGCTGAGCTCTTCTTATCGGCCAGACTCGACGACGCGCCCATTCTCGAGCACGTAAATCGTATCGGCGGATCGAATTTCAGCCGGAAAAAACAGCATGAGATAGTTGCCGATCAAATCGGCCACTTCGGTTTCGAGGCAGGCGTACTCGTGCTTTTCGCGCTGCCGTCGCTTGATTCCTCAAGCAAGGCGGCCGAACCGCGCCACGCCGCATTAGCCCTGCATGCGGGGCGGTCGCTTATCCGCGTGGGCCGCAACGCGATTTTCTGCAGCATCGGCCCGGCAGGATTCGACCTCTCGCCGGCCAAGAAGAGTCGCCTCAAACACCGGTCATCTCAACCGACGCGCGGTTCCTGAAACTGATCTCGAACGGCGGTGAATTGGTTACGCCAGATGCTGCCGCTGCCGCGCGCGGTCTTTAGTCTCTGTTGGCTAATGCGTCCGTTCCGAATGACGGTGCACTACCAGACTGCGCCTGATTCGCGGCGTGCTTGGAGGAGCGGGCCGGCCTTGGTGCTGGCCTCGATCCGCGATGATGCGCGATTTCCGCCGTTACCTTTCGATGTTGTCGGGCCGTTTGACAGTGGCATCTACTTACCGCCGTCGGCTTGATGCCCCGCTTCTCCCTCACAGAGGGCGTGCGAATCGCGCTCCTGTTGCCGACGTTCCCGGCCGACGGGCAAGCTGACTCGCGGAGGACCGTCGGATCGCTGATGCGCCCTACTCCAGATGCGGGCGAACCTCGCTATCGAAGCGATCGAGGAAGGCGTCGAGCGAACGCTGAGGCCCGAGCGGGCTGATCAACAACTCCTCGATTCCGAGCGGTCCATAGCGGGCCAGGTACTCGGCCAGCTGCGACGGAGGTGCAAGAACGCCTTCGACGTAGCCGCCCGTGTCAGTCCACTTATCGGCGAACCCTACGTACACGCGATGATTGAGCGCGAAGCCCTTGAGATCGCGGCCATGACGCGCGGCAATCTCGCGCAGCCACTTTATCCGCTCGGCGACCTGGTCGGGCGTCATCCTCGTACCATGCCATCCGTCGCCCAACTCGACCGCGCGGCGCACCGCGCGCTTGCTGATCCCGCCGATCCAGAGCGGGATATTCCCGGCCTTGGGACGCGGGCCAAAGCGCATCCCGTGGAGCTTGAAGAACTCGCCGTCGAAGTCGGGGTCCGCATTGGCCCACATCCTGCGCATCAAGCGAATCGCCTCGTCGGTGTACTCACCTCGCTGTTCGTATGGCGCGCCGAGCGCGCGGAACTCCGCTTCTAGCCATCCACTGGCGACGCCAATCGCGAGGCGTCCGTCCGCGAGTCGGTCGAGAGTTGCGAGTTCCTTCGCGAGGTGAACCGCGTTGCGATACGGCACGACGATCACGCTGGTCGCGAGTCGAATCCTGGTCGTCACGGCGGCGACGTAGGCGAGGGTCGTGATCGGCTCCATGATTTCGATCGGCGGAATTGGCGCACCCGCGGAAGGAACGAGCAGATGATCGCTCACCCAAATCGTTTCGTAGCCGGTCGCCTCCGCCCGCTTCGCGATGCGAACGAGATCAGCGGGCGCGGCGCCGAGCTGCGGCAGATGGAGTCCGAGTTTCATCGCGGGTCACCGATTCGTGTGGAATCTGCTCGAGCTGCTTGAGCCACGGCCTCGCCTCGCTATCGCTCGGTGCGCGCCAATCGCCGCGCGGCGAAAGCGAGCCGCCCGAGCCAACCTTGGGTGCGTTCGGGATGCAGCTTCGTTTGAACTGGCTTAGCCGGAAGAAACGATTCAGGAAAGTTTCGAGATGCGTCCGAATCTGCCCGATGTCGTACTCGGAGCGATCCGCCACCGGGATATTGGGCCATCCTCCGCGCTCGCGATCATGCCATGCGAGCCATGCGAGGAACGCAACTTTGGGCGGCGCGTAGCCAAAACGCACCGTGTAGTACAGGAAGAAATCGTGCATCTCGTAAGGACCGATTGCGGCCTCGGTGTCATGCGCAGGCGTGTGGCCGTCGCGCGGCACCAACTCCGGGCTGATAGGAGTCTCGAGGATCTCGAGGAGAACGGCGCTCGCGTCGGCACCGAGCGTCTGCTTCTCGGCGACCCAGCGAATCACGTGCTGGATCAACGTCTTTGGCACGCTCGCGTTAACGCTGTAGTGCGACATGTGGTCGCCGACGCCGTAGGTGCACCATCCGAGCGCGAGCTCGCTCAGGTCGCCCGTGCCCACGACGAGTCCGTCCTCGAGATTGGCGATGCGGAACAGATGATTGGTGCGCTCGCCCGCCTGCACATTCTCGAACGCGACATCATAGACGGGTTTGCCGCTCGCGTATGGATGCCCAATGTCGCGGAGCATCTGCATACAACTCGGGCGGATATCGATTTCTCGCGAGTCGCACTCGATAGTGCGCATCAGGCGGCGCGCCTGATCGAGTGTGCGCGTGCTGGTCGCAAATCCCGGCATCGTGACCGCCAGCAGATTACGCCGCGACGAGCCGAGCTTGTCGAGCGCCTTTGCGCACACGAGTAGCGCGTGCGTCGAATCGATTCCGCCCGAGATCCCGATTACGACGCGCTTGATGCCGCTCGCCTTAAGGCGAGTCGCGAGGCCCTGGACCTGGATATCGAAAACTTCGGCGCATCGCTCGTCGCGCGTCGCGAGATTCGCGGGCACGTACGGAAAACGCTCGTAACTTCGCTCGGGCAGCATCCGCTGCGCGCGCGGCAATTCGATCGAGAATGAAACGCGGCGAAAATTCTTGACCCGCTCGCGTTCACGCTCGGCGTTCTCGCCAAAGGTATTTTGACGCATCCGCTCCTGCGCGAGGCGCTCGAGGTCGATCTCGGCGGTCACCAGCTGCGGCTCATCGCGAAAGCGCTCCGATTCGGCGAGCATGTTGCCGTTCTCGCAGATGAGCGCGTGACCGTCCCATGCGAGGTCCGTAGTTGATTCGCCGCTGCCCGCGGCTGAATAAAGGTACGCAGCGAGGCATCGCGCGGACTGGCTCGTAACAAGTAGCCGGCGATAGTCGGCTTTGCCGATCGTGATATTCGACGCCGAGAGATTCAGCAGTACGGTCGCGCCGGCGAGCGCAGCGTATGAGGAGGGTGAAATCGGGACCCAGAGGTCCTCACAGATTTCGGCGTGGAACTTGAGGAGCGGCTGCTCGGCGTGCTCGAAGATCAGGTTCGATCCAAACGGCACCGCGCGTTGGCCGCGCAGATCGATTTCATCGCGCATCGCGGAGTCGCCAGACGTGAACTGTCGCTGCTCGTAGAACTCGCGATAGTTCGGAAGGTTCGTCTTCGGCATGACGCCGAGGATTCGCCCGCGATGAATCACGACGGCGCAGTTATAGAGCAGGTTGTCGACGACGAGCGGCGTACCAACCACGCTCACAATAGGTAGCGACGCGGTCTCGGCGACAACGCGCGCAATTGCGGCCTCGCACGCGTCGAGCAGCGCGCGCTGATGAAACAAATCGTCGCAGGAGTATGCGCTGAGCCCCATTTCGGGGAAGAGCGCGATCAATGCATGCTGGTCCGCGGCTCGCCGAATGAGCGCGATCGTCTGCTCGGCGTTGTGCTCGGGATCGGCGACGACGACGGCGGGAATCCCGACCGCGACGCGGACGAAATCGTGATCGTAAAGATTAAAGAAGTTCCGCGCGGCCGCCATTTTGGCCAGCTGCATCCCGCCCGCGACCTCGAGCCTTACCTGCCGTCTCTGCGCCACGATTCTGATTCCTGACTTAGCGTCTCTCCGACGCATTCAAACACGACCCGGCC
>JASHPB010000053.1 GCA_030038355.1 Candidatus Binataceae bacterium
CGATCGAACTCACTAAGAACCGCATCAGGATCGCGATTTAGGGTGACACCAACACCTTACCTGTGGATGTGTCCACGTTGTAGATCCAGAATGCCTCGACATCTTCCTGTGTAATCATCGCGACCGCACCGACGCCAGGCGCGAAGAAATTGTATTGGGTGTCGCGCGTATGTGCTGGACCAACCTTGCCTTCGAATTTCACTCGAAAAAGAACTGCCTTGTAAGTTCCAGCCGGTACTGTCACTTGATAAGTTCCCACATACGTGTAGGTGCCGTTCAGAGAACCAGAGTATCTTTGGTCTGTGGGATCATCGAGGTAGTTGACGGACACTTGTTGAGAATAAGATCGCGTTTCTCCGGGCTGCATGCCTTTCGTAATGAATGGATTTGCAGGAGTACTCACTACTACCACGCCTTCGCTTACATCTGTCACCGCGGGCATAATGAGATCACCGGCTGACGTCTGGCGCAGGAATCCTGCGAGTGATGGCGTGAACTGAAATCGCCAGGCCGATTGGCCGCTTGGACGCTCAGCTTTCCATAGCCCAAGCGTTTGGACCTTACCGGCGTTGGCTCCGGCTGTGACCTGATAGGTCAGAACCCTATCCCGGAGAGGGAAATAACTAGCAGAGTCGATGATTTGCTCGCTAGGGAGAGCATTACCGATGACCCCGGGTCCGAGCTTCGCAGTGATTCTCTGCTGATCCTCCGCTGGCAACGGCAGAACGATGCTATCTGCACGAGCAGTTGTTCCCCAAAGACCGATAGCAGCGAGCAAAAGAGTAGCAACACGGCGTTTCATATCTCGCTCCCAATGATGGTACCGATTCACGGTTGTTCGCCTCGATGTACTGTCCAGCCATTCGCGGCGAGCTGCTGACTCGCGAGCGAAGTCATCTGGGCGGGAATCCAAAGCACGCGATTCTGGCGTGCAACCAGGGCTGGATCGGTTGCGAAACCCGCGATACGTTCCGTCCACGACAGATAGTCGATTGGCGCGGGCAGTATCGTCGTACCGTTCTGATCCTTTGCGACCAGCACGCCAGGAATTTCAACCTGAACGATCGGACTTCGCTGCTGATTCCACTCAGCCAGCATATGGATTGAAGTTACGAGAAATCGCCCCTGGTATTCGGTCAGTACGTTGCCCAGCGCGATCGTGACTGCTTTCCGTCCGCGGATCGGTCCAAGCTTATCGAGATCATGAACGGCCGTTACTTGCAGGCTGAGGGGCAAAGCAGGGTTATGAGTGAAATTCGCGATATCGCTCTGCGAGAGTCCGAATTTCTCGAGCTTCTTTTGCACGAGCAGAATAAGGTCTCCTTTGGGCGTTTGATATACCAAGTCTTCGGTAAACTCGGTTCCTGATATGAGGATCGAACCAGGCACGGCAACGGTGATTACGGTGTCGACCGCCAATCGCGCCGAGAACATAACCCAGGCGACGTGGTTGAGCTTCTTCTTAAGGATGGGGTCGGATGTATAGGGATCGACGTGAAGCTTTCTCGCGAGGCTGCGGCGGACCTGATCATAGCCCAGTGCGGTGACCGTAATAGAGCCTGATTCTTCCGCTGCCTGTTCGGCGCGTTCACCCCCGCTCTCCGAAGCGTTAGTCGCGGTAGCATAAAGCTCGTTCGCTCCAAGGCCCATTCGGCCGAAGAGCTGTCCTACGCCGCCCGGGAGTCCGGTGACGGTGTCCATCGGATGCTCGACCATATGGGCTGCGTCGGTAACGGGCCGCTCGGCGCTCTTCGCGAGCGCCTGCGCGAATACTTCGGTCTGACTGACATTATCGAGTTGTGCGATTGCGGGAATCTCAGACAAGCGTATCTTTAGCAGGTCCAGGCTCTCGATTTGGTATGTCCCCGCGTCGTTGTGAAACACACTTGCATCGGCGACGATCGTATATACGCCCATCGCTCCATTAGTCGGAACCTGTTGCTGGACGCTGAACCCCGGGCCCGACAGTGCGCTCGGCGGCAGAAGCAGGGAGGCGTCGATGACGGGTGGTTGTTCGTAGTTGCCCGCCGGCGACGCTTGCGAGGGCGCCTGCACGACGACTTGTGGGGGCGGGGGAGGCGCGGTTTGTACAGTAGCTGGCTGTTGCTCGACCGGAGCCGGTGGAGGGCTCGCCGGAGAACATCCGCATGCGAACGCACCCAACGACAGCGCGCCGATCGTGAGCGAAACGATTCTTGAACTCATAAGCATCCTTTCCCGGCTGTTGATTACGCATCACGATACAACTCGGTTCGCCTGTAGGCGAATTTCCTGGTTCCTCGAATTGAGCGAGAATCCGTGATTCAAGACAAGGAAAGCTATACCACCTTGGTACCATAGAAACCGGCCATAGATTTGGCCATTTCAGTTTGTGATGAAATGGAACGCGATCCTCGGAGCACTCTGTATATTGTTATCGTGCTCAAACGCATGGCCTGCGGGAATCGCTCTGTACCAAACGGGGGCTCCCGACCGCGGTACCGCTAGCGCTGGCGGGGCCGCGATGGCGGCGGATGCTTCCACCGCTGCCGGAATGACGCTTCTCGATCGATCCCGACTGCTGGTGGCCGGCGGAGCCATGCTGCCGGATATAAATTTCGACCGCGGTCCCCAGACCACGGTACCCGGTGGCGCCGGCGGGGGTGGCAACGCCGGTGTGTTCTTCGCGATCGGATCGGCGTTCTATGTTTACAAGCTACCGGATCGGATCAGACTAGGCATCGCGTACGCTTCATATTTTGGTTTGGCTTCGGATTACAGTTTGAATCGGGTGGGACATTACTACCTCACGACGAACTCGATCATTACGGGTGAGGGGAATCCATCAATTCCGTACCGCATGAACGAGTGGTTGTCTGTAGGCGCCGACTTTAGCTTTCAGGTTGCTCGATTCTATCAGCAGGGAAAGATCAACAATCCTTTGCCTCGATTCGCAGATGGTGGACTCTCAATTGAGTCAAGGGACGAAGCCTTCGCAGGAAATGGAAACTTCGTCCCCGGTATATCACGGCGCTTTGAAGGCCGAGGATGCTCATTAAGGAATTCGCCGGCAAAACCGGCAACTCCTGCTTTTATGCATGAACCCTTCAAACTGTCTGCACACCTGGTGTTCGGTTAGCCCAGTCTTAAATGCTTAAGCGCAATGCCAAATACCTTTTGTTCGCGAATGCTTTAGGCCTCTTGATGACCGTACGTAACATCGTCGGCGTTGGTCGTCAAAGGACTGTTAAACGGATCGCGGACGCCACAGCCATTATAGTTGCATCCGTATCGTCCACCGAATCCATCTCAACCCGTCAATCTTCGACCGTGAAGCTACTGTTAGAGCTGTCCATTGCGCAATACCAGCTTGCTCTGATGGCAGGGCCCGACGCCTGACACATGGTGAAACGCGAGCCGCTTTCATGGACGCTGGATCACCGGGCGCGATTTACAACGAACCGGTAGGCGACGCTTCGCCGTTCGGCTGCCGGCACTGTAATTTGTTGCAGCGGATTCGGGCGTTGGCCGAGGTCGCTCGCGCAGGACTTCCATTCCTGGCCGCGGTGGTCGTGCTGACGATGCTAGCCGCAGAGTCCTTCGACCCGCGTCTCATCTAAGACGATTGAGGTACAAGCGAGGTGCAGTATGCCTGAGCAAGGGCAGTCTCAGATTCGAAGTTCACGCCTCACCGAGA
>JASHPB010000054.1 GCA_030038355.1 Candidatus Binataceae bacterium
TTACTCGGTGAGATTGTCCCGCATCCGACTGTTCCCTCGGTAAAGGGTACTACAGCAGTTTTGGACATCGATGGGACCAACGGCAATCGGGCGACCTCATGGCATACGGACGTCACATTTGTCGAGGCTTACCCACAAGCTTCAATCCTGCGAGCCCTTGTGGTACCGCAATACGGCGGCGATACCATCTGGGCGAACACGGCGAACGCCTACCAAACTCTTCCCGTCAAGCTAAAGGAGATTGCCAGTAGCCTCTGGGCTATACACAGCAACGCTTATGATTACTCGGTTCCGACGTCAAAGACGCGGTCGGAACGCTTCCGCCGATATTATGAGGTGTTCGCCTCGACCGTGTATGAGACTGAGCATCCGGTCGTTCGGGTTCATCCGGAAACCGGAGAGCGGACCTTAGTTCTGGGCTCGTTTGTCCGTCAATTTATCGACCTGCCACGTACAGATTCAGCGCAACTGCTTTCTATTTTGCAAGGATACGTGACTCGCGTCGAGAACACCGTGCGTTGGCGATGGTCGGTGGGTGACGTCGCGATTTGGGATAATCGCGCCACCCAACACGTGGCTGTAGATGACTACGGCACCCAGGCTCGTCTGCATCGGCGCGTCACCGTAGCCGGAGACGTTCCCATAAGTGTTGACGGCGCACGAAGCGTGACTCGAAGGAAGGAAAAGGCGCACACGGAAGCCGCCAACGCCGCTGCATCCTAAATCTTGCCCCTCCAGGGGGAGCACTGGCTCGCTCACGCGCGGGCGGGTGGTTGCTCGCTATCAGCCATTCCGCCCGCGCACCACGCTTGTCAGTTAAGAGTACGGTACAGCAACAAAAAGGGAAAATTTCATGGATATCTTCTGGTACATCCCGACTCATGGAGACAGCCGCTACCTTGGAACTACGCTCGGTAGCCGGCACGCCACTCCTTCCTACCTGCGGCAAATCGCCGAGGCAGTTGATGGACTGAGATTTAGGGGCGCATTACTACCAACCGGGCGTTCCTGCGAAGACGCTTGGGTAATCGCCAGTTCGCTTGCGCCGGTTACCAGGAACATGAAGTTTCTGGTCGCCGTTCGTCCCGGACTGGTCTCGCCCACGGTTTCAGCACGTATGGCAGTATCGCTCGATCGCGTAACTGGCGGCAGATGCCTGGTAAATGTCGTGACTGGCGGCGATCCGGTCGAGCTCGCGGGTGAAGGACTGCATGTGGATCACAACACGCGGTACCAGATTACCGATGAGTTTCTTGCGTGCTTTAAGCCGCTCATCGAGGGCAAAGAAGTCAGCTTTGAGGGTCGCCACATCAAGGTCCGAAGTGGCCGGGTGCTGATTGATAAAGAACAGAAGCCGAACGTGCCGCTCTTCTTTGGCGGATCGTCGTCCGCAGGCATAGAAGTAGCGGCGCGCCATGTCGATCTTTATCTGACCTGGGGCGAGCCGCCGGCGCAGGTGGCCGAAAAGATATCGCGTGTGCGTCGGCGCGCGGCGCAACTCGGGAGAACGGTAAGGTTTGGAATCCGGCTACATATAGTTGTTCGTGAGACAGAGCGCGCCGCCTGGACTGCGGCCGACGATTTGATCAAGTACGTCGATGACGACGCGATCAAACTGGCACAGCAGACCTTCGCGCGAATGGATTCGGAGGGGCAACGTCGCATGGTGCGGTTACATCGGGGAAGACGCGATGGGTTGGAGATCAGTCCTAACCTTTGGACTGGCATCGGGCTTGTACGCGGAGGTGCTGGCACTGCCCTCGTGGGCGATCCGGTAAAACTCGAGCAGCGCTTTCGCGAGTATCAAGAAATCGGCATCGACACATTCGTACTTTCAGGCTATCCCGCTTTGGAAGAAGCATATTATGTTGCCGAGCTGCTTTTCCCGCGCTTGCGACCGAATCACCGCGTAGCCGAAACACTTGCAGCCGGATAAATTCCCTAGCTCATGCAGTTCGACGGTTTGAAACCGCTGGAGAGAGCACGGCTCGTCGCGCCCGAGTTCGCTGCGCTCGCGGCTGAGCACGATCGCAACGGGAGTTTTCCATTTGAGAATTTCAAGCTTCTCAAAGAGGCCCGCCTACTCGCGCTGACTGTTCCCACTGAGTTCGGCGGCGACGGTGCTGGCCTCGCAGATACGTGTACGGTGCTTGGAACGCTGGCTCAAGGTGATGCGTCAACCGCGCTGGTGCTCGCGATGCAATATCTTATGCACGCGACGATCGCGCGCAGTCCACGATGGCCAGCACGGATCCGCGAGCACCTCGCCCGCGAGGCCGTTAGCGATGGATCGTTGATCAACGCGCTCCGCGTTGAACCTGAACTCGGCACGCCCGCCCGCGGCGGCATACCGGCGACGACTGCTGAGCAAACTTCTGACGCTTGGCGCATTTCTGGGCACAAAATTTACACGACCGGCGCTCCACTCCTCAGTTGGCTGATGGTCTGGGCCAGGACCGCGGAAACTGAGCCGCGCGTGGGGACCTTTCTCGTTCCGGCGCAGACGCGCGGGATCAGAATCGTCGAAACATGGGATCACCTTGGCATGCGAGCGAGTGGCAGCCATGAGGTCGTTTTCGAAGCTGCTCTCGTTCCGCCGGAGTATGCGGTCGATATTCGGAAGCCGGCCGAATGGAGTGAGCCTGATGACGTACAAGCGGCATGGTACGTGCTGGCCATCGCCTCACTGTACAACGGCATCGCTATCGCCGCGCGAAATTGGCTGGTGACCTATTTGACTCAGCGGAAGCCGACCTCGCTCGGCGCCTCACTTTCGAAGTTGCCACGATTTCAGGAGGCAGTGGGTGAGATCGATGCTCGACTCCTCACGAATCGCGTGCTCATCAACACTGCGGCAACCCGTACTGACAGCGGAATGCCACCTCCAGCGACCGAAAGCGGCCTTGTCAAAATGACGGTGACGACGAATGCGATAGCGGCAGTCGAGCGCGCAATTGAACTGACGGGTAATCCTGGTCTTAGCCGCGTCAACGAACTCGAGCGCCACCTGCGCGATGTTCTCTGCTCTCGAATCCATACCCCGCAGAACGATAGCATCCTCATCGCGGCCGGTCGTGCGGCGTTCAGAGCAATCGCACTCAAGGGAGATCGGCAGTGACGCCAAAAGTTATCGAAGACCTAATCCAAGCGAATGCACGCCTCAATGTGATGGGCTAGCGATGGGGCTTAGCAGCTCACACTGGGGTGCGTTCGAGCCGATCGTCACGAAGGGCCGTTTGATCGAGGCGCGCGCGTTTCCAAAAGATCCAGATCCCTCGCCATTGTTACAATCGATTTCCGATGCCGTTCACGATCGCAGCCGCGTCAAGAGACCTGCCGTTCGCATAAGCTGGCTCGAAAATGGGCCGGGAAGCCAGACGCATCGGCGCGGTGCTGATGGTTACGTCTCCGTATCCTGGGATCGTGCCTTTGATCTTATCGCGGGAGAGCTTCGGCGCACCATAGCTGAGCATGGTAATCAGGCAATATTCGCCGGCTCATACGGGTGGGGGAGTGCCGGCCGCTTTCACCATGCGCGGTCGCACCTGCAGCGGTTTCTCGGCGCGTTGGGCGGGTACACTGGATCGCGCGACACCTACAGCAACGCGGCTGGTGCCGTGCTGGTCAAGAACGTGCTCGGCACGCCTCAGGCCATGAACGGCCCGGGCACAAGCTGGAAGAGCATCGTCGAGAATTCCGATCTGGTCGTGTTCTTCGGCGGAGTTCCGATACGGAACACGCAGGTAACTCCTGGCGGAATGGGCGAGCATATCACGCGTCTATGGCTGGAAAAGGCGAGAGCTCGGGGGGTCAGATTTTGCAACATCAGTCCGATGCGTGATGATACGCCCGCATTTCTTGATGCCGAATGGATCGCCGCGAGGCCGCATGCCGACACCGCGATCATGCTCGCACTTACGCATACGCTGATTGTGGAAGGGCTCTACGATGGTGACTTCGTCGCTCGCTATTGTGCGGGGTTCGATCGATTTCGTGAGTATCTGCTGGGACGCGAAGATGGCGTAGCGAAGTCCGCGGATTGGGCGGCGGGGCTTAGCGAGATTTCGGCTGCGAGAATTCGCGACTTGGCACGAGCGATGGCAGCGCATCGAACTTTCATCAATGTCAACTGGTCATTGCAACGCGCCGACCATGGAGAGCAACCAGTCTGGGCGGCAATCGCACTGGCCGCCGCTCTTGGTCAGATCGGACTTCCGGGAGGAGGCTTCGGCTTCGGTTACGGCAGCATGGAAGGGCTGGCTGGTTTGAAGCAGGAGGTTCCGTTGCCGACGCTTCCCGTCGGCCATAATCCCATTCGAAGCTCTATTCCGGTTGCGCGCGTCGCGGATATGCTGCTGAAGCCAGGGCAGCCATATCAATACGATGGACGCGAATTCGTTTATCCGAAGATAGAACTCGTCTATTGGTGCGGAGGAAACCCGTTTCACCATCATCAGGATATCAATCGGCTGATTCGGGCATGGCGCCAACCGGCGACGATCATCGTTCACGATCCGTGGTGGACGGCAACTGCGCGACACGCCGACATCGTGCTACCGGCGACGACTGCTCTTGAGCGCGACGACATTGGTGCGAGCGCACGGGACAGATTCATTATTGCGATGAGACAGGCTATCGCTCCTCAGGGAGAAGCACGCGACGATTTCTCGATCTTCCTCTCGCTTGCTAAGCGATTTGGTGTGAGCGAGGCATTTGGCGAAGGCCGCGAGGCCGCGAGTTGGCTTCGTCGTATCTACGATGTCGCGCGCGAGAAGGCGTCAGAGGATGGCTTCGACTGGCCGCAATTCGATGAATTCTGGAATCGCGGCTATCTCGAAATTCCCGAGACTTCGACGCCCCACGTGCTGTTCAAAGACTTCCGCGATGATCCTGAGCAGTACGCTTTACCTACACCCTCGGGACGAATCGAAATCTACTCGGAAAAGATTGCCAGCTATGGTTACGCCGATTGCCCGGGACACCCAACGTGGTTTGAGCCTATCGAATGGTTAGGTGCTCCGATTGTTCACAAGTATCCTTTACATTTACTGACGACTCAGCCATCTACACGGCTCCATGGCCAGATGGATATGGGTCGAGTCAGTCAAGCGAGTAAAGTGTCGGGTCACGAACTGATGCGCATCAACCGAGGAGACGCGCAGGCACGCAGTATTTCTGATGGAGATGTCGTGCGTGTGTTTAACGATCGCGGTTCGATTCTGGCGGGTGCTGTGATCACGGATGAGATTCGGCCCGGTGTGATACAGGTCTCAACCGGCGCTTGGTATGATCCCGAAGAGCCCGGCATCATCGGCAGTCTCGACAAGCACGGCAATCCCAACGTACTTACCCTCGACCGGGGTACCTCGAGCCTGGCTCAAGGGCCAAGCGCGCAAACTGCGCTGGTTCAAGTGGAAAAGTATCGAGGTATGCCCCTAAGAGTAATGGTTCATGAGCCACCTAGCGCCTAGATGTTCATCGGCCCAGGGTCGGAATCTCACGGGAAGGTTCACTGGTGCGCTCAAACCTTCGGCGTGACACCTCGCGAATGTGATTCTTGCCGGCGGTTCTCTCGAGGGTCTGTGCTGATTTTTTGACCAGTTGATTCGAGTTCGCTTGGCAGTTCCCGAAGTTCTGTACGCTTAGCGAAGAATCTATTCTCAGGTCGAAGTAGTCCCAGATTCTCCCGGAGCGTCTTACCGGTATACTCACGCCGGAAGATTCCGCGGCGCTGCAGCTCGGGCACTACTTGATCGACAAAATCGTCCAGGCCGCCTGGCAGATACGGAAACATCACGTTGAATCCATCGCAGGCGTCCGTGGACAGCCACTCCTCCATCTGATCAGCGATCGTTACCGGAGCACCGACGAAGCTGAGACCACCGAAACCTCCGACGCGTTGCGCCACCTGGCGCACCGTAAGATGCTCGCGACGCGCGAGTTCGATGACGCGCTCTCGCCCACTTCTGCTCGCATTGCTTTCGGGAATCGGAGGCAAAGGGCCGTCGGGATCCAAATGAGAGACATCGTGCCCAAGCATTATCGACAATGAAGCGATCGCGCTGTCGTAATGTACAAGACTGTCTAGCCTGAGCCGCTTCTGCCGTGCCTCCTCTTCGGTATCACCAACGACTACGAACGCGCCCGGCAGGACTTTGAGCCGGTCGCGGGGCCGCCCGAGTGATTCCATGCGTCCCTTGACGTCGGAATAGAATGCGCGCGCGTTCGCAATGTTCGAACCCGCGCCAAAAATCACCTCCGCAGTTTCGGCGGCGAGCTGACGGCCCGCATCCGATGCGCCAGCCTGAACGATCACCGGCCAGCCCTGAACCGGCCGAGCGATGTTGAGGGGACCGCGTACTTTCAGAAACTCTCCCGCGTGGTTCAAGACATGGAGTTTTTCTGGATCGAAATAGGCACCAGATTCCACATCGCGAATAAATGCATCGTCGGCCCAGCTATCCCACAAACCCGTTACAACGTCGAAGAACTCCCGCGCGCGCCGATAGCGCCTTGCGTGTTCTACATGTTCCTCAAGCCCGAAATTCATAGCTTCGTCGGGATTGCCGGAAGTTACCACGTTCCATCCGGCGCGCCCGCCGCTAATGTGGTCCAGCGAGGCGAACTTCCGTGCAATATGGTAGGGCTCGTTGTAAGTCGTTGACGCAGTTGCGATCAGGCCGATGTGCTTTGTCAGCACCGTAAGCGCGGGAAGCAAGGTGAGCGGATCGAATGAAGTCACGGTTGCACTGCGCTTCAGCGCTTGAATCGGCATATTGAGCACAGCCAGGTGATCCGCCATGAAGAAGGCGTCGAACTTGCCACGCTCCAGCGTCTGCACGAAGCGCGCGAGATGCTTGAAATTGAAATTGGCATCGGGAAACGCTCCTGGATATCGCCAAGCCGCCGTGTGAATGCTCACGGGCCGCATGAAGGCTGCAAGATGCAGTTGCCCGCCACTCATGCTCTGCTCCTTATTGCCTACAAGACACGACAGATCTACGACGTCTCGGAACTTGAGGAAGTCGAAAGCGCAGACGAAAACGCGAGCGCGGTGGGGGCGGTCTCGAACGTCGCCATTCGCCTCTGCCGCCAAAGGTAAACAGGGATCGCGCAAGAAACAATCAGGAGGCCCAGGACGCTGTACCTGGTCTTCACGATCAGAAGATCTACGAAGATCCACAGCGAACCAAGCAGATGGAGGACCGGAACCCAGGGATAACCCCAGACGCGATATGGTCTTAGCGCAGTTGGATGTTTGATTCGCATCACGAAAACCGCCGCAATTCCAAGCACACCGAACAGCGAACCCGCTCCGCCCATGTAATTGAGCAGGTCACTGAAGTCACCTGAAAGAACGAGCACACTGCCCCAAAGAGCCTGAATTGCAAGCGCAAAGCCAGGTACCGACGCACTGTTGAGTCGAGTGGCTATCCGGAAGAAAGCCCGGTCATGCGCCATCGCGTACATCACGCGCGCACCGCCGAGAATCAATCCGTTAAGGCAGCCCAAAGTGGATATCATAACGAGGACCGAAGTGAGCGCAGCGCCCGTTGATCCCCACATTACCTGCATCGATGCTGCAGCGACGCGATCCGACTGAGCAGCAGAGATTCCTCGCCCGAAAGCGTCGTGAGCGGTCGGATTGCCGACGGCGGGAAGTTGTGCGAGATACGCGAAGTTGATGGAAAGATAGAGAAGTACCACTAGTCCCGCTCCGATGATTAACGCGACCGGCAGGGAGCGGCCTGGATTTCGAACTTCACCGCCCAGCGCAATGAGATTTTCCGATCCGCCGAGCGAGAACATCGCGCCGATCATCGCGGCGCCAAATGCGGGCAGGATCCGGATCGATAGTCCACCCTGCCCGAGGAAATTTTCCCAACTGCCGAAGTTCGCTACCAGCGCCGCGTGATTCGGAAAAACCAGCAGGGCAAGCGTAACGATCAGCAATAACGCTGAGATTTTGGCAACAGTAAAGAAGTTCTGGACCGTTCGTCCTGCATGTAGGCCGCGAACATTGGCCCACGTGAGCGACGTAACCAGGGCAATGGCAACCAGTCGCTCGCCCGTTACCGTCGCACAGCCGAGGTGCCACTGGGAGTGGATTGCTGGAATAAGTACCGCGAGATACTTGGCGAAGACTATAGACACTGCCGCAACGGACCCGGTATGCACAACCGCGACAATCGTCCAGCCAAAAAGAAAGGCGCACATGCCACCGTAAGATTCACGGAGGAAAACGTACTGGCCTCCCGTAGCGGGCATCATCGCGGCGAGTTCTGCGATCGTAAGAGCGCCTGTGAGGCTCATGAAAAAGGCGGCGATCCAAACCAGCAGAAGGAGCGCGGCAGAATGGACTTCGCGCGCGATTCCCGCGGATACGATGAAGATTCCGGAGCCAATTGTGGTACCAGCCACGACCGACAAGGAATCAAAGAGCGAGAGACGAGCTTTGAGCGCGGGCGCCATCAATAATTTAATCGATTGATTTACTAGATTAAATTCCATGACGCAACCGTGCTTCCGCCGACCAACGTCTGCCTGGGAAGGGCGTTTATGCTTTTCGTAGAGAGGAGAACTCTACGCTTGCGGGCGAAAGAGGTTAACCTGCAGCCCGGTTCGCTCAGGTCGAGAATTCTAGATTTGAAAGTCGATCGTGCCAGCGCGTCTTGCGCTCTTTTCTCGCCGTTCCTCGATGGGGAATCGCATCGCTTCGAGCTCGCCAGCGATCCGATGCAGGCGTTCTCTGAAACCATATGCTTCGATCTTAAGACGCGCTTTGCAGCCCTCGCACGGAGCGCGCAACTCGCTGACCCCCTCGAATTCCTTGACGAGGAATTGGTTCTTGAATCCGCAACAAGGACAAGCAATTCGGATCGTCTCGTCTTCAAACATTTTTCGAGGCCTCCACGCGTCGCCTAGATGATGTCAAGCAAGAGAAATGCCGGGACGAGCCAGAAAAAAAGTCCAAAATGCGTGCGGCCTTCGGCTCGGCCGTTTCTTCTGAAGCTCAACTGACGAGCAGTCGCTTCTCCGTTAGGCCGTGACCTGAATGAAGCTTCATTATTCTACTAATTCGATCGACTAAATCTTGTCTCATCTGACGTTTTACGCTAACAAACTCCTCGTGAATGTTGAGGAGAGAGGAATCATTCTGGGAAGGAACACCCTAAACGCCGCAGCGCTCAACCCCGCGAGAACATGAAAAACATCCAACGATGGCTTAACGTTGCCGGCCTGGCCGCCGTGCTGCTTGCATTCGCCTTGATTTTCGCCAAGAACGCGCCGGGCCGCGCCACGAACCAGCTGCTGAACGTATCATACGATCCAACCCGAGAACTTTACCAAAGACTCAACGTGGAATTCAGCGATCGATACGAAAAACAGACTGGCCAACGTCTGATTGTTGTTCAGTCCCACGGAGGCTCTTCGCGCCAAGCCCGGAAAGTAATAAGCGGTGAGGAATCCGCCGACGTTGTTACGCTCGGCCTTTACACCGATGTGGATGCGTTGCGCAAGCGTGGGTTGATCGCGAACGGTTGGGCGGAACGTTTGCCGAATCATTCTTGTCCCTATACCTCAACCATTGTTTTCGTTGTACGCCAGGGCAATCCAAAGGGAATCAGAGACTGGCCCGACCTGGTAAAGTCCGACGTCCAGATAGTCACCCCGGATCCGAAGACTTCGGCAAACGGCAAATTAAGCTTCCTAGCGGCGTGGGGTTCGATTGTCACGCGTGGTGGAACCGAGACACAGGCACGCGACTACCTCAAAGCCTTTTATGAGCATGCCCCGGTAATGGACCCAGGTGCCCGAAGTGCAGCCATGACTTTCGCCCTAAACGAAATCGGCGACGTTCAGTTGACGTGGGAAAATGAGGCGATTCGCGAAGTCGCAGAATCCGGTGGGAAACTCGAAATTGTGTATCCACCGGTGAGTATTCTCGCCGAACCATATGTGGCATGGGTCGATGCCAATGTTGCAAAGCGAGGAACTCGAGCTGCTGCGCAGGCATATCTTGAATTCCTCTTCAGTGATGAAGGGCAGGCAACAATCGCAAACCTCGGATATCGCCCCTTCAAAGAGTCGTCGGGGCATCAAACAAATGGTCGACTACCTGCGATAACACTTTTCCCAATTACGGCGATAGCCCCAAGCTGGGAGGATGCCCAACAGACATTCTTCTCGGAAAATGGAATCGTAGACAGCATAGTCGGTTCGCGGCCCAATCAGTAAAAAATATGAATCTCGCCTTGCTTCAGCGGAATAGTGAAATTGAATCTCAGCGATCATTTTATCTTCCGTTTGGTGTTACCTATAGCGCAAATGAGCTAAGGCGAGATGCTCTCGCGGGTCTTACCGTTGCAGCGATCTCTTTGCCTCAAGCAATGGCGTATGCACTGCTCGCCGGAGTCGACCCCCGCTATGGTCTCTATTCGGCGATCGTGGTCACCGCCGTGGCCTCGATCTTCGGTTCGTCGTCACACCTCGTCAATGGACCCACGAGCGCCATCTCACTAGTCATGTTCGGCGCGTTATCATTTTTTGATCCCGAGCAGAAGCTCGAGGCGGCCGAAGCAATGTTTCTGATCGGCGTAATGGTCGGTGCCATTCAGATCTTGATTCCGTGTTCAGACTGGGTGACTTGACTCGATACATCTCTGAGTCCGTGATTCTCGGATTCATGGCGGCTGCTGCGACGCTGTTGGCTATCGGTCAAGTTGCTAATGCCCTCGGAGTGCATGACAAGGGCGTTGGTTCGCAACACGTGCTCTACCGGCTATGGCTTACTCTGACCCAGAGCTACCCCTACAACATTAGGGCAGTGAGCGTGACCATTTTCACTTTGCTTTTGGCTCTCGGCCTTAGGAGATTAGTTCGACGCTACAGGCTACCTCACCTCGACATGCTCGCCGCATTAATTCTCGTCGCCACGACTGCTTATCTTCTCGGTTGGACGCGAGAGGGCAAATACGGGAACACTCTTATCGCTGTGGCAGGATCGGTGCCCTCGAGCCTACCTACGTTTCACGTTCCGTCAATCAAGTTGAGCTGGATACGCGACTTGGGGTCGCAGAGCCTCGCCATCGCGTTTCTCGGTCTCCTGGAGGCGATGGCTATTGCCAAATCGATCGCTAATCAGACTCGACAAGAGTTTGACTTCAATCGGCAGTGCTTAGCTGAGGGTTTGGCAAATCTCGTAGGCGGATTCTTCAGATGTCTCCCTGGCTCGGGATCGCTGTCGCGATCAGCGATCAATTTTCAGGCGGGTGCAGCAACAAGATTTTCGGGCATAATCGTTGCCGTATCCGTCGCGATGGCGTTGCTGCTGTTCGCTCCGCTTGCTCAGTACGTTCCCAAGCCAGCGCTGGCGGCGCTATTGCTCTTGACGGCTCTTCGCCTTATTGAACCTCAGCGAATAGGTTACGCATTCCGTGCCTCGAGTATCGACGCTGCGGTGCTGACCATCACTGCAGTGGCGGGTCTCGCTCTCGGCTTGGACGAGGCGATACTGATTGGCGTCGCCTTGTCCATTCTCCTTTTCGTACCGCGCGCCGCCAGGCTGAGAGTTAGTGAGCTTGTGGTCGACGACGACGCCGTGGTGCGGGAGAAAGTGATCTCCGATCCCATTTGCCGAACGCTTCTACTGTACGACCTGGAGGGAGAACTGTTCTTCGGAGCCGCTCCGGAATTGGAGCGCTATCTTTCGGAACTGGTAAACCGGGCTCTGGCCGAGAGCATCCATTTCATAGTTTTACGCGTAAAGCGCGTGCGTAACCCCGACTTGGTCTGCCTTGAGCAGCTCGAACATTTTCTCAAGCGCTCTGAGAAACTAGGCGTAACGGTACTGCTCGCGGGCATCAGGTCTAACCTTCTTGAGGCGTTGCAAAGGCTACGGTTTGAGGACTGGTATCCGCCCGAACGACTTTTTCGCCAAGGAGTCGACGAGGATTCGGCGACACTAGCGGCCATCCGAAGCGTTTATGCGCAGAGCACTAGAGAAAGCTCATGTCACCATTGTGATCCCAAGCGCACTGCATTGAGTCGTTCGGGATCTCTCTATTATCAAGTGTGACTTTGGATGCCAGGGCCAAAGACTCGTTAGAGCCCATGGAAGGGCAAATTCGGCTGAACGCGTTCGACATGAATTGTGTCGGCCATTTGTCGGCCGGGCTTTAGACTCATCCTCGCGACCGCGCTCACACAAGGATCTCGATTATTGGATCGATTTGGCGAGATTTCTTGAAGGTAGGAAGTTTAATGGGATCTTTCTAAATGATGTGCTCGGAGTTTATGACGTCTACGGCGGAAACGCCGATGCCTTCTCGGTAAGTGCGCACAGATACCTGTTAATGTCTTAATACTGGTCATACCCGCAATGGCTGCCATGACGGAACATCTTGGCTTCGGCGTCACCTGCAAGCTTTCCTTTGAGCCCCCTTTCAATTTCGTCTGGTGGATGTCGACACTCGATCCATAGAATGTGTTGAAAACGACGCCATTTACTCAGCTGTGGAAGCGTTTACACGCTAGGGGGACCGAAGGTGGACCGTGCGGGAGCTAGTCGAGTACGCCGGCCTCGGCCGCCTGGATCCCAAGATTATCGGGTCACCGACCGAGCTCGCCGATCAGATGCAGCAGTGGATCGATGAGACCGATGTGGACGGCTTTAACCTTCCCTACATAACCAGGCCCGAAACCTTCTGTGGCTTTGTCGAGCTGGTCGTTCCCGAGTTGCAGCGCCGCGGCGTTTACAAGCTTGATTACAGCCCCGGCACCTTACGCGAGAAACTCTCCGGGCCTGGAAGATCGCGCCTGCCGGGGAGCCATCCCGCCGCAGCATGCCGCTGGGCAGCCCCAAACAATTGAGCGGACTCAATTTGTATGCAGCCAGCTCTCTTTCAGAACTTCCATCGCCGTCCGCAGTGATACGAGCGCCACCACGTCAGTGGATATGAACGCTAATACTCAGGACCAACCCGCAAGGAGAAGGTAATCATTTTTGCATTCTTCGCGGCATCCGCACCAACAAGGAAATTTTGTGTTTCGGCCAGCGTGCGCACCGCTTCGGCTAAAACTTTAATCTTGCGCTGGGCCGCTTGGGTCAATTGAAACCCAATCCAATCTGTATCTGTATCCGTTAGGTAAGTACTAAAGGGAACTACGAGTCCACCAAACCACGGCAAGACGTTGCGCAGATGGGAATCAACGATCTGGAAGTCGATGAAAGTACCGCCGACCGCTAGAATCCCCACCGGTTTGCCCGCCAGTGAGCTGACCGGCAGGCTGTACAGTACACTTTCCAACGCTGCCGGGATGGATCCTGGATAGACCGGGCTCGCAATGATGACGCCGTGGGCGGAGGCGAAACTACTTGCGACTTCAATCTCGGCGTCATTCACACGCTGAGGGCGATCAGTCGAACATGGCTTTTCCGAAAGATCGATCAGCCGAGAGTCGATCTGATTGGCCGCCTTCGCAATCCGCAAAAGATATTGAGTCGCCGCCAAGAGACGGCGCTGTGGAGTAGCACTCCCCATTAAAATCGCAATTTTCACGCGTCTTTGTGCTCCTTTTCATTACGGCCACGAGGTAGAATCAGCGATTTTCTAACGCGTACTCATCGATTGATCGCGAGTGGAGCGGAATTCGTCATCCCGGTACCAGTCTGGCCACGCAGGGCTGTCGGCAAGGTCACGTCCGAATTCGTAGTAAGCGTCAAGATCTTCAACTGGCCCTGATAGGTCCCAGCTCGGACTCCATACATCACTTGGCTGGTGGTAGCGGTGTTCACGATAGTCATCGCTAATTGCCTGGCCGGCAGCAGCACCGCCATTGATCAAGTCGTGTCCGCCGATCGGTGAGAGCATCGGCACTCCTACTTTGGCGAGGCTAAAGTGATCTGAGCGGTAGAAGTGCCCCTTCTCCGGTTCCGGATCCGCCCCAAGAACTCTGTTTTGGCTCTTAAGAACTTTCGCTAGCAGGTCCTCGAGTTCGGATGAACCTCGACCAACTATTGCTAGATCGCGGGCGCGTCCCTCCGGCAGGTTCGCATCAAGGTTGATGCCGCCAACGATTCGATTTAGCGGCCACAAGGGATGCTCCGCAAAGTACTCCGAGCCGAGTAACCCCTGTTCCTCCATCGTCCAACAGATAAAGGCGACAGAGCGCTGCGGCGCGCCTTTGCTATGGATGAAAGCCTCGGCGATTTCGAGAATGCCGGAAACGCCGAGAGCATTGTCAACGGCACCATTGTAAATCTTCTCCGCTCCTGACGGATCGGGTTTTACTCCCAAGTGATCCCAATGTGCGGTGTAGAGAACGTACTCATCGGGCCGCTTGCTGCCGCGTATTACTCCGATAATGTTGCGAGTGGTCATAAAAGTGATAGTAGAGTTTGCTATCACATTAAGCGTAACTCCTGGAAAAGGAATCGGAACGAATCCGCGTGTATTCGCCGCTGCTTTGAGGCGATCGTAATCGAAGCCTGAGTGTTTAAAAAGTTTGCGTGCTGTCTCTAGCGTAATCCAACCTTGTATCGGAACTCTGCCGGCGTTCTTGTCTGCGGTGTTCAGCCATGATCTTGGGCCGGAATTGGAATTTTGAACCACTTGCCATCCGTACGCCGCGGGTCCAGTTTCGTGTACGATGAGGGCCGCCGCTGCACCATGGCGCGCAGCTTCTTCGAATTTATACGTCCAGCGACCGTAATAGGTCATTGCTTTTCCTTTGAAGAATTTTGGATCAGGTCGCGGATCCTCGTTTCCGGGATCGTTGATTAGAACGACAACCGTCTTTCCTCTTACGTCAACGCCAGCGTAGTCGTTCCAGCCATACTCGGGTGCGACGACTCCATAACCGACAAAAATTAGTGGGGAATTGTTGATTTCGACCGAGTCGCTCGCAAACCGAGGTGTCCAATAGACAACGTCATCGGCAAATTTGGGAGTAAAGGGGCCGCCGGGCCTTTGGATTGTGAAGGATGATTTACTTGGCTGAAGAGTGATCGTAACCGCCGGTACAGGCTGGAAGAAGCTACTGTTATTCCCCGGGCGCAGTCCGATACGCTTCATTTCATCTGCAATCCATGCGGCGGCCGCTTCACCCGCCACCGTCCCGGGACTTCGACCTTGAAACGAATTGTCAGAAAGAGCCCTATCGCGCGCCGAGAGGTCTCGTGCACATATTGCAGGTTCGGTCTTGGGGTGTGCTGGGTATTGTGCAAACAAGCAACGCGGCGCGAGGAGATAGGCGAACGCGATTACGAGGGGGCACAAGTAGCGAGGTGGAAAAACTGCCAGATCCGAGTTGAGGATTTTCATGTATAGATCAGAGACTTGATCAGCAAGAAACTGGTCATTCCAGATCAAAACAGTTCTGAAGCATTGGCTCGAATGATGCTGCTCCATCCCGGCTGGCTCGGCTATCGGTCTTCTTCGTACGGGCTAGATTGTAGGTGCTAGCTGAAGTTCTTGATGGCTTTTGGTTGTCCGAAGAGGTCCCCTTCGCTCCATCGACCCGATTTTCGGAGTTCCGGCTAGGAGCAGACCTTGCGTCAAACGCCGCAACGCAATCGGCTACCCTGTCGACGTCGCCCGCGGCCGCGATACCGGTGGAAAGAAACAGTCCCAACATAATCGAGGCCCGCGCAAGCCACCTCTTTCCCTGCCAATTTTGCTGAAGAATAGTATGCAAATTTAATCTATGCACTCTATTAGAGAAGTAGATTAAAATCATTTCAGTGTCAATGGTTGCAGAATAAGTGGCCTGATGTTCGGTTTTTTGGGAATACTCTGCTGTCATGTACGTAGAGACCGTGCCGTATCCATAACAAAGTTCTCGTCTGCGCTTGCTGCGGAGATCAGTGGAATCGATTTGACATCGCCAATCTCTTCCGAGCAGATCGAAGCATCAGAAGCGCTTTTCTCCAAGCCTGCTCTCCGGTTTCGGGTTGCAAGGAGGCCCCTTGCTGCTCGACCCCACACCAAGTGATAGCGACGGCTTGAACGATAATCACCTCATTTTTCAACCTAAGGTCGTGGCACGACCTCGAACGCGCGTCGATCGACGCTGCCGATCGAGCTGCACGAAATCCCGATGCGATTGCGCTCGAGGTTTTGGACGGATTCTTGAAAGAGGCCCCTGCTCGCGGTCTTACCGTTCTGCTAGCCGGGGTGCCCGCGCCGTTGCTGGCGGCTTTCGAGCAGGCGGGAATCCTTGCGAGCACCCTGGAGACCTCATTTTGCAGAAGAGAAAATCGCCTGTTCATCGATCTTGAGAGCGATTCGGCGAGCCTACGAATTGCAGCAATCGAAGCGGAAGAATCCGGCAAGAGCGGCGATTGGTTAAGCTTCAGGTCGGGGGAGCTGGCTTATTATTTGGTTTAATCCTGCAGCGACGTCGCCGAAATCAAAAGTCAGGACGAGGTGGCGAAGTAGCCTGACCTGACCATCGGGCAGCGGGGCTCAAGCAGGTTTCCCAGCCTCTTGTGCGTTGCCATTGTCAGCCCTGGAAACCCTGTTGGTCGTAGTGGTTTTGCTTGCTGGAACTAACTGGCGATTGGCAAGAATGTGACGCAATACTTGCCCTTCGAGCTGCGCGAACTCGCGTGCAGTGCGATCTCGGGGGCGTGGCAAGGGAACCTTAGTCTCCATGGCGATCGTGGCGTTTTCAAGGAGCAGAACCCGGTCTGCGAGAGCGACAGCTTCGCCGCAGTCATGCGTCACCAGCACCGCAGTAAACTTGCTCGCTATCCACAGCTTCTCGATCAAAGCCTGCATCTCGATCCTCGTTAGTGCGTCGAGTGACGCCAACGGTTCATCGAGCAGCAGGAGGCGTGGATTCCTCGCAAGCGCTCGCGCAAGGGCGACGCGCTGACGTTGGCCACCAGATAACACGGACGGCCAGTCGCGATGGCGATCGAGTAGGCCCACTCGATTCAATACCTCAGTTCCACGATCGATTTCCGCCCGACTCAGGCCGAGGGCAACGTTGCCAATGACGGTTTTCCAAGGCAACAGTCGCGCATCTTGAAACATCATGCGTGAGTTTGCGTTCAGACCGCGAATATACTTTCCGTCAACTGAGATACTGCCGCCGGTCGGGACTTCCAAACCTACCAGAAGCCTTAGCAAAGTGCTCTTGCCTGAACCGCTGGCGCCGACGACAGCAACGAATTCTCCCGACTGGATATTCAAATCGAGGTTGCTGATAACCGCGCGCGTATCATAGCGCTTGCTTAATTGTGAAATCTCAATGCGCATGGTGAACCTACGGAGTCTGGTAGACCGGATGCCAAACGAGGAGCTTTCTCTCCACGATACGACTGATCGTGTCCGACAGCTTTCCCAGAAGGGCATACATCAATATTGCCAAAACGACGACATCCGTCTGCATAAATTCGCGCGCGTTCATTGCCAGGTAGCCGATTCCCGATGTAGCCGCGATCGTCTCGGCGACAATTAATGTTAGCCATGCGATACCGAGCGAATATCTTACTCCGACCATTATTGAAGGTAGCGCTCCTGGAAAAACGACTTGATAAAATAAGCTGAAGCCATTCAAACCGTACACGCGCGCCATTTCGATTAGATCCGGATCGGCGTTACGAATGCCGTAAAACGTGTTGATGTAGATAGGAAAGAAGACGCCCAGTGCGACCAGTGCGACCTTGGCCGA
This sequence comes from Candidatus Binataceae bacterium, assembly GCA_030038355.1. Taxonomy (GTDB): domain Bacteria; phylum Desulfobacterota; class Binatia; order Binatales; family Binataceae; genus JASHPB01. The sequence goes on from JASHPB010000054.1 coordinate 17,683, forward strand.
TTCGTCGATCCCAAGCCACAGTATAATCAAAGGCAGGAGCGCCAGATGGGGGATATTGCGGATCATCTGGATACTGGAATCAGTCAGATTTTCGAAAAGTTTGGAAGTACCACTGGCGATACCGAGAACAAGACCGACGCTGCCTCCGATAGCAAACCCGAGTCCCGCGCGTTCCGCACTAGCCTGCAAGTGGACTAGCAACTCTCCGGACCTGGCAAGCCGAACGGCGGCTGAAACTACGGCAGAAGGTGCCGGAAGAATGCGTGCGGAGAGATGTCCGGTGCTCGATAAGATCTGCCAAGTTGCAATAATTGCGACTGGCACGATCCAGGAACTTGCTATGCGCATCGCGCGCTGTTTCGGCGTTCTGGTATTCAATGAAGCGGGTCTTCTATCTCTCGACGGCAAAGGACCTGGATGTCGCCGGTAGACGAGGAGTTGCAAAGCATCGCCCTGGCTGCATCTTCCTTGAAAGGTAAAATGCCCGCCGCATAGAAACTGTCTGCGATGCGTTGCTGGCTGTTGACCACGCTCTGGTCGACAACCCTGACGCCGTAGTTGTGACGCAGTATTGCGGTTTGCCATATATTCGACGGCAGACCGGTCGCGTCAGCTAGTCGTTGCGCCGCCTCGTGCGAATGGTTCCGCATCCACTCGTCGGTCTTCTCGATTTCCTCGACCACGATTTTCAGAACTAGTGCGTGCTGTTCTGCGGTGGGACGGGTCGAGAGATAAAATACCATGTCGTCGACCAAACCGGTGCCGTCGGTAAGTTCTCTCGCTCCTGCATTCAGTTCCGCCTCGGCATAGAACGGATCCCAGATTACCCACGCATCGATGCTGCCGCTTTCGAAGGCCGCTCGCGCGTCGGTGGGCGAGAGATACGCTTGTCGAATATCGCCAAGACTGAGATGTGCCTTGGCCAGGGCCTGCATCAGAAAGTACTCAGCATTGGATCCTCGCGTGAAGGCGACGGTCTTGCCCTTCAAATCGGAAAGGCTTCTGAGTTGCGAATGGGCGGGCACCAGAAGCGCTTCCCCGCGGGGACTGGGAACCTCAACGGCCAGATAGACAAGTTCAGAATCCGGTGCTGCGAGCGCGTAAGCGGTAGCCGCGTTGCCGGCCACTCCCAGGTCTATTGCTCCTGAATTGAGCGCCTCGAGCAGTGGGGGACCCGAGGGAAACTCTGCCCATCGTACCCGGATACCCATCGGACTGAGCCGTCGCTCAAGTTGACCGCCGGTCTTGAGAATCAAAAGCGGGCCACCCTTCTGATATCCGATTCTCAGCTCGGAGAGGGACGAGCTGGCCAGCGCCTCTGATGAGTGCGTGTCGAGAACAGCCTGAATCGCGAACAGCACTATCGCGAGAGCGGGCAACAAAAGAGCCACCCCAAAGCGGAAAGATTCGTGACAAGATCGCCGTTTTCGATTCAGCGGTGAGTGCACAGCTAAATTAACCTATTAACTTACTGGAATAAAATTTGCCGGGTGTCAACTGCAGTAGTATTGGAATTGCTTGTTGAAATTGTGCGGAAAATGAGCGTGTTCCCATTTTACTCTAGTAATCCAATCGTTATATATTTTCACTGACCGACACCCTGGGAAACGTAGGGCCAAAAATGATTGAGCCTCGATTTGGAATATGGGTTCCCGTATATGGCCCGTGGGGAGCTCGTCATCACCCTAAAGAACCTGAACAACCGAGCTACGCATATGCTCGCGAAATTGTCATCGACGCCGATCGACTCGGGTTCAAAGTGGGCCTACTTGCGCAACACATCATCAATCCCGTCAACCACGAATATGATCAGCTCGAGACCTGGAGTACGTCGGCCGCATTAGCCGAGGCGACCCGCAACATCGAACTGATGGCTGCCGTGAAGCCTTTCATGTTTCCACCGGCGGTTTTGGCAAAGATGGCGCTGGGCATCGATGCAATCAGCGGTGGCCGCTTCAGCATCAATCTGATCAGCGGATGGTACCTGCCAGAAATAGAGCAGGGCGGATTGCCGACCTATAGCCACGACGAACGTTATGAATTTTCGCGCGAGTGGATAGGCATCGTGAAGGCGCTTTGGGCGGCTCAAAAAGTCACCCTCGACGGCAAGTATTTTCAGATCAAAGGCTTGCAGCTACTTCCGAAACCAATCGCGCAACCGCGGCCGACTGTTTATCTGGGTGGCGAATCCGAGCCCGCTCGCGCTCTGGCAGCCGATGAGGCGGACGTCTATCTGATAAACGGCCGTCCCGTTTCCCTACTGCGCCAGTTAGTCGCCGACCTGCGCAAGCGGGCGCGTCGAGACGGAGCACCGCTGCGTTTTGGAATAGCGGCCTTTGTCATTGCTAGGGCGACCGGCGAGGAAGCCCAGCTTGAATTCGCTAATTTGAGGCAGTTCGCCACGACCGATAATGCACGCCAAATGCTGAAGGGTGCTGATCCTGAAACGGCGATGTTCAAAGCCTTCCCGAAAGGGGTGCGTGGACTTGGCAGCAATGGCGGTACGGCGGCTGGTCTGATTGGCGCCTACGAGACAGTGGCAGAGCGAATTGTCGAGTTTGTCGACGTGGGTATAGAAACCTTTCTCCTGCAATTCCAACCCATGAAACGAGAGATGCAGCGATTCACCGAGCAGGTCATACCGCGCGTCCAAGAAATACTGCGCAGGAGATCACGCAGTTGCTTCGTAGCTTACAAGTGACTAGTCTATTTAGAAATTAGTCTATAGAATTAATAGAACTAACCGGAACGACCGGAGGGTTCAATCGATGATTTTAGGAGAACTCGATGGTTGCGCTTTCGGATCTGATTCCCTTACCCAGAAAGCTTCTCTTGACGATATCACTGCTCCTTCTGGCGATCGCTCTATCAACTTCCAGCGCCAGCGCGGACGTGCAGCCCGGCGACTTCATCACGCCCGATAATGCGGAGCGAGTGAGCGAACTCGTTTCGCCAGGCGTGCTGTACAAAGTCCAGCGAGGAATGACCCTCAAAGTCGTTCCCGCCGGAGTAGTCGAGTGGCCGCCTCCTTACAAGGAAGCCACCGAGAAATACGCCTCCCAGGTGAGTCTCTCAGCTGACCACCGGAGTTTGATTGGATACGTCGCCGGACAACCTTTTCCGCTTCTTGATCCGAACGATCCGTATGTTGCCAACAAGATCATCTGGAACAACGTTTTCCGGCCGATCGCGTCCGATGACTACGATTTGCGGGACTGGGAATGCGAAAGCCAATACACGGGTCGCAACCGCTCGCACCAAGTGCTCGATTATTTCGAGATCGGACATTATGCCGGTTACCAGCTGGTTGGGCGCACCGAAGTTGAACCGATTCCAGTAGATCCGGATTTCCAGAGCAGCGGTCGCTATTGGCTGTTCGCCGTATATCCCCTGCTAGCGCCGCAAGAATTGCATGGCGAAGGATTCCTCCGATTTCGCTACGCGGACCCAACGCGGGGCGATGATTTCTGGAGCTGGAACAGGACGACGCGGCGGACCCGTCGGACGAGCGAGAACTTCCTCAGTTCCGCCGCCTTGGGCGGAACCGCGCCCGAAACCTGGGACCCCGATCATTGGGGAGCCTTCAATGCCAAGACCGAAGAATATCAGTATCGATTCCTCGGCGAGAAACAGATGCTGGGTGTGGTGCATGCCGAGCACGCTCCCGAAGTGACATGCCCTACCGATGGCGGCGGCAGCGCATGCCCTGAGGCTTGGGAGAAGCGTCGTGTCTACATCGTCGAAGCGACGCCGCGGCGGGAGCTGATTCGCGAAGCCCTTCATTCGAAGACCGTGCTGTACGTCGATTCAGAAGTTTGGTACCCGCTTTATGTCGAGACTTACGATCGCGGCGGCGAGATTTGGCAAAGCCAGATTTTTTTTCTGACTTATCGCGATCGTCCGGTGCCCGATGCAAAAGTCGCAATTTATCCTTTCAAGCGGGAATTCCTGGTTGGCTCTACGCGCACCGATTTAAAATCCGCTCTGGCCACGATGTGCTATCTGCCGGGCCGCCAAACCAGCGAGAGAGAGTCCTGGTATATAAACATGGGTGCCGTGGATCGCGATTTCTTCACGGTTGGCGCGATGGTACGCGCAGCACACTAAAGGGCGGCTGAATCTTCCGGCGCAACGGCTACCTTCAGGCAACGTCGGTGGCGATGCGATGTGCGAAGACCATCGGGCTGCCGCCAACATCGCTGCGGGCAGGCAGGTTCGGCCGAAGGATCGGTGCGTACTCGACGATTGCGAGATTGGCAAGGTTAGGACCGCGAGCAAGTCTCGTGAGTGACGACGATGGCTTATCAGCTCGAAGGTAACATTCTAGAAGTTTGCGATTGCAAAGTGCTCTGCCCATGCTGGATCGGGGAGGATGCCGACAACGGCACCTGTGATGCTGTCGTCGCATATCGGATCGAACGTGGAAGTATCGATGCGACCGATGTTTCTGACCTGACGATCGCCATTGTCTCGCACATACCCGGCAATGTCCTTCAAGGTAATTGGCAGGTAGGTACTATTCATCGATGCTCGGGCGAATGCCGAACAGGAGAAGGCGCTGCTCGAAGCTTGGACTGGCAGATTGGGCGGTCCCCTCGGTGATCTGTCGAAGCTGGTAGGACAGGTATTAGCCATCGAGCGCGCGCTAATCGAATTCAACGTCGATGGGGGAAGGGGAACGCTGAAAATCGGCGAAATCGTGGATGCGGCGTTGTCCCCGTACAGGAGCGCCGCGGGTGATGTCACGACTCTGAACGAGAGCGTCTTTTCCACGATTCCGGGAACCCCGGCGTATGTGAGCGAGGCGTCTCACTATCGACGCCAAACCAGCAGGTACGGTTTGAACAACGTAGCTCTGGAGGGCAGGAATCCGATACAGGACCGGTTTCGATTTTTGGCCTGACGCCGTTGCGGCCAGCGCGATCATTGCTCTCGCCCTGATCGCATGGTTGACGCTCTCCATCAGCGGACAACACGGGCACACGTTTCATCAGAGCGGTTTGCATTTGGGTGTGGTTTGCGCGAATCGCTGGTTTTCTGCCGCCCTCTTCATAAGCTCATGGACGCTGATGACGATCGCCATGATGCTACCCACCACCGTCCCGCTCGTCGTTCTGTTTGGTCGAATGATCGAGACCATGCGGAAACGATTTGGTTAATCGCTCTGATTGTCATGGGCTATGTTTCGGTCTGGACTCTCTCTGGCGTGCTTCTTCAGCTTCTCTACTGGTTGTTCGGCGCTGTTGTGGGCCGTATCGTCGCAAATGGCGCTCCGGCACCGATTGCCGGAGGAGTTTTGCTCGCGATCGCCGGCCTGTACCAGTTCTCGATGTTGAAGCACGCGTGTCTCCAGCAGTGCCGGTCGCCGATGTCCTTTCTGCGGTCTCGATGGCAAGGCGGCAACGAATTTTTGCAAGCGCTTCGGATCGGACTTGAGCATGGCGCCTTTTGCGTGGGCTGCTGCTGGTCTCTGATGTTGCTGATTCGTGGCGGGTGTTGAAAGTCTGAGTTGGATGCTTCTACTTGGCGTGGTGATGGCGATGGAGAAAAATCTTCCATGGGCGCATGGCCTTCGTATACCTATTGGCGCCCTTCTGCTCGTCGGTGCCGCGGTCTTTTTTCTTGCAGGCGCTCGATCTACATGGGCTATCCAAGTCGCTCCGACTGCTTATCGAGGCGCGTGGTGCTATCACGGTAGTTTGTAAGCGCTCCGACCCTCTCACCCACTTGACCTTGACTGCTGCCAGGATTCGAGCAGCGAGCAATCTGGCGAACTTTGAGGCCAAGAATCTGTTCGATGGTCGATGCCAGCCGAGATTTTCCAGAGGCGTCTTTCATTCTTACTCAGTCCGGAAAACGCGCGCTACTGCAGTTCTGTGCACAACGAGAGCAACGAAAGCATCGCGACCGCTTCGCATGCGTGGCGGCAAAACGTTGTACCCTCGTTGCCCTCGGACGCAAATCATCCAATTGATCAGCGATTACTTGGCCTTGCGAGAGTTTACGTCAGATCACGCCATTTCCCGCGACTGCGCGTGATAGACGATGCGGCCGTAACTAAAGCGAATGAACAATCTGACCCGGAGCAAGGGCGGGCGGATATCTCGCCTTTACGGCGTATCAAGAAGCCATTTTGGCGCCGGATGGTATGCCCCTCGGCAACAGCGTCAAATTACCTGGACAATTTGGTGGAGGCGGGGGAATTGAACCCTCCGAAGGCAGTCCGGCGATGGCCACTACACGCTTAGTCCGCGATTTGGAGCTCCAAAAGCGCCCACGGACAGGCTTTCTCGAAGCCAGCCAGTTTGATCTCGGGCCACCGTCCAACCGGCGAACGACGGCACCCCAGCCCGCTAAATGACGCCCAGACCCGCCGCTGCGGGTGATCGTCGGGATTTTTTCGAGTCGCGCAGCGCTCGCTCAGGATGGGTCCATATATGACAGAAAAGAAGCTCCTGCTGTCCGATTGTCATCGCGAGCGAGCCCAAGTGTCAGCGAGGCGAGCAGG
>JASHPB010000055.1 GCA_030038355.1 Candidatus Binataceae bacterium
GAACAAAAGCTATGCCCTTGGCGGATCGATATCGGACCAGAGCCGGCGCATCAGCTCGATATGCGTCTCGACCGCCCACAGCGTTTCAGCCGCAGCGCTCTCAGGTATCGCGCGGAAGATCGAGCCCGCGCTCGAGTCGCCGTGATCCTTGTCCACCTTCACGTGGACGCTGAAGAACAGGAGAGCATCGTCGGATAACTTGTAGTTTCGCTTCAGTCCATCGATCACGCGTCCATAGGCGTCAGGATTGAACAGTTCCGAGCCGAGGCTGATCCCCGCGAGCGTCACATACCAGGGCTTCGAGTCCGCCAGCCAGTACATCCAGTGCGCCATCGCGGTCGCATCCGGCGTCATCTTCGCGTGCAGCAGTTCGTCGCGCGAGATTCCGAGCGCCGCGCCGAAATCGAGGTACAGCTCAGGATGCGACCGGTTGCATCCTGATACGCGGCCGAGTTCCTCTTCGATCAGATTCTCGACGATCGCTTTGCGCGCCGGGAAGTCGTCGCATTTCGCGTAAATCAGCCCGAGGATATTGGCGTTGTGCCCTTTGTTGCCGGCGAAAAGCTGGATCGCCCAGTGCCTGAGCTGCGCCTGCGAGAGCTCGCCGCGTTCTATTTTGTCGATGGTCGGATGCCACTTGAGCGTGCGTCCGTTGCGCTCGAGTCGATCGATCAAAGCATGCAGTTGCCGCGTTCCTTCCTGCACATCCATGGTCGCTCTCCTTGATTAGGCCGCACCTGCAGGGCGCGCCTCCTTGATAGCGATGCGTTCCGCGATGAGACGCCGAAGCTCGGCCTTGCGGATCTTTCCGACATTGGTGAGAGGCAGTTCGGCAACGATCTCGAGGCGCTCGGGCCATTTGAAACGTGCAACGCCGCGCGACGCGAGAAACTCGCGCAGCGCGTCGAGATCGAGTTCAACGGCGCTTCTTAGCGTGATGAACGCGCAAGCCCGCTCGCCGAGAGTCGCATCCGGCATCGCTACGAGTGCGGCAGCGGTCACGGAAGGATGCGCGAGCAGGTGCGCCTCGATTTCTTCCGCGTTGATTTTTTCGCCTCCGCGATTGATCAGGTCTTTGACGCGGCCCGCTACGATCAGGTTGCCCGATGGATGCATCCGCACGAGATCGCCCGTGCGATAGAAGCCGTCGGCAGTGAAAGCCTCGCGATTGCGATCGGCGGCGTTCCAGTAACCACGAATCGTGTAGGGGCCGCGGCAGAGCAGCTCGCCGGTTTCGCCGCGTGCAGCGTCCTCGCCCATCGGGTCGAGGATCTTGAGCTCATCCAGCAGCGAAAGCGGTCGGCCCTGTGTCGTAGATGAGATGCTGTCGGAGTCCTCGAGGTGCGTGTAGCAGAGCAGGCCCTCCGCCATGCCGAAGACCTGCTGGACCTTGAGATGCGGCCATCGGCGGCACAGTTCGCGCGCCGTTGGCTCTTGCAGCCGTTGCCCGCCCGCGGTAATCACGCGGAGCGAGCGGAGCTTCGAGTTGTCCTCCGCTGGCAAACCCAGGAGACCGATCGCGAGAGCGGGTACGCAGGGAAAATGCGTTATCTGCTCTGCTTCGATCGTCGTGGCGAGATCTTGGGGACGCGTCGATTGCGTCATCACGGCTCGCGCTTCGCTCAAAAGCGCGCCGAGCAAGCCCGGGCAGGCAAGCGGAAAATTGTGCTCGACGGGGAGTGCGAGCAGGATTCGCGAGGCGCCGTCGAGGCCGGAGACCTCGGCCGCCGCGCGTGCATTGTATAGGTAGTCGGCGTGCGTCCGCGGAATAAGTTTCGGCATCCCGGTTGTGCCGCCTGAAAGCAGGAAGAGCGCGACATCGAAAGGATCGCCGCCGCGTGTCCCCGGTGGCGCAGCGTCGTCACCACTCCTCGCGTTCCACGGGCTGTCATCTCCGTCGACGCTGAAGATGAATTCGAGCGAGCGGCAATCGCGTCTGAGCTCGCGAGCCAATGTGGCGTGGTCGAAGCCGCGATATTCGTTAGCAATCGCGATCGCACGAGCACCGGCGAACGTGACCAGGTATTCGAGCTCGGCGCGGCGAAATGCCGGCAGCGCCATGATCGGCACGACGCCGGTATCCATGCAGGCAAGGAAAAGGCTCGCGAACTCGGCAAAATTTGGTAACTGGACGACAATTCGATCGCCGCGCCGCAGCCCGCGTTGCTGAAGCACCGCGGCGACTCGTGCGGCTTCGTCGACGAGCTCGGCAAGTGTCAGCGTGCGGCGCGAATCGGCGACCGCGATCGCGTCAGGATTCGAACGGCACGCGGTCGCCACCGCCTCGGCGATCGTCTCCTTACGCCAGTATCCGTCGCGGATATAACGTGCCGCGAATTCATCCGGGTATGGCGTACAACCGTCGAGCATCGCGTAGTCAGCACACTCAGCGGTTGGCGATCGCTCCCGCCACCATGCGAAAGCATTCGTCCATGATTCTGCCGCGCTGCTCGAAGTCGCGCGCCGGCTCGTACCAGGTGTAGAACCAGTTCATCGCGCCGAACAAAAGCGAGGTCATGATGCGGCTCTGCTCGCGATCGAGGCCGGCATTGTGCGCGGCACCGTACTGTTCGAGTATTCGTCGGCAGAGCCGAGAGTAGTCGCGCTTCAGGCGCGCGATATCTGCCGCGTACTTGCCTGTCAGCGAATCGGCTTCGCGCACCAGCACTTTCATCTCCGCGATGTTGCTCATGTGGTACTCGAGATGGTTGGCGATAAATGCGCGGAGCCGCCCCTCAGGGTCGTCAGTCTCGTTGATTTTTCGTTCGGCGGTAGCGCGCAGTTGTTCGAACGCGCGGCGCGAGATTAGGTAGAGCAGCTCCTCCTTGTTGCGCAGGTAATAGTAGATTCGCGGGAAGGAGATTCGCGCGCGCGCTGCGATATCGCGAATCGAAGCTAGGCCGAAGCTCTTCTCGGCGAAGACCGCCGCGGCCGAGCGCAGGATCAGATCGATATTGGCATCATAGCGTTCATCCGGCGCCATCGTGCGCGCGGGAGACTTAAGGCGCGGCGTTCGCTTGGGCAGTTCCTCGACGTTCGATTTTCTCAAGATGGCTTCCCTCCAGCGCTCGGCGGGTACACGCGTGCTCAAGAATTATGCCCGAGCGCGGCGGCCGCCTCTAGCTGAAACGGCGCCTGGCCGTGGGGTCTGGAATCGGGATGTCAAGCTTGCGCAGCAAATTGTTTACCTCAGCCGTGAAATCGTCGCGCATCTGTTCGTTGCTGCGGCGCCGAAGGCCCCATCGAACATAATCGTATTGGCGCTTCGAGCCCGAGTTGCCGAACATGTCGAGGCCCGCGGGATACCATCTAGCTAGGTGTTTGACCAGAAGTTCGCGCCCGCGCTCGCCCTCGCGCGCAAGATAGCGTCGCATGAAACGATAGCCGAGCGCGGCGTGCCCCAACTCTTCTTTGTGTACGCGGTCAGCGATTTTCGCGAGCGGCTCGTAGCTGCATCCGACCCACTCGTGGCCCATGTAAGCGCCTTGGCGATCGGCAAAAAAGCTGAACAGGCCGTATTCGATCCAGTCCTCGGACTGGTCGCGCATTTCGAAGATGTAGATCGGCATCGGCGTCGCCATGAATTCGGTATCGACGTTGGTGCCGAGGTCCTCGAGCAGCTTCATCCAGTAGCTGGCGTGGCGAACCTCATCGGACCAGAACGCGGCGTATTCCGCCTTGTCCTCGGCAGTGGGCGCGAGCGCGAGCGGCTTCATCAGCGTTCGATCGGCGGCGAGCATGTACTCGGATTCGATCCGAGCCTGGATCGAGAGCATCCGGACGAGGAGCTGTTTGTAGTCCGCAGGCAAATTTTGAGGGTTTGTGAAAGTGACGTGGTGGTCGTTCAGCGCCTGCCTCATCGTCTTCTCTCGATTGAACGCGCTAGTCAATGGAGTCCAGTTTTATGTTCTGAACTATCGTTCAGATATCATGCGCACGGATCGCGAGCAAGCGCGCGCTCACCCCGCCATCGTAAGACCGCCGCTCACGCTGATCACCTGACCGGTCGCATAGTCGGCGTCGCTCGACGCGAAAAATGCGACCGCACCGGCGAGATCCTCCGGCTGTCCGAGCCGACGAAGCGGAATTCCCTTGGCCATCGCGGCGAGCACGCCCTCGCGCCCGGCCATCGCCGACTTGAGCAGGGCAGTCTCAGTCGGGCCGGGACACACGACGTTTACGTTGATCGCGTTGCGCGCGACCTCGCGCGCCAGCGTCTTCGAAAATCCTATGATCGCCGCCTTGCATCCGGCGTAGACAGCCTCGCCAGTCGAGCCGACGCGGCCGGCGTCGGACGCGATCGAAACGATCTTGCCGCCCGCGCCACGCGCCTGCATCCGCGGCACGATTGCGCGGCAGCAGTTGAGCACGCCGCGGTAGTTGATCGCGATCACCCTGTCCCAGAATTCGGGCGTCGTTGCGACGAATGGCTTGAGCTCGTCCCATCCGGCGTTGTTGATGAGTATGTCGAGCGGGCCGAGTTCGCGCTCGACGCGAGCGGCCGCGGCATTCGCGCTGTCAAAGCTCGTGACATCGAGCTTTACCGCGATTGAGCGCGCGCCTGACGCGCGAAGCTCGGCCGCCACCTTGTCTGCCGCGTCCGTCTGGATATCAGCGATTGCAACCGCAGCGCCCTCGGCGGCGAGTCGATTCGAGATCGCGCGTCCGATACCCTGCGCGCCACCGGTGACGATGGCGACTTTGCTTTCGAGCCGCTTGAGATTCATTTGTGTCGCCATGATGGTGCGCTCAGCCCGCGACCCATCCGCCGTCGATTATGAACGGCGCGCCGCTTGCGAAGGTTGCGTCGTCGCCTGCGAGGAAAAGCGCGGTGCGCGCGATTTCCTCCGGCGTGCCGACGCGGCCCAACACGGAGTTGCGCTTGATTCCGGATTGGCTGAGTCCTTTTCCGCCGGTGATTCGCTCGACCATCGGCGTGTTGATCACGCCCGGGCAGATACAGTTGACGCGAATGTTGTAGCGGCCGTATTCGACGGCGCCGACGCGCGTGAGCGCGATCACACCCGCCTTCGCCGCGCAGTACGCGGCCGCGCCCTTGATTCCGACCAGGCCCGCCACAGACGCCGTGTTGATAATCGCGCCGCCGCCGCGCTCGATCAGCTTGGGCAGGGAATACTTCATGCCGAGCCACACACCGCGGAGATTGATCGCGATCACCCGGTCGAAGGCTTCTTCGCTGAGCTGCGCGAGGAAACCCGACTCGCCCTCGATTCCGGCATTATTGTAAACGACATCGAGGCCGCCGAACTCGCGCGCCGCCGCATCCACCATTGAGCGTGCGTCTTCAGAGTTTGAAACGTCGGCGCGCATCGAGATCGCCTTGCCGCCCTCGCGCTTGATCGACGCGGCGGTTTCAGCCGCAGCTTCTCCGTTGATATCGATCGCGGCGATCCTCGCACCCTCGCGCGCGAAAATCTGCGATGCTACCCGTCCCATTCCGGAACCGGCGCCCGTAATCAATGCGATCTTTCCTTCAAGTCTCATTAGCGCGCTCCACCAGGCAAAAAGGTTCCCGCGAGCGAGACTAGCGCATCGCGAGTCAGGGGCGTTAGCGCGATTTTACAAATCGCGTCGGGCTTGCTACGCGAGCGGTTACGGCTCGCGGCGCGATAAGGAAAGGGCCGCGCGGAGAATCAGCGATGATGGAATTCGAAGGCAAGGCGGGAATCGTTAGCGGAGCGGGTTCCGGGATCGGACGCGCGACGGCGATCGGGTTTGCGAAGCGCGGCGGCGCAATAGCGGTCGCGGACATCAACGGCGACAACGCGGAAAAGGTCGCTCGCGAGATTCGCGCCGCCGACGGCAAGGCGATAGCGATTGTCGCTGACGTGACGCGCAGCGCGGATATCGAGATGATGATTACTGAGGCGCATCGCGAGTTCGGGCGTCTCGACTTCCTCCACAACAACGCCTTTGGAATGCCGGCGGCGCAGACCGGCACCACGGTGTCGTCGCGTCTCGGCGACGTTGATGACGCAGTGTGGGCGGCGATGATCGAGGTGGGACTGACGGCGGTATTCCGCGCCATGAAGGTTGCGATTCCCATCATGCGCGCGCAGAAGAGCGGCGCGATCGTGAACACCGCTTCCATTTCCGGGCTGCGCGCCGACTGTGGAATCGCCGCTTACAACGCCGCCAAGGCCGGCGTGATCAACCTGACACGCGTCGTCGCGGTCGAGTACGCGCGCGACGGGATCCGCGCGAATTGCATCTGCCCAGGCGCGATCGATACTCCCCTGCTCGCGCCTGCGCTCCAGCAGCCGGGCTTCGCCGCGGCCTTCAACCAGGCGATCCCCATGGGCAGGCTCGGCAAACCGGAAGAGATGGCAAACGTAGTGTTGTTTCTTGCGTCCGATCTCGCAGCGTTCGTGACTGGTGCAGCATTCGTCGCCGATGGAGGTCAGACGGCAAAGACCGGCAGCCCTTCGTTCATGCCCGAGTGATGCGGATCAGTTTCGCATGGCCATCAGTTTGTTAGCCTCGGGATAGCTGACGCTCTCGCCGAGCGCCGAGTAGTTGCCGCTGGTAAGCAATTCTTTGGCGATGCGGCGTGTCACGGCCAATGTGGCGAGCGTGATCGACGTGCCCATGCTCAGTCGCGCAATTCCAAGTCGCGCGATTTCGGCGGTGGTTGGAATTCCCGGGCGGAAAATCAGGTTCACCGGCCCGTCGATCGATTTCACGGCCCGAGTGATTTCATCATTGCCGTCGAGGCCCAGCGGAAATAGACAATCAGCGCCGGCCGCGCGAAACGCGTTCTCGCGACGAAATGCCTGCTGCAACAGCTCCTCGCGCGCTCCCTTCGTCGCGATGAGCACATCGGTCCGCGCGTTGATGACGAGCGGTACGCCGGCGGCCGCGCCCGCTTCGCGAGCGGCACGCACCCGAGCGACAGCAGTATCGAGCTCATAGAGCGGCCTCGCCGGGTCGCCGGTCGAATCCTCGAGATTTATTCCGACGGCGCCCGCGTCAATGATTGCGCGCACCGTCTCGCCCACTTCGTGCGCATCGGCGCCGAAGCCGGACTCGATATCGGCGCTCAGCGGAACGTCAACCACGCGAGCGATCCGAGCGATCGCGCGTACCACTTCCTCACGCGGCGCGTACTCGCCGTCGGGATAGCCGAGTGAGAAGGCGAGTCCCGCGCTGGTGGTGGCGATTGCGCGCGCGCCCGCATCTTCGATGAAGCGCGCGCTCATGGCGTCCCACGCGTTGGGCAGAATCAGCAGACGTGAACGATCGTGCATGGCACGGAAAGCATGGGCCTTCGTACGTTGAGCTTCGAGTGACATGAAAGACCTCCTCCAGAATCCGCGCCGATCGTACAACACTGCGCTGACTATTTTGTGAAATACGCGATTAGTGAAAATCGTGCGAGGGGGGAACAGAGCCGGGCAGACGAATCTCGGCAAAGCGGCGCGCGCGAATCGCAGTGACGCCATCGACCTGCTGCAGCACGCCCTCGGCAAGCAGAATGCCGGCGTTGCGGAGCAGCACGCGATGGCGCTGGAAGAGATCGGGCGTGACGATCAGATTCGAAATGCCGGTCTCGTCCTCGAGCGTGATGAAAAGAAAACCCTTCGCGGTGCCGGGGCGCTGCCGCACGATAACGACGCCGCCAGTCTTTACCCACGACTCATGCTTGACGCGCGTGAGATCGTCGGCGCTGAGCACGCCGCGCGCCTTCAGCCGCTCGCGCAGATAAGTCATCAGATGAGGTCCGGGAGTGACCCCGGTCGCGGCGTAGTCGGCGCGGGTTTCGTCGAACTGCCCCATTGCTGGCAGCTTAGATTGCGAGGGCCGCGGGCGGGCGCGCGCCAGGATACTATCCGACTCGCGCTCGACCGCGGCGGCGTTCCACATAGCATCACGGCGCGTGAAGCCGAACGCGGAGAACGTGCCCGCGTAGGCGAGCGCGTCGAGCTCGCGCCGATTCGGCGCGGTGCGCGCGGTAAAGTCAGCGAGCGAATCGAACGGACGCGCGGTACGCGCGCGTTCGATTCGCTCGCCGACTTCCTGGCGGAGGCCGGTGACATAGCGAAGGCCGAGGCGGAGCCCAAGGCGCCGCCGCGGTCTTCGCGACGCGGGCTGAGGCGAGGCAGGAGGGGCGTCCGTAGGGCGCGCCTCCTGCCCGCCGGGGAGTTCCTCCACGGTGCACCTCCAGGATGAGTGCATCACGTCAATCGGCAAGATGACCGCGCCGTGACGCTCCGCATCTTTGGTCAGCGTCGAGGGATGATAAAACCCGAGCGGATAACAGTTGAGCATTGCGGCGAAAAACGCTGCCGGATGATGATACTTGAGATACGCCGACGCATACGCGATCAGCGCGAAGCTGGCCGCATGCGATTCCGGGAAACCATACAGCGCGAATGACGTGATCGATCGCACGATATCGTCGGCGACCTTGCCAGTCATTCCCTTGCGCGTCATCCCGGCGCGAAGCCGCTCCTCGATTTTTTCCATCCGCTCGACTGAGCGCTTGAAACCCATCGCGCGGCGGAGTTCCTCGGCCTCGCCGCCCGAGAATCCTGCCGCGGTCATGGCGATGCGAAGGAGTTGCTCCTGGAAGAGCGGCACGCCGAGTGTGCGGCGCAAGATCGGCTCGAGCGAAGGATGCGGATACTCGACAGGCGCGCGTTCGTTTCGCCGATCCAGATACGGATGCACCATGCGGCCGACTATCGGACCGGGACGGATGATCGCAACCTCGACGACGAGGTCGTAGAACTTCTCCGGCTTCATCCGCGGCAGCGTCGCCATCTGCGCGCGGCTTTCGATCTGAAACACGCCGACGGTATCCGCGCGCCGCATCATTGCGTAGACCTCGGGATCGTCGGCCGGCAGATGCGCGAGGTCGATCTCAATGCCCTCATGCTTGCGCACCAGCGGTATCGCTTCTTCGAGCGCCGCGAGCATCCCGAGCCCCAGCAAATCGATCTTGATAATCCCGAGGTCGGCGCAATCGTCCTTGTCCCACTGCACGACGACGCGACCGGGCATCGTCGCCGGCTCGAGCGGAACGATCTCGTCGAGCGGCTGCGCTGCGATAACCATGCCGCCGCTATGTTGTCCGAGATGACGCGGCAGGCGCTGGACCTGGTTTACAAGGTTAACAAGCATCCGGATGCGGGGCGCTTCGGCGTCCACGCCACCGCGCTTCAGGAGCGGCACCAAATCGTCGTGCCGATCGCGGAACTCATACACCTGGTTGAGTTTCGCGAGGCGATCGACCTGCTCCGGCGCGAAGCCGAGCACCTTGCCCATCTCGCGCACGGCGCTTCGCGTGCGATAGGTAATCACGTTCGCGGTCATCGCGGCGCCACGTTCGCCGTAGCGGCGATATACGTATTGAATCGCCTGCTCGCGCTGGTCGCCGCTCGGCAGGTCGAGGTCAATATCCGGCCACTCGCCGCGCTCCTCCGAGAGAAAGCGCTCGAAGAGGAGTTCCATCTTGACCGCGTCGATTGCCGTGATGCTGAGCGCGTAACAGACGGCGCTGTTGGCAGCCGAGCCGCGGCCTTGCACGATGATTTTGTTCTCGCGGCAGAATTGCACGATGTCCGAGACGATCAGGAAATAGCCGGCGAGCTGGAGGCGCTCGATTATTCCGAGCTCGTGCTCGAGCTGGCGCCGCGTGCGATCGTTGAGCGCCGCCCCCCATCGCTCGCGAGCGCCGGCGTAGGTGAGAATGCGAAGATAACTGTCGGCGGTTTCTCCCGGCGGCAACGGATAGTCGGGAAAGCGGTAGCCCATGTCTGTCAGCGCGAATTCGCATCGCTCGGCGATCGCGCGCGTGGCGGCTACAGCCTCGGGAAGATCGCGGAACAACTCGGCCATCGCCGCCGCCGATTTCAAATGTCGCTGATTGTTGACCCATAGTGAACGGCCGGCCTCCTCGAGCGTCGTGCCGAGCCGGATACAGGTGAGCGCATCGAGCAGTTCACGATCCGAACCGCCGTGGCATACGTCATTGCTCGCCGCGAGCGGGATCCCGGTCGTCTGCGCGAGCGCCGCCAGGCGCCGGTTCAGTCGCTCTTCGGCGGCGTCGAAATGACGCTGCAGGTCTACGTAGATATTGCTTGGGCCGAAGATTCCGCGCAGGCGATCCGCGAGCGGCTGCGGGTCGTCGCCCCGCACAAGCATCCGCGCGAGCGGGCTCATCACGCCTCCCGCGAGGCAGATCATCCCGCGGCCGTAGCGTTCCAGCTCATCGAGCGTGATACGGCTTTCGCCCTTGGCGGGGTAGACGGGAGGCTCACCGCTGTCCGCGTTCAGCACGCGCAGCTTGGAGTTGGTGATCATGCGGCAGAGGTTGCGATAGCGCTCGCGGTCGGCAATGAGAACGTAGAGTCGCGATTCGTCGTCGAGCGTCAGCTCGGCGCCGACGATCGCACGGATGCTCGCAGTTTTGGCGCCTTGGTAGAAACGTGGATGCCCGTACACGCCGTCGCGATCGCCGAGCGCAAGGGCAGGGTAGCCGAGTTCCGCCGCCTGCGCGGCGAGGTCTTCGGGCAAGGTGGCGCCTTCGAGGAAGCTGAAGGCGCTTCGTGTGCGAAGTTCTATATAGTCAGACGCTGACATTCGGATAGTCAGTCGAAAATGGCCATTCGAGCGCGTGGCTAGTCATAAATACCATCGACAAACCATTGCTCAGTCGTGATGTCGCGAAAAACGCGGTACACGCCGCCGTCATCAAGCGCGAGTTCGTAGTAATCGCGGATGAAGCCGCGGCGGGGTGACTGAGTGCCGCGATATTCGCCTGGATTCACCCTCACCCGCGCGGCGCGCAGGTTGAACTCAGACATTTCAATCTGCGCGCCGCGCGACCTCTCCCGATGGGAGAGGTTATTTTCCGGAGAGGAATTGCTTCCGGAGTTGATGTGTTGTCGGTTGTTAGATTGAGTTGATGCGGCGAGGGATTTCAGATTCTCGGCGGAGACGTCGCGTGGATGCTTCCACATCATGCGGCCGCCATGGGGTTGCGCCTCGATCGCCCACAGCTCTGCCGAGGCCGGCGCCGATAGTGCCGCGTCATAGTCGAGTGCGACAGGCTTTGCCGCAGATTCGTAGCAACTCGTGATCGCCGGCGCCGCCGCGCTCGCGCCGTCGGCGACGATACTCCATTGCTTGCCCGGATAACTCGCTGGCGCGTCGTTGTATTCGCGGCGGCGAATCGAGGCCCACAACTGGTTGTCGCCCGTTGACTCGGACGCCATCGGCGCCGGCGGATCGCCGAGTGCGCCGCTCCACCATTCGCCATCACGCCGCCATGGCCCCGCGATCGAAATGACGCGCGCGCCGAGGTTCTCGCCGCGCACAAACTCCGGGATTCCGCGCGAGCATATCACCTCGATCTCGCGCGCCGGCCGAATCGCGCGAATCACGAGCTGCGTGACGTTTTTGGCGCATCCGCTTTCCGTCGGCTTCGGCGATGGCGGTGCGAATGGCTCGAGTCTCACCGCTTCCGGCCGATGCGAATTCTCCATGCCGAGCGCGCCGACGTGGTCCGGCCCGCACAGCGCCGCGAGCCGCGCGAGGGTGGTCTCGAGGCGGTCCGGCGCGGGCGCGGGCGGCAGGAACAAATCAACCTGCGCGGGCCGCTTCGCGCGCGGCGCAACTTCGATTCGAATCGTTTCGACTGCAGCCTCGGGCGGCGCGGCTTCGAGACTCAGGGTGACGAGCGTGAGCATCGAGCGATGGTCGGTTGTGGCGGCAGTCATCGGCACGCGCCGGCTGAACGTGCGATGACCATCGAGGCTGAACTCGAGCAGAATATCGCCGGCGGTGAGACCGCGAACCTCGAGGCGCGCCGCGATCCGCTCGAGCATCGCGCGCATGATAAACGCGAGCGGTTCCAGCGTCTCGATTCCATATTCAAGCTCGAGAGCTTCGGTGAAAATCTCGGCGCGACGGCGCGGCACTAGAGGCGCCGCACTTTCGCCGCGCGCGAGCCGCACCAGCGCGACGCCCTCGCGCCCGAGGCGAGTACCGACCTCGTCGGGGTCAAGCCGCGCGAGGTCGCCGAGCCGGCGCATCCCAAGCCGCGCGAGCATCGTCTCCAGGTCGTCGCCGCGGGGCGTGCGCCCGAGCCCGAGCATGTCGAGCGGCAGCCAGGCAAGGAATTCGCGCTCGCGGCCGGAGTCGATAATGCGGATTGCGCCGCCGCGCGCCGCAATATGCGCGAGCGACTTGTCGGCGGCGACGCCGATCGCGGGCTCCATCCCCATCCGCCGCACGCGCCGCCTGATTTCCCCGGCGATTTCATTTTCGTCGGCGTAGAACCGATTGAGCCCCGTGAGATCGATCCAGATGCATCCCGGACTGCCCGACTCGACCGCGGGCGAGAACGATTCCGCCGCATCGGCGAGCGCGGCGTGAGCTGAACTTTCTGCGGCAGACGAGGCGAGCGCAACGATCAGATCGGATGATACCGCGCGCGCCTGTGCGATCGTCATCCCGGCGCGGATTCCGAGTTTGCGCGCGCAGAGAGCGGCGGCAGTGAGCTCGCCGTGAGGGGCGAGGGTGTTCGCGATCACAAGCACCGCGTCAGTGTATTCGGGCTTCGCGCGGATGAGCGCCGCGATCGAAAAATCTGCGACGAGAATGCATCCGATACGCGCCATCGTGGACTCGCCTCGTCATCCGAGTTGGCGGCGGCGCGCCGGGAGCGAGGTTGCGAAATGGGTGGAGATACTTGACGACAAAATTGGATCGATCAAAGCGTCGACGCGCGTGCGCCGGCCCATCGCGCCGAGCTTGTTGCGCGCGACGGTCGCCTCGACGCTCAAGCCCTCGAAGGTAGCGGGCGAACCTGAGGTGAGCCGGCTGAAGCGGGCGTCGGCGCGGTCAGCGGCAAGGCTCAATGCGGCAAACGTCCCACACATCCGTCGCGATGCGAGCGCGATCACCGCGGCGCCGCTTCGCTCCGCCGCGCGCGCAAGACGGAGCGCAGGGGAAACCGGCAGCGCGCGTAATTCGTCGCCGAAATCGATCACGACTAGACCGAAGCCTCCGGCGGCGAGGATCAGCTCAGCGCCTTTGAGAATCGCGGAGTTATGGCGCGCAGGAGTGGCGTTCAGAGCGCGTGCGGCGGGGACATTTTTGAACGAGGTCCAAAGCAGTCGTTTGAGGTCGACGCCCGCCGTGATCATGCTGTCAGGATCAAACGCGCTCGACGCATCGAGCCACGCGGCGGTCTCGCTACGGCGGGTGGCGGCGGCGACAAAAGCTGCCGCGATGGAGGTTTTGCCGGAGCCGGGTACACCGACGATTTCGCTGATGCGTCCGCGCGGGATTCCGCCTTCGAGGAGCGCGTCGAGCGACTTTAGATCGGAGGCGAGGCGGCGGTCTTTACGGGTGAATTCGTGGCCGCGGCAGACGCCTGAAAATTCAAGTGTTCGTTGAAGGTTATCGGTGGTCGGAGCTGAGTGCTGAGATATTGGAGCAAGAGCTGAGAGGGCGGGAGCGGCGGCCATAAGCTCATATTCGCTTTTCTTTCGCTATCGGTCAAATGAAAATGAAAGGCAGGCTTGGGGCAAAATTTAAAGCGTAGCTTTCGAATTTCGCGTTAGCTGCGCGCCGCGGGGTAGAGTTAAATGCGCGGTGCAAAATGGAACTAACCCTGCGGCCTCGGCCGGTTCGTTACATCCTGTTCACGATACTCGCGGCCGCGATGATTGGTGTCGGCGTGTACTTCTTCCACGAAGGCCAGGTGATGGATCGCCTCCTGATGAAAATTGTTGGCCTGGTGATCGTAATGTTCTTCGGCGCGGCGTTTGTCATGTTCAGCTCGGTGCTGATTCCGCGCGGCGCATATCTCAAGCTCGACGACGCGGGCTTTACGATTTGCTCGATATTCACGCCGCGCGCGTTTCGCTGGAACGAGGTCTATCCGTTCGAAGTAAGCCAACAGTCGAAGGGACGTAAACTTGTTGTGTTCGATTATACGTCGGCGTATCGCGGTCCCCGGCGGGCGCGCATGCCGGCGGTGAAGTCCGAGGGATTCGATGCGTTTCTTCCGGACAGCTATGGGCGCTCGCCTGAAGAACTGGCGGCGTTGATGAATGAGTGGCGCGCTCGTGCGCTGAACTAGAGCGATCGGGCGGAAAACCTCGCTGAGCCCATCGAGGTGGCCCTTTTTGAAACGCGTCCTCACATTGCCCCGCGGCATGAAGACAATTCCCGCCGCCAATTCAAAGCCACGCCAATCAAACGAAAGAATTCGAGTTTGTCGCTCAAGCCACGATCGTTGTACTGATGCACATAGCCGGCCTGGAGGAGACGCCATATGAAATTCGGACTGCTCTATGAGATGGAAACGCCGCGACCCTGGAACGCGCTCAGCGAATACAACGTCTACTGGGAGGCGCTCGCGCAGATCGAGTTCGCCGACCAGATCGGCATCGACTACGTCTGGGAAGTCGAGCATCACTTCCTCGAGGAGTATTCGCACAGCCCCGCGCCCGAAGTCTTCTACGGCGCGGTAACGCAGCGCACGCGCAATATCCGTATCGCTCACGGCGTGCGGCTCCTGCCCTTTAAGTTCAACAATCCAATCAAGATTGCGGAGCAGGCCGCCGTGCTCGATATCATGAGCAACGGCCGCGTCGATCTGGGCACCGGCCGTTCAACCACCGCGCAGGAGCTCGACGGTTTCGGCGTCGACTACGAGCGCACGCGCGCGGAAGTCCGCGAGGCGCTGGACGTAATCGTCAGGGCCTGGACCGACGAGATCCTGGAATACAACGGCAAACTCATCCAGGTTCCACCCCGACGCGTGGTGCCCAAGCCGATCCAGAAGCCGCATCCTCCGATGTGGATGGCGTGCGTGGCACCGGACAGCTACCAGATGGCGGGAGACCGCGGTCTTGGCGTTTTGAGCTTCAGCCTCAATTTCGATTTCGTGCAGCAGGCAATCGCGAACTACACCACGGCGTTTGATAATCGCACCGACCAGGTGCCCAAGGTTCCTAACAAAGCGTTCGGCGCGATGCTTATCTGTCACGTTGCGGAGAACAAGGAGGACGAAGCCGTCGGCATCGAGGGCGCGCGATGGTTTATGCATAATGTCGCGAAACTGTTCCAGCCGCTGATGACCAAGAATCAGCTCTACTCCTACGAGTACCTGCGCAACCTGATGGCGGTGGATATCGATCCCAACGACATCCCCGACGCGCAACTGAAGCAGCATCCGATGGTGGTGGTGGGCAATCCGGACGAGGTGCTTCGCAAGCTTGAGTCATTCGAGAAGGCGGGCGTCGACCAGGTCATATGTTTCAAGCAGGCGGGGCGCATTCCTCATCAGAAGATAATGAATTCGCTCCGGCTGATGGCAAAACACGTAGTGCCGTACTTCAACCCGCACCGCCGCGTCGCACTCGAGGAGTTACATAGTGCGGCGGCACGCTAAGTAGGCGCAGCGCGTGAGGGCTCGTCGCAGCGGATGCAATGGCATCGGAGGTTGAATACGCGCGCTAGTGTAAATGCAATCGTTATCACCTGAATGAATGCCATTCGAATGGGACGCGCGAAGAATGCCCGAAAGCTCGCGAAGCACGGAGTCGATTTCGACGCTGCGGTCCGCATCTTCGATGGCCCGATAGTAGAAAAAAACGATACGCGTCGCAGGTACGGCGAGCAACGGATTGCAGCAGTAGGCGTTGTGAACGAGATCGAACTGCTCGTTGTCTGCGCCTGGCGAGGATCGATCCGCCGCATCAGCTCGGTGTGGAGAGCGAACGGTCGTGAAAGAGAAGCGTAGCGTCTAATCGCGCACGGGCGAGGTTGAGGGACGAACCGACTGGCGCCACCTCAAGTCGATGACTGAGGAAGAGCATCAGCGTGCCGCCAGGGCGGATCCCCCCACGCGCTGCCCACCGATGCGAAGTTCTGCAAGGATGCGCG
>JASHPB010000056.1 GCA_030038355.1 Candidatus Binataceae bacterium
CGCCCGGCAGCCGCCCGTCGCGATCCAGCTCACGAATGTCGCGAATATCGACAAACACCATATTCGGATCGTCTTTCAGCTTGAGGGCATCGGCTGCCTGGATAGTCTCTACCTCGGCGTTCGCTTCGGCGAGCATCTCCTTTACGGTCTTCTTGAGCTTGAGTGCTATGGCTGCCTCCCCTCAGGCCGACTTCTGACGATAGCCCGAACCGAGATTCATCCCGCATTCTTCATGCCATCGTGCGGCAAGTCTATCATCGCGCTGCCCGTTTGCACGGTCTCGAGAGCATGCAGGGCATCGAGCAGGATCGTCGGCTGCAGCGCAATGTCAAAAGACCTGGCGAAGGATTGCCGATCGGAAAGTTCACAAACACCGTCCGCGGTAGTTTGACCTGCGCGCGCTCAAATCGCGGCCCGTCGAAACCACAACTGTCGGAATGCCTGATTCTTCGATCACTCGTGCAGCCAGAGCCACGGTCTGGTGATCGAGCGGTCAGGCAGCCACCAGCACGAAAGCGTCGACGCGCTCGTCTTGAAGCTTCCGCGCGCGCGCGGGCACCCCCTCGTTTGCCACCGCGGTCCTGCTCTAGATGCGCCCATGAAGCCGCTGTAGTGACGCGGCGCGAGCTCGCCGATGAGGCTTTCCGCGGCAAGCTGGCGAAGCCGATCGACCGGAAACATACAAAAGATACAATTTCACGTCGTGGTCGGCTCGCCGGGCTTGTGGTAGTCGTCCTTGATCGCAAAGAAATGCGGTGAAGTGTCTTGGTCGATGCGCTCGAGGCGCAACTCGTCGCGCGCTTGCCGGTTGAATGGCGCCGCGTCTTTACGCGAGACGCCGCCCGACGTGAGCATTGCGACGTGGCGCCGACTTAGCGGCTTGCTGAGGGGTCAGCGGGTGCAGCTTGGTTGACCGCCCACTTGTACGCTGGAAGGCTCTGACTTCGATCGAACTCCTTGAGGCGTGTAACGGAGGCCACCGGTTCCATCTGGTGTCGTTCCTCCGGCGACTTCACCCTTTCGGAAGTTTGAGGACGCGCTCGCCAATGATGTTGTGCTGGATCTCGCTCGAGCCCGCCGCGATCGTAAGTCCGCGTGCGGCCAGCATGCGATGCGTCCAGCTGCCGCCTTCCACCGCGGCCAAGCCTTCGTCGATATTGCCATATGCGCCGAGCAACTCGTCCGCGAACATCGCAACGCGGAGATTGAGCTCGGTCGCGAAGAGCTTGCCGAACGAACTCTCTGGCCCCGGCACTTTGCCCCTAAGCTGCGAGGTGAGCGAGCGATAGCGGCTAAGACGCAGGCATCGAGCCTCGGCGGCGAACTGCGCGATCTTCTGACGGACGTACGCATGTTGATGCGCCGGCATGCCCTCGAAGCTCGTGACCTTCACCAATTCGATAAGCTCGTTTATCGTGCGCTCAACCGGATGACGCGTGCCACCCGACAAGCGCTCGTACATCAGGGTTGCGATCGAGACTTCCCATCCGCGATTGATCTCGCCGACCAGGTTTTCCTTGGGCACACGCACATTGTCGTAGAAGACCTCGTTAAAGCCCGCATCTCCGGTAATCTGAACCAGTGGGCGAATCGTCATGCCGGGAGTCTTCATATCCACGAGCAGATACGAGATGCCCTTGTGCTTGGGCGCTTGCGGATCGGTGCGCACCAGCAGCACCTGCCAATCGGCGCGATGGGCAAGGCTGGTCCAGACCTTCTGTCCGTTGACGACAAACGAATCGCCTTCAACGACGGCACGCGTCTGGAGTCCCGCGAGGTCGGATCCTGCGTTGGGCTCCGAATAGCCCTGGCACCAGATTTCCTCGCCCGTGAGCATCTTTGGAAGATGGCGCTTTTTCTGCGCTTCCGTGCCCATCAACCAGATCGTAGGCCCGATGCGATCCAGAGCGAGCTGATTGGCGCCGTAGAGCGGAAGGCCGAGGCGTAGAACTTCATCCTGGTAGATCGATTGCTCGACGAGGGTCGCACCCGCGCCGCCATATTGCTTGGGCCAGTGGAGCGCGACGTAACCGGCCCTGTAGAGCCGGCGATGATAATCGAGAAGCTGCGCCCAGCGTTCGTCGTCGCGCACGTCGAGCAGGCTCGCGGTCGAGCCGCCGAGTCCTTGGCCCTTGCTGCCGAATGCTTCGGCGGAATTCTTCTCGAGCCATTCGCGGAGCGTCGCGCGGAATGCATCTTCTTGTGGGGTGTAGCTGAAGTCCATCGAAGCTTGCTCCTTCGGCGAGAGCGACTGGGCCCGAGTATAACGCGAAGCTGAGTCGGCGCGTAAAGGTGCGGGACCGGAGCGGCTGGCATCCGTTGACAGTTGCGTTATGATATGGGCCCAACAGCCGCGTGATTTTCCCGCGCAGGCGTCAAATTTTTCCAGACAAGAGGCGAACAGCAAATCGATGGCGTATCAGCACATTAAAGTTCCCGCCGAAGGCGACAAGATCACTCTGGGCGCGGGCCACAAGCTCAACGTTCCCGACCGCCCGATCATTCCGTTTATCGAGGGCGACGGTACCGGCCGCGACATCTGGCGCGCCTCTCAGTACGTGTTCGACAACGCGGTCAAAAAGATCTACGGCGGCAAGAAGAAGATCGCCTGGATGGAAGTTTATGCTGGCGAGAAATCCTTCACTCAGTTCAACACCTGGCTGCCCGATGAAACCACGGAGGCGTTCAAGGAATTCCTCGTCGGTATCAAAGGCCCGCTGACGACTCCGGTCGGCGGCGGAATCCGCTCGCTCAACGTGGCGCTGCGCCAGATTCTCGATCTCTACGTATGCCTCCGTCCGGTCCGCTACTTCGACGGCGTGCCGAGCCCGGTCAAGCATCCGGAGAAGCTCGACGTCGTCATCTTCCGCGAGAATACCGAGGACATCTACGCGGGCGTCGAATGGCCGGCGGAGTCGCCCGAGGCGAAAAAGGTGATTAACTTTCTCCGCAACGAAATGGGCGTGACGAAGATTCGCTTTCCGGAGACGTCGGGCATCGGCATCAAACCTGTGTCGCGCGAAGGCTCGGAGCGGCTGATTCGCGCCGCGCTCGACTATGCGATTGCGCACAGGCGCAAGAGCGTGACCTTCGTCCACAAGGGCAACATCATGAAATTCACCGAAGGCGCGTTCCGCGACTGGGGCTACGCGCTGGTGAAGCGCGAGTATCAGGGCAAGGCGGTAGGATGGGATGACTGCAATGGCAAGCCGCCGGCAGGGCAAATCCTCGTGAAGGACGCGATCGCGGACATCACGCTGCAGCAGGTGCTGACGCGGCCCGACGAGTTTGACGTGGTCGCGACCATGAACCTGAACGGCGACTACCTCTCTGACGCGCTCGCGGCGCAGGTTGGCGGAATCGGAATCGCACCGGGCGCGAATATCAACTATCTCACGGGCCACGCGATTTTCGAGGCGACACACGGCACCGCGCCTAAGTACGCCGATCAGGACAAGGTCAATCCCGGCTCGGTGATTCTGTCGGGCGTGCTGATGTTCGAGCATATGGGGTGGCAGGAAGTCGCCGACGGAATCATCCGCGGCATGAGCAAGTCGATCGCCAACAAAACTGTGACCTACGATTTCGAGCGCTTGATGAGCGGCGCGAAGCTGCTCAAGTGCTCGGAGTTCGGCAAGGCAATCGTCGATAACATGTAGTCAACTTGTCGATTCGGATTGTTCCGAAGGGCCTCTGCACTTGGCGGAGGCCCTTCGTTTTTCTGCTCGAAAAGCGTTGGCCGTATCTGACGCGATGCTCTAAAGTCGCTAACGGGAGAAAAAAACAGGCATGAAGATTCCAGGCATCTTCATGAGGTCCGGCATGAACTCGGTCGATTTCGATCCTGACAATATGAAGGAAGGCGAGATGGACGCGATGTCGATCGACATCATGAACGGCATAAAGGGGCGCGACATGAACATGGGCAACATGGCCCTGCACATGGCCCGCACCAAGCTGCGTCCGACCAACCCGGCAGATCAGAAGAAGGCCGACGCGAACGTCGATCAGCTGAAGCAAAGACTTGCCAAGTACCAGGACTATCACGCGGCCGAGGCCGCCGGCTTCAAGCCGTTTCATCCCGAGATCAAACAGATAAAGGTCGTCCACTTCAGCAAAAACTGGTACGGGCTTAAGGCCGCCTTTGTTTTCAACCCCGAAGAGCCGACGTCGCTGCTTTACGAGCGCACGAAAGACGGCAGCGACGAGTTGATCGGCGCGATGTACACCGATCGGAGGCACGCCAGCGAGGATCAGCTTAACGCGCGCGTGCCGCTCAGCGTCGCGCAATGGCATCGGCACATCAAGCTGTGTTTTCCAGCGAAGGGTATCAACCCATCGACCGTGGATTGGACGAAGTTCGGCTTCAACGGATCGATCGACAGCCAGGCTGCTTGCGATGCCGCCGGTGGTCGTTTCTATCCACAGGTCTTTGGCTGGATGGTCCACGCCTATCCATGGGATCCGAGTCCCAAGCTGGTGTGGGCGAAGTAAGGTTGCGATGACGCCGACGGTCGCGCTCGAGGGCGTGACGAAATCGTTTGATGGAGTAGTCGCGGTCGATCGCCTGTCCTTCGCGATTCCTGCGGGCCATATCTTCGGTCTTCTGGGGCCGAACGGTGCCGGCAAGACGAGCACGATCCGCATGATGGTCGGGATCACGATTCCCGATGCCGGTTCACTTCGGCTTTTCGGGAGCTCGCTCAGCCGCAAGCTGCTCGAGCGCGTCGGCTATCTGCCCGAGGAGCGCGGACTCTACCGCAGGATGAGCGTGATCGATAATCTGACATTCCTCGGCGAGCTGAAGGGGCTAACCAGCGCCGATGCGATCGCGGCGAGCCGGAGCCTCGCGTCGCGCCTGGCTGTCGGCGACTGGCTCACCCGCAGAGTCGAAGAGCTTTCGAAGGGCATGCAACAGAAAGTCCAGTTCATCGCGACTCTTCTCGGCGAGCCCGAATTCGTAATCATGGATGAGCCGTTCTCGGGACTCGATCCAATCGCGACCAACGAACTGAAGGACATGCTAGTCGAACTGAAGCGCGCGGGCCGCACGATCCTCTTCTCCACCCATCGCATGGACCAGGTTGAAAAGCTCTGCGATTCGATCTGCCTCATCAACCGCGGCCGCGCCGTGTTGAGCGGCGCTCTCGGAGAGATCAAGGCACGCGCCGGCAGGTCTTTCGTGCAGATCGAGTGCGAGGGCGGGGCAGAGTTCCTGAAGCATAGCCCGCTGGTTGATTCGTTCCGCAGCTTCGGCTCCTATGCCGAGGTCAGTCTGCGCAACGGCGCCGATACGCAGCAAATTCTGGAGGAGTCCATCGCGCACGGCCGAATCCTTCGCTTCGAGGTGATGCAGCCGTCGCTCGAGCAGATCTTTATCGAGATCGTGGGCAAATCGTGATGCTGACCGCTCCGCGCGCACGTATCGTCAAGATCATCGCGAAGCGCGAATATCTCCAGCGCGTGCGCACGCGAGCCTTCGTGATCATGACGATCTTCACGCCGGCGCTGCTGGTGACGCTGATGATGCTGCCCGTGATACTCGGTGCCCGCTCCGCTCATCGCGAAGCTGCGACGCTGCCAGTTCTGCTCAGCGCCGCGCTCGTCGCCAGCGTGATGGTGCTGGTGCTGTTCATGTCGGTGCTGTCGTGGGGCGTGATGGTGATGCGCGGCGTGCTCGAGGAAAAGAGCTCGCGCGTTACGGAGGTGATGCTCTGTTCGGCAAGCGCCGACGAGCTGATGATGGGCAAGATCGCGGGTATCGGCGCCGCCGGCCTGACCCAGGTCAGCGTCTGGATTGGCTTCGCGGCGATTGCAACAGCGGAGAGCCCGGGCGCCCGCGCCGCGTTCGGCGCGGTCCACTCGGGTACCGCGGTGCTCGCCGCCTTCGTGCTTTTCTACATCCTCGGCTATGCTCTCTACAGCGCGGTCTTCGCCGCGATGGGCGCTGCGTTTAACAGCGTCGACGAGGCCCAGCAGTACACCTTCGTAGCATTGTTGCCGTTGCTCGCGGCGACCGTGCTGATCACTCCGGTGCTGACCGCGCCGTACTCGACCCTCTCGATCGTCTCGTCGATGATTCCGTTCCTATCGCCGGTCCTGATGTTCGCGCGGATCGCGATTGTGCCGGTACCGGCGTGGCAGGTGATCCTATGCGCACTCTTGCTCGCGATCACCGTTGTGCTCGCGATCGAGGCCTGCGCCCGCATCTACCGCGTCGGGATCCTGATGTACGGCAAGCGGCCGACGGCGCGCGAAATGATGCGCTGGCTTCGCTATTCGTGATGCTCCGGCTTGGCTAGAGCGCGCGATCGCGAGCCGCCAAGATTCCTTTGACGCGCGCGCTCGCCCGACACCGGCGATGCCCTGAAGATTTGCTTCACAACCCATCCGAACGTTGCTATGTAACGACACGCCAC
This sequence comes from Candidatus Binataceae bacterium, assembly GCA_030038355.1. Classification (GTDB taxonomy): domain Bacteria; phylum Desulfobacterota; class Binatia; order Binatales; family Binataceae; genus JASHPB01. The sequence continues at coordinate 6,420 of JASHPB010000056.1, forward strand.
TGACGCCGCGCCCCATGCTCAGCTGCCGCGGCACTTAAGTATTGCTCATTATGAGTGGCTGCAATATAAGATATTCTTCAGGAAAGGAATTTAACGGGGAGGCCCTTTCAACGGTGGCTCGGAAGAAAATCGCATTTATCGGCGCGGGGAATGTCGGCGCGACTTGCGCCCACCTATGCTTCCTCCGCCAGCTTGGCGACATCATCCTCTACGACATTATCGACGGCCTCCCGCAAGGTAAGGCTCTTGATCTGCTCGAATCCGCGCCCGTGCTCGGCGTCGACATCAACGTTATCGGCAGCACCGATATCAAAGCGATCGCGGGCGCCGATTGCTGCGTCGTCACCTCGGGCTCGCCGCGAAAGCCGGGCATGAGCCGTGACGACCTGCTCAAAATCAACGCCAAGGTGATGAGCGACGTGGGTGGCGCGATTAGGCAGCACGCGCCGAATGCATTCATTATCGCCGTGACGAACCCGCTCGACGCGATGGTCACGCAACTGAAACGCGTAACCGGATTTCCAAAGAACCGAATCGTCGGCCAGGCCGGCGTACTCGATTCGGCGCGGTTTCGCACCTTCCTTGCGTCCGAGGTCGGTGCTTCCGTGACGAGCGTCTCGGCCACGGTGCTCGGCGGGCATGGCGACGACATGGTGCCGATTCGGAGCCAGACGACAATCGGTAGCGTGCCGATCGAGAAGCTGATCGCAGGCCAGCGGCTCGAGGAAATTGAGCAGCGCACGCGCGTCGGCGGCGGCGAAATCGTCGACCTGATGAAGACTTCGTCGTACTACGCGGCCGGTACCGCGGTCTATCAGATGGTCGAGGCCTACATGCTCGATCGCAAGCAGGTGCTGCCGTGCGCCGCGTACCTCGAGGGCGAATATGGCCACAACGGATTGTTCGCCGGAGTGCCGGTCGTGATTGGCGCAGGCGGCGTCGAGAAGGTTCTGCAAATCGAGCTCACCGCGGCCGAGAAGAAGGCTTTCGACCGCTCGGTCGCGCACGTGCGCGAGTTAATCGACGCTATGGACAAGGTAATCGCTGCAGGCAACTAGCGCCGCGCAGACGGGAGAACTATGGCTGAAGACGCTGCTCTCGCGACTCCGGCAGTGAGCTCCGGCATGACGGCCGACGAGCGGCATTGGCTGCTACGGCGGCTGCATTCACTGTCGGGCATCGTTCCAATCGGCGGCTTTCTCTTTTTTCATTTATTCGAGAACGCCTACGTGCTGCATGGCGGCGGGGCGTGGTGGAAGGAAACCGAGTTCACGCGCACGTTGCCGTTCCAGGTGGCGATCGAGGCGCTCGTTCTCTGGATCCCGATCCTGTTCCACGCGATCTATGGCCTCGTCATCACCGCGACTTCGTCACCCAACGTTGGCGCGTACACTTACTCGCGCAACACCGGCTACACGCTGCAGCGGATCACGGGCATCCTTGCGTTTCTGTTTATCGGCTTTCACTTTTTTTCCACGCGCGGCTGGTACTACGCGACAGGCGTCGAATCGACCTACGCGCGCATGCACAGCTGGATGATCGATCCGGTCTACTTGAGCATCTACCTCATCGGCACGCTGGCGTGCGTGTATCATCTCACCAACGGTATCTTCACCTTCACCATCACGTGGGGACTTGCGGTCGGGCCAAGCGCGCAGCGTCTCGTGAATCGCGCCTGCGTCGCATTGTTCGTCGTTCTGGCTGTCGTGAGCGTGGCGATCCTCGTCGCGTTCCGCGCGCCGGCTTAGGAGAAGCATCATGCCAGGGCATCACATCATAATCGGCGGCGGACTCGCCGGGCTCACCACCGCGATGAAACTCGCGGAAGAGGGCGAGCACGTCGACCTGTTCTCCATCGTCCCCGTGAAGCGCTCGCACTCTGTCTGCGCGCAAGGCGGAATTAACGGCGCAGTCAACACCAAGGGCGAGGGCGATTCGCCGATGATCCACTTCGACGACTCGATCTACGGCGGCGACTTCCTTGCGCATCAGCCGCCCGTGCTCGGGATGTGCGAGGCGGCGCCAAGTATCATCTACCTCTTCGACCGCATGGGCGTGATGTTCAATCGCACGCCGGAGGGTCTCCTTGACTTCCGCCGCTTCGGCGGTACCAAGCATCATCGCACCGCCTTCGCCGGCGCTACGACCGGCCAGCAACTTCTCTACGCACTGGATGAGCAGGTGCGCCGTTACGAGGCCGCCGGCCTGGTGCGCAAGTTTGAAGGATGGGAGATGCTCGGAGTCGTGCCGGACGAGGCGGGCGATTGCCGCGGCGTCGTCGCGATCGATACCCGTTCTCTCGAGCTGCGCGCATTCCCCGGCGACACGGTGATGATCGCGACTGGCGGCCCAGGCCTTATCTTCGGTCGCTCGACGCAATCGCTGGTGAACACCGGCTCTGCCGCGAGCGCCTGCTATCAGCAGGGCGCGACTTACGCCAACGGCGAGTTCATCCAGGTGCATCCCACCGCGGTGCCCGGCGAAGACAAGAATCGGCTCATCTCGGAATCGATCCGCGGCGAGGGCGGCCGAGTCTGGACGTACAAAGAAGGCAAACCCTGGTACTTCCTCGAGGAGATGTACCCCGCCTACGGCAACCTCGTGCCGCGCGATATCGCGACGCGTGCGATTCACAAGGTCGTCTTCGAGATGAAGCTCGGTGTCGACGGCCAGCCGCTCGTCTTCCTCGACGTGAGCCATCTCGATCCCGTGCTGCTCCGCCAGCGCGTCGAAGGCGTGCTCGAGATCTACGAGAAGTTCGTCGGCCAGGATCCGACCAAGGTGCCGATGAAGATTTTTCCCGCGATGCACTATTCGATGGGCGGGCTCTGGGTGGACTACAGCCAGCAAACCAACATTCCGGGCCTGTTCGCCGCCGGCGAGTGCGAGTTCCAGTATCATGGCGCGAACCGGCTCGGCGCGAACTCGCTGCTCTCATGCGTCTATGGCGGCGACGTGGGCGCCAAGGCGATGACCGCATTCGCGAAGTCGCATAAGAGCGACGGTTCGACGCGCGCACATGACCTCGAGGTGACGCGCCATCGCGAAGACTTCGACCGGATCTTCAAGATGGACGGCAAGGAAAACGCGTTCGCGATCTGGCGCGAACTCGGCGAGCTGATGACCGAGAATGTCACGGTAGTTCGCTACAACGACAAGCTGAAGGCGACCGACGCGAAATTGCTCGAGCTGAAGGATCGATGGGGCAAGATCGGCCTCAACGACAAAGGCAAGTGGGCCAACCAAGAGGCGCTGTTCGTGCGGCATCTGTGGAACATGCTCGAGCTTGCCCGGCCAATCACACTCGGCGCGCTCAACCGCAACGAGTCGCGGGGTGCGCATTACAAGCCCGAGTTCCCCGAGCGCGACGACGAGAACTTCATGAAGACCACGCTCGCGACCTGGTCCTCAGACGGCCCGCGCTTTGGATGGGAACCCGTCGACGTGAGTCTGATCAAACCGCGCGCGCGCCGTTACGACGTCGACAAGTCGGCCACCGCCGCAAAACCGGCCGAGAAAGCAGCTTAAGGAGCCGCCCGTGGCTGAACGAACGACAGTTCTCAGAATCAAACGCCAGGAAAATCCGCGCTCGGCGACATACTGGGAAGAATTCGAAATTCCATACAAGGCCAACCACAACATCATCTCGATGCTGATGGAGATCCGGCGAAATCCCGTGACACGTGAGGGCAAGCGCACCACGGCTGTGGTGTTCGACGCGAACTGTCTCGAAGAGGTATGCGGTTCGTGCACGATGGTGATCAACGGGCGCGTCAGGCAGGCCTGCTCGCAACTCGCCGAGGGCCTTAACGGCACCGTGACCGTTGAGCCGATGTCGAAATTCCCCGTAGTGCGCGATCTCTGGGTCGATCGCTCGAAAATGTTCGATTATTTGAAGAAGGCGCATTCATGGATTCCGATCGACGGCACCTATGACCTCGGCCCTGGCCCGCGGGTCAATCCCCAAGAGCAGCAGTTCGCTTACCTTTTCTCGCGATGCATGACCTGCGGCTGCTGCCTTGAGGCGTGCCCGCAGGTGAACGATCATTCCAAGTTCATGGGCCCCGCAATTATCGGGCAGGTCTACCTGATGGGGCAGCATCCGACCGGCGCGATGCACCAGGACGAGCGCCTCCAGGCTCTTATGGGCGAGGGTGGTATCGCGGATTGCGGCAACGCGCAGAACTGCGTTGAGGTCTGCCCCAAGTCGATTCCGCTGACCACGGCAATCGGTGACGTTGGCGGTCAGGTATCGCGCAAATGGCTCCGCGATCTGTTTGCGAAGTAAAGTGCGCGAGCGAATCGAGTCGTTAACTAGCGGTCCTTGGCGAGTAGGTAGATGAATATCCACGAATTCCAGGCGAAACAGATCCTCGGCCGCTTCGGCGCCCCGGTTCCAAAAGGGCAGCCGGCCTCGACGCCCGACGAAGCCGCCGCGGCTTTCAGAGCGCTCGGACTGTCGAAGGCAGTCGTCAAGGCGCAGATCCATGCGGGCGGGCGCGGCAAGGCGGGCGGCGTGAAGCTGCTCTCGAGCGCCGACGAGGCGCGAGACTTCGCGGCGAAACTACTCGGCAAGCAGCTCGTGACGCATCAGACGGGGCCCGAGGGTCGAGTGGTGCGCCGTGTCTATGTCGAGGAAGCGAGCCAGGTGGCGCGCGAGCTATACCTCGGCCTGCTCGTTGATCGTAAATCCGGCTCCGTGTCGGTGATCGCGAGCACCGAAGGCGGTATGGATATTGAGGAAGTGGCGGCCAAGACCCCAGACCGAATTATCACCGAGGCGATCAATCCGCTGCTCGGGCTTTCGGGGTTCGTCGCGCGCAAGATCGCTTTCGCGCTCGGCCTCAAGGACAAAGAGGTCAACCAGTTCGTCACTCTCCTCACGGCACTGTATCGCGCGTTCTGGGAAACCGACGCCTCACTGATCGAAATCAATCCCTTGGTGGTGACGGCAGATGGCCGCGTCATCTGCCTCGATGCCAAGATGTCGTTCGATGACAACGGATTGTTCCGTCATCCCGATATCCGCGAGATGCGCGATTCGAACGAGGAAGACCCCGCCGAGACCGAGGCCGCGAAGTTCGAACTGAGCTACGTACATCTCGACGGCAATATCGGATGCATGGTCAATGGCGCGGGGCTCGCGATGGCCACGATGGACATCGTGAAGTACTACGGCGCCGAGCCGGCAAACTTTCTCGACGTGGGCGGCGGCGCGAATACTGAGAAGGTCGCGGCCGCGTTCCGTATCCTGCTCTCGGACAAGCGCGTCAAAGCCGTGCTGATCAACATCTTCGGCGGTATTATGCGATGCGACGTGCTGGCGCAGGGCGTAGTCGAAGCGGCCCGGCAGGTCAACTTGAGTTTGCCGCTGGTAGTGCGGATGGAAGGCACCAACGTCGACCAAGGCAAGAAAATCCTCGCCGATTCAGGAATCAAAGTGATAGCCGCGGCCGACCTGGCTGACGCAGCGCGCCGCGTGACTGAAGCGATCGGAGCCAGGAAAGCGCAATGAGTATTCTGGTCAACAAAAATTCGCGCGTCCTCACCCAGGGAATCACTGGCGCGACCGGACAACTGCATACGCGTGCCTGCAGGGAATACGGCACGCAGATGGTCGCGGGAGTGGTGCCGGGCAAAGGTGGCACCAGCTTCGAAGGCATTCCCATCTTCAACACCGTCGAGCAGGCGCGGCGTGAGACCGCAGCCAACGTCGCGGTGAGTTACGTGCCGCCGGCGTTCGCGGCCGACGGAATCCTCGAATCCGCCGCGGCCGGAATCGAGCTCGTCATCTGCATCACCGAGGGGATCCCGGTCCTCGACATGGTCAAGGTGAAGCACTTCCTCGGCGAGACCAAGACGCGCCTGATCGGGCCCAACTGCCCGGGAATTATCACGCCGGGCGAGTGCAAAATTGGCATCATGCCCGGTTACATCCACAAGCAAGGTGATATCGGCGTGGTCTCCCGTTCGGGCACGCTGACCTACGAGGCTGTCTTCCAGCTCACGCAACTTGGCATCGGACAGTCGAGCTGTATCGGAATCGGCGGCGACCCGATCGTCGGAACCTCTCACATCGACGCGCTGAAGCTCTTCAATGAAGATCCGAAAACGCGCGCGATCATTATGATCGGCGAGATCGGCGGCACGGCCGAAGAGGAAGCGGCCGCGTATATCAAGCAGAACGTGAAGAAACCTGTCGTCGCATTTATAGCGGGGCAGACCGCGCCGAAGGGGCGGCGCATGGGCCATGCGGGTGCGATTATCTCGGGCGGACGCGGCACGGCCGCGGACAAGATCGCGGCGCTCAAGGCGGCAGGCATCACGGTCGCGATGAGCCCGGCTGAGCTCGGCACGACGATGAAGTCTGCGCTGGAGGGCAAAGCCTGATGGAGCGCACTCTCGCGATCATCAAGCCCGACGCGGTGCGTCGCGGCCTCTCGGGCGACATCATCAAGCGTATCGAGGCGAGCGGCCTGCAGATCATCGGGCTCCGCAAGCTCCAGTTGTCGAGCGCGGACGCGCGAGCGTTTTATCTAGTGCACCAGCAGCGCCCTTTCTTCGAATCGCTCTGCGCGTACATGACATCGGGACCGGTAATTGTCGCGGTCTTGCAGGGCGAGAACGCGATCACGCGATGGCGTCAGTTGATGGGCGCAACTGATCCAAAGAAGGCGGACGCGGGGACGATCCGCAAGGATTTCGGAATCGACGTCGAACAGAATGCGACCCACGGCTCGGATGCGCCTGAGACGGCCGCGGTCGAGATCGCGTTCTTCTTCCCGCGCCGGGAAATTCTGGCTTAGCAGAGCTCCACAATTCCACAATCAGCCGACCCTCTCCTTGGTCATCAGAGAGAGGAGATCGGATAAAGTTGGCGCGATCAGTTTGGTTTCGCTGAAGACGAAGGAAAAAGCGGCAGCCAACGAAAGAAGACTTCCACCTCGCAGCTATTGAGCGAGTGCCTTCCGCGGCTAAGAGATCTCGCACCTCGCCAACATCCAGGTCACGACAAAAGCAAGCGCGCCCTTCTGCCGTGAGTCAACCTGTCAGCTGGCCGGTCTGTATTTTCTGGTTTCCCCTCCCTGACCAAGGAGCGAACTAAGGCGAGGATTGAGTGACCATCACTAGGCTCAACTGGGCACCCAAGCATCGCCGGTGAGTATCCGTTACAATAAGCGGTCGTGAATGTTTCGCCGGCATCAAAGACGACCGAATCGCTGCAAGATTTGCGGGATTCCGCTCTCGACGATCTGGCTCGGGTCGTCGCCGCGGCCGGCGACCGGGCGTTTCGAGCCCGGCAAATTACCGACTGGCTTTACAAGTCGCGCATCCAGTCGATCGACGAGATGCGCAACCTTCCCACCTCACTTCGCGAATATCTAAAGCAGCACTTCAAGATTGGCGGTGCCGAGGTGTCCCACGTCGCGCGATCGGCCGACGGCACGCGAAAGCTCGTCGTGCATCTCGAGGACGGCGAGGAGATCGAGACCGTTATCATCCCGACCGAAAAGCGCGTCACACTTTGCATCTCGAGCCAGGCCGGATGCGCGATGGCGTGTGAATTCTGCGCGACGGCCCGGATGGGATTGCACCGGAACCTCACCACGGGCGATATCCTCGCCCAGGTTTTCGCCGCATCGCGAGAGCTCAATTCGGGCGAGGAGCTAACTAACTACGTCTTCATGGGGATGGGCGAGCCGCTCGCCAATTATCCGCGCCTGCTGAAAACGCTTCGCATTATGACGGCGGAGTGGGGCATGGCGATCTCGCCGCGGCGAATCACGGTCTCAACCGTCGGCCTGGTTCCAGTGATGGAGCGGCTCGCCGCTGATATGCCGGTGAATATCGCGGTCTCGCTGCATGCGACGACCAACGCGCTTCGCGACCGTCTTGCGCCGATCAACAAGCGCTATCCGCTCGAGCAACTCATCGACTCATGCCGGCATCTGCCGATTAAGCGGCGCGATCGGATAACCTTCGAATACGTGATGCTCGCGGGCGTCAACGATTCTCCCGCCGACGCGAGGCGGCTAGTGAAGTTGCTCGCGCCACTCCGTGCCAAAGTCAATCTGATCTTCTTCAATCCGTTCATTGGCTCGGACCTGAATACTAGTCCGCGCGCCGCGGTCGAGGCCTTTCAAGCCGTACTGCTGAACGGTAATTTGACCGCTACTATCCGCGAAAGCCGGGGCCTCGATATCGCGGCTGCCTGCGGCCAGCTTTACGCCGAACAGCATCGCGCGGCGTTCGCCTGAGCGCAACGGCGACTTTCACTTGGGAGAATCGATGGGACACAACCTGTTGGGCGTGATCGGGGGAAGCGGCTTTTACCAGATGCCCGGGCTCGACAAGGTCGAGCAGCTGGAACTGGAGACGCCGTTCGGGCGGCCTTCAGACCCTTTCTACCAGGGACGGATCGGCCACACCGAGGTCGTATTCCTCTCGCGACATGGCCGCGGCCATCGTCTCCTCCCGAGCGAGATCAATTTCCGTGCGAACGTATTCGCCATGAAGATGCTCGGCGTGACGCATCTGGTGTCGGTTTCGACCGCCGGCAGCATGAAGGAGAATATCGCGCCCGGACACCTGGTTGTTCCCGACCAATTCATCGATCGGACCTTCAAGCGGGCCGAGACGTTCTTCGGCGCCGGAGTCGTGGTTCACGTTTCGCTTGCGGACCCAGTCTGCAAAGCGCTCGCGACCGGGCTCGGCGACGCGGCGGAGGCAGCGGAAGCCAAGGCGGTTCACCGCGGCGGCACTTATCTCTGCATTGAGGGGCCGCAGTTCTCGACCCGTGCCGAATCGCGCTTGTATCGGCAATTTGGCGTTGACGTAATCAGTATGACTGCGATGCAGGAGGCGCGGCTCGCGCGGGAAGCTGAAATTTGCTACGCGACGTTGGTGTTGGTGACGGACTACGACTGCTGGCATCAGTCGGTCGCGGCCGTGGATATCGGCGAAATCCTGCGCGTGATGAAGCTCAACGTGGAGACCGCGCAGAGGGCGGTTTCGAACCTCGCGCAGGGCCTGCACCAGCGGCCGCGCGATTGCGGATGTGCTGACGCGCTCAAGGGCGCGATCATCACCGATCCCCATTCCATTCCACAGAAACTCAAGGACGACTTGCGGCCGCTGGTCGGCAAGTACCTCTGATTTCAAAGGCGGACATAATCGGCACATGAGCATTGTGGTGGTCGGCTTTCTCGCGTACGACACGGTCGAGACGCAGAACGGCAAGGTCGAAGAGGTAATGGGCGGCGGCGCGAGCTACTTCGCGGTGGCGGCGCGATTCTTCTCGCCGGTGAGCGTCGTGTCGGTAGTCGGCAACGATTATCGGCCCGAAGACTGGCGCGTTTTCACCGATCGTGGCATCGACATGCGCGGAGTCGTGCGGCTCGGTGGCAAGACGACGCGATGGCATGGGCGCTATCACGAGGACATGAACAAGCGCGACACGATACAACTCTCACTTAATGTCCTCGAGGGATTTACGCCGGAGCTGCTCCCCGATCAGCGCCGCGCGGACTATATCTACCTCGCGCCCAACGATCCGGACCTCCACGAGCATATCCTCGACCAGGTGAGCAGTCCTAAGCTCGTCATCGCCGACCTCTATGATTACTGGATCGACAACACCCGCGCGGGACTCGAAAAGACCCTGCAGCGCGTCGATATCCTGCTTTGCAGCGACTACGAGGCGCGCCTGCTCACGGGCGAGAACAACTTGGTCAAGGCAGGGCGTGCGATTCTCTCGATGGGCCCCACCACGACGCTGATCAAGCGCGGCGAATACGGCGTGCTTCAGTTCAGCAAAGAAGGGATGTTCGCGGTGCCGGCGTATCCGCTCGAGGAAGTGATCGATCCTACCGGTGCTGGCGATACCTTCGCCGGCGGCATGATGGGGTTCCTCGCGCGCGACGGGCGCATCAACGAATCAACGCTCCGCACGGCAGTCGTTTACGGCAGTGTCGTCGCGTCCTACTCGGTCGAGGACTTTTCGCTGCGAAGGCTCGAAACACTCACCTGGGAAGCGATCGACAATCGCTACCGCGCATTCATCGAACTCACGGACTCCCATCATTCGAGATGGACCTCTCGATAGTCGTTCCCCTTTACAACGAGCGCGACAACCTGGCTCGGCTGCACGAGGAGTTGACGCGCACGATGCGCTCGTTCGGGCGTTCATACGAGGTGATCTTTGTCGACGACGGCAGCACCGACGGCGGCTTCGAGGTGTTGCGCTCGATTCGCGCGCAGGATTCGGACGTGCGCGTGATTCGGCTCGCGCGCAACTCCGGTCAGACCGCGGCGCTCGCCTGCGGCTTCAACCGCGCGCGCGGCGACGTGATAGTCGCGATGGACGCCGACTTGCAGAACGATCCCGCCGATATTCCGCTCTTACTCGGAAAGCTCGGCGACGGCTTCGATATCGTGAGCGGCTGGCGCACGGAACGCTGGCATGATGAAGCGCTCACGCGGCGCATGCCTTCGATGGCGGCCAACTGGCTTATCTCGACCATGACGGGCGTGCGCCTTCATGACTACGGATGTACCTTCAAGGCCTACCGGCGCGAAGTCGCGCAAGGCCTGAGCCTCTATGGCGAGATGCATCGATTCGTCCCGGCGATCGCGGCCGAGCAGGGCGCCAAGGTTACCGAGGTGCCGATCGGTTTTCGTCCGCGCCACGCCGGAACTTCGAAATACGGGCTCTGGCGCATCGTGCGCACGCTGCTCGATCTGATCACGGTGAAGTTTCTGTCCGGATACTCGACCGCCCCAATCCAGGTGTTCGGCCTGATCGGTCTCGTGATCGGCGGGCTCGGGGGAATCTGGACGACGATCCTCGTTTTGGAAAAAGTTCTGCTCGGCCATCCGCTCGCCAACCGGCCCGCGCTTCTGCTGGCAGTGTTGCTGGTGGTAGTTGGCGTTCAGTTCATCAGCATCGGACTTCTCGGCGAGATGCTCGCTCGCACCTATCACGAATCGCAAAACAAGCCGATCTATGTCGTCAAGGAAGAGTTCTAAGAGGCGCGCTACATGAATATCGCGGTAATAGGCACTGGATACGTCGGCTTGGTCAGTGGCACCTGCTACGCCGAAAGCGGCAACGAGGTGATCTGCGTCGATATCGATCCCAACCGGATCGCGATGCTGAACGAAGGCAAAGTGCCGATCTACGAGCCGGGGCTCGAGGAACTGGTGCGGCGCAACAAGGCCGAGGGACGATTGCAATTCACAGAGGACACGGCAGTAGCTGTGGCGCAATCGATGGTGTCGTTTATCGCGGTCGGCACGCCGCCGGGCACCAACGGCGCCGCTGATCTATCGGGAGTCTTCAAGGCAGCAGAGCAGGTTGCGAAAACCGTGACCGGCTATCACGTCGTGGTGGTCAAGAGCACCGTGCCGGTCGGCACCAACGACAAGGTGCGCGAGATCGTGACGCGCAACGCGAAGTTTCAGGTCGATGTCTGCTCGGTGCCGGAGTTCCTCAAGGAAGGCTCAGCGATCGAGGACTTCATGCGGCCCGACCGGATCGTAATCGGCAGCCTGAGCGAGCGTGCGACCGCAATTCTGAAAGAGATTCACGCGCCCTTCGTGCGCACCGACAATCCGATCCTGGTGATGGACCCGCGATCGTCGGAACTCACGAAGTACGCCTCCAATGCGATGCTCGCGCTGCGCATCTCGTTCATCAACGACATGGCGAATCTCTGCGACGCGGTCGGCGCGGATATCAACTCGGTGCGGCGCGGCCTCGGTGCGGACCGCAGAATCGGCTCGTCGTTCCTGTTTCCGGGAATCGGCTACGGAGGCTCCTGTTTCCCAAAGGATGTGCAGGCCCTCGTGCACACGGCGACCGAGCACAATCTCGATTTCGCTCTGCTCCGGGCGGCGGAGGCGGTGAACGCGCGGCAGAAACGGCTCCTGCCGTTCCGAGTGAAACAACACTTCGGTGAGAATCTCGAAGGCCGCACTTTTGCGCTCTGGGGACTCGCGTTCAAGCCGCGCACTGACGATATGCGTGAAGCGCCTTCGATCGTGGTGATCGACGAACTGCTGAAGGCGGGAGCGAAGTGCCAGTTGCACGACCCCGAGGCGCTCGACAACACGCGCACACTGCTCGGCGAGCGCGACGGCCGCCTCTCGTACCATCGCCTGAACTACGAGGCGCTCCACGGCGCCGACGCGCTGCTGATCCTCACCGAGTGGAACGAATTTCGGCATCCCAATTTCCAGCGAATCAAGGCCGAACTGAAACAGCCGGTGATTTTCGATGGACGGAACCTGTATGATCCTGATCTGATGAAGGCGCTCGACATCAATTACTACTCGATTGGTCGGAAGCCCGTCTGAGCGGAGCATTGGTGATGAGAATTCTCGTTACCGGCGGGGCAGGCTTTATCGGATCGAATACCGTCGACGCGCTCGTCGCACAGAATGCGGGCGAAATTTCGATCCTCGACGATCTCTCGGCCGGCAAGCGGCATCAGGTGAATCCAAGGGCCGCGTTTTATCAGGTTGATTTGCGCGATGGCGCGGCAGTGAGGGGCGTAGTCGAGGCAACCAAGCCGGAGGCGATCGTGCATCTGGCGGCGCAGATGGACGTGCGGCGCTCGGTTGCTGATCCGGCATTCGACGCGCAGGTCAATCTCGTCGGCTTCCTCAACTTGATCGAATCCGCGCGCAAGAATGGACTCAAGCGCGTGATTTTCGCCTCGACCGGCGGCGCGATTTATGGCGAACAAGAGGAGTTTCCCTGCAGCGAGGATCACCCGCGGCGGCCGGTGAGTCCTTATGGCGTCGCGAAGCTCGCGACTGAGGCATATCTCTTTTTCTACAAGACGGAATACGGTATCGACTATGTCGCGCTCCGCTACGGCAACGTTTACGGCCCGCGTCAGGACCCGCACGGCGAGGCGGGCGTGGTCGCGATATTCTCCGGCCTGATGCTCGATCATAAGCCGGTCACGATATTCGGCGACGGCAAACAAACCCGCGATTACGTTTATGTCGGCGACGTCGTCGCGGCGAACCTCGCGGCACTCGGCTCGAGCGTCTCGGCAGAGGCGTTCAATATTGGCACGGGAATCGAGACCGATGTAAATCAGCTTTACGCTACGCTCGCCTCGATCGCGGACTTTCCCGCGCAAGCGACCCATGCCGCGCCGCGTCCGGGCGAGCAGCGCCGCTCAGTGATCTCGCCCGCGCGCGCCGCGGAGAAGCTCGGATGGCATCCGCAGGTGAAGCTTGCCGAGGGACTCGCCAGGACCTTCGATTATTTCAAGCAACAACGCTCGCGTTCTGGGTGATATGACTGACCCCGGGCTGATACGGAACTTTTCGATCATCGCGCATATCGATCACGGCAAGTCGACGCTCGCCGATCGATTGCTTGAGCGTACCGGTGCGCTCAGCCAGCGCGAGCTTAAGGAACAGTTCCTCGATTCGATGGACCTCGAGCGCGAGCGCGGTATCACGATCAAGGCGCGCTCGGTGCGGCTCAACTACGAAGCGCACGACGGCAAGTCATACGTGCTGAACCTTATCGACACTCCCGGCCACGTCGATTTCGCCTACGAGGTGTCGCGGAGCCTCTCCGCGTGCGAAGGCGCATTGCTCGTCGTCGATGCGAGCCAGGGCGTCGAGGCGCAAACTCTAGCCAACGTCTACCTCGCGCTCGACCATGGCCTCGAAATCGTACCGGTCATCAACAAGATCGATCTGCCGGGCGCCGATATCGAGCGCACGCGGCAGCAGATCGAGGACATCATCGGGCTCGACGGGTCCGAGGCGATTCTCACCAGCGCCAAAGAAGGCGTCGGTATCGAGGAGTGCCTCGAAGCGATCGTGGCACGCATTCCGCCGCCGAAGATCGGTCCATCGACCGGCACTCGCGCGCTGATTTTCGATAGCTGGTACGACAGCTACGAAGGAGCGATCGGCCTCGTGCGCGTGTTCGGCGGCGAGTTCCGCAGGGCGATGAAAGTTCGCCTGATGGGCACCGGCAAGGACGGCGAGGTGATGCGACTCGGCCATTTCACTCCGCACGAGCAGCCCGCGGAGACGCTCGGGCCGGGCGAAGTCGGTTTCATCGTGGCCGGTATCAAGACCGTGGCCGACATGCGCGTCGGCGACACAATTACGGATGCCGAGAATCCCGCCGCTCAGCCGCTGCCCGGGTTCAAAGAACTCAAGCCGATGGTTTTTGCCGGGCTCTATCCGACCGAGGCCAACCAGTACGGCGCGCTCCGCGATGCGATCGAAAAGCTGCGCCTCAACGACGCGAGCCTCATCTGCGAGCCGGAGACTTCACAGGCTCTAGGCTTCGGCTTTCGCGCCGGATTTCTCGGGCTCCTGCACATGGAGATCGCGCAGGAGCGGCTCGAGCGCGAGTTCGGCATCAACCTGATTGTCACAGCGCCGACGGTCGCATATCGGGTGCGCACGGTTAGTGACGCGCTGCTGATGGTTGACAACCCGACGCACCTGCCAGACGAGAACTCGATCGAGGCAATCGAGGAGCCCTTCATCCTCGCGTCGATTCACATGCCGGAGGATTTTCTCGGCGCGGTGATGGCGCTTTGCGAGGATCGGCGCGGCTTGCAGCGCGATCTGAAGTTCCTCGGCCAGAAGCGCGTCATTCTCCACTACGAGTTGCCGCTCGCCGAAATTGTTTTCGATTTCTACGACCGGCTCAAATCGGTGAGCCGCGGCTACGCCTCGCTCGACTACGAGTTTCTGGACTTCCGCGCCGGGCCTCTGGTTAAATTAGATATCCTCATCAACGGCGAAGTGGTGGATGCGCTTTCGATCATAGTGCATCGCGACAAGGCTTATGAGCGGGGACGGGCACTATGCGAGAAGATGCGCCAATTGATCCCGCGCCAGATGTTCGAGGTCGCAATCCAGGCATCGATTGGCTCGCGCATCATCGCTCGCGAGTCCGTTAAGGCGCTGCGCAAAAACGTCACCGCCAAGTGCTATGGTGGAGACATCACCCGCAAGCGCAAGCTTCTCGAGAAGCAGAAAGAAGGCAAGAAACGGATGAAACAGGTCGGGCGCGTCGAAATTCCGCAGGAAGCGTTCCTCGCGCTGCTCAAGGTGGGAGAATAGCCCGATGGCTCAACCAGCGCGCGACTTCATGAAGAGCCGCTCGACCGGCGGCGAGCCGCGCCCGGGGGCCACACCCACGCCGCAGAAATCGGTCTTTCGTGAATACACCGAGGCGATGGGAATCGCGCTGATACTCGCGATCATCATCCGCACCTTCCTTGTTCAGGCATACAAGATACCGTCGGGTTCGATGGAGCCGACGCTGCTGGTGGGAGACCATATCCTCGTCAACAAGTTGATCTACGGGCTGCGCATGCCGGACTCGATCTTCGGTGTGCAGATCCCTGGTCTGCCCTACGGCGAGTATCTGTTCCGACTCGAGCCGGTGCATCGCGGCGACGTCGTAGTGTTCGTGTTCCCGCCCGATCCGACCAAGGACTTCATCAAGCGCGTGATCGGCATCGCCGGCGACACGATCGAAGTCAAGAACGGCGCAGTATGGCTCAACGGCAAGCCGATGAACGATCCGCATGCGCACTTCGAGGTCGCACCGCAGGATCGCTCGGAGGTTGCGCCGCGTGACAATTTTGGTCCGGTGACGGTACCGCCCGGCAAGCTCTTCATGATGGGGGACAATCGCGACCGCAGCTACGACAGCCGCTTCTGGGGATTCGTCGATGACGATCAGGTTGAAGGCCGCGCGATGATCATCTACTGGTCATGGGACAGCGACGGCACCAGTCTCATCCCGATTCGCTGGAGCAGGTTCGGGATGATCGTGCACTAGCATCCAGGAGGGTACGTGGCTGACGAGGCGGTAACCAGGATCGGAGCTATTCTCGAAGAACTAAGCGCGCGTTTCGAACTAGTGGTTGAAGCCGTCACCGGATTCGGCGGCCGCGTCGATGCGCTCCGCGACGAGCTGTTCGGTCAGTTCGCGGAGGTGGGAGGTCAGGTGCGGTTCCTCTCCGAGCAAATCGCCGAGAGCCGCCGCGGCGTCGCAATCGTACGCGAGGACCTCGGCGCCGAGATCATCCGTATCGGCGAGGCCCTCGGCAAGGCGCGCGTTGAGTTCCGCGACGGACTCGCGGCGCTGCAATCAGATATCGCGGCCGCTGATGGACGAGGCGCCACAGCCGATCGCGATGGCGCCGCGCTTCATGCGGAACTTGCCGATACGACCAAGGTGATCAAGCGCGAGATTGCCTCGTCGGCGGAGACATCGGCCAAGAAACTTAGCGCCGAGCTGAAACAGACCAACAAGGTGCTCGCCGATCTGAGCCGCAAATTTGAGCGCTTCGACGATCGCATCACGATTCAGACGCGCGACCAGGACCAGCGCCTCCGCAAGCTCGAGCGCAAGCGCGCCAGCTGATCCTGTTCAAAGATCGCAGCCCGAAGGCCGCGGTCGCTTGCGCGATTCGCAGGCTGACGGTAAATTGAAACTGCCTTTAACTCATCACGAGATGGTGAGAAGGTGAACATGATCGACGACGTTAACAATCTGCCTGGCCGCGTGCGCGGCCAGGTTTCTTTTCGGGCGCGCCGATGACCAACGGCAAGCGCGAAATCGCGCTCGACGCCGCGCAGGTCGGCCGCTCGATCAAGCGCATCGCACTCGAAATCTCCGAGCGCAACAACGGCGCCGAGGACATCGTGCTCGTCGGAATCGTACGGCGGGGCGCCAACCTGGCTGAGCGTATCGCGGCCGAGCTGCGCGAGCACGGCAAGGGCGAGGTTCCCGTCGGCACGCTCGACATCTCGTCGTATCGCGACGATGGCCGCGGTACCCCAGGCGACCCGCGCCTGCTCGGCCGTGACATTCCGTTCAGCTTCGACGGCAAGACCGTGGTGCTGGTCGATGACGTCCTCTATACCGGTCGCACGGTGCGCGCCGCGATCGACGCGCTTTCCGATCTCGGCCGCGCCGAGTCGATTCAGCTCGCGGTCCTGGTCGATCGAGGCGAGCACGAGCTTCCGATTCGCGCCGACTACGTCGGCAAGAACATTCCCGCGCCGCGCGGCCAGCGCGTTTACGTGCGCCTTTCCGAAGTAGACGGCGCGGACGCGGTCGTGCTCGGGGAGCGAAAATAGATGCCGCGCCTCAAGAAACTCGACGTCGTCTCAATCGAGGATCTCTCTACGGCAGAGATCGAGCGCATCTTCACCGTAGCCGAGGCGCTCGAGCGCGGCCTCGACGAGGGCAAGCCGTTCACCACCGCGCAGAACCTCGTGATGTCGACGCTCTTCTATGAACCGTCAACGCGAACGCGGCTCAGCTTTGAGTCTGCGATGCATCGGCTCGGCGGCGCCGTCATCAGCTCGGCCGACATGCAGGCAAGCTCCGCGGCGAAAGGCGAGAGCCTGGCCGACACGGTGCGCGTCGTCAGCAACTACGCCGACGTGATCGTGCTGCGCCATCCGCATGACGGCGCGGCTCGCGTCGCGGCAGAGTACGCGACGTGCCCCGTTATCAACGCCGGAGATGGCAGCCGCGAACACCCGACGCAGACGCTCTGCGATCTCTACATCCTGAAGAAAAAGAAGGGTTATCTGAAAGGCCTCACGGTCGCGCTCTGCGGCGACCTCAAGTACGGCCGCACTGTACATTCTCTGATTTACGCGCTCGCCCGCTTCGGCGCGAACATCGTCGCCGTGCCTACCGCCGGCATGAACGTCCCCGAGTACGTGCTCGATCGTCTCGCGGCCGAGCGGAGCTACAGTTTTTCGACCGTCACGATGGACGAGCTGAAATCTCTCGCTGGCGGGCTCGATGCGCTCTATCTGACGCCGAGCGGACCGCATCAGATGGCGCTGTTCACGGGCGGTGCGGCCGGAGAGCGCGCGCCCGCAGGCGAACCTCCGGCGGCGCTCGATGCCTTTTACGTGACACGCCTTCAGAAGGAGCGCCTCGGCAGCAAGGAATCGCCCGCCGAAAACTACGTCCGCTTCGACGCGCGCGCGCTCAGGACGCACCGCACGCAGGAAGCCGTCGTGATGCATCCGCTGCCGCGCACCAACGAGCTCGCCTACGAGCTTGACCAAGATCCGCGCGCGATCTACTTCCAGCAGGCCGCTGCCGGCGTGCCGGTTCGGATGGCGCTCATCGCCTGGATGATCGAGGAGACCGCTCGCAAAGACCTGCATCATCCCGTCGCTCCGGCCGAAGATGCAATTCGATTTCGCGCCGACAGCGCGCCGCGATGCGTCAACTCCAATTGCATCACGCGCTTCGAGGGTCTGTATCTACGGCCGCGCTTTCGGGCGGCACGCAGTGCCGATCCGAATCGTTTCAACCTGCGCTGTGACTATTGCGAGCGTGAGCTGAGTGCCGAGTTCGTCGGTCACACGCGATCGCATCGATACTACAGGTTCGACGAATCAATGCACGGCTTCGTAAGACAGTGGATCGCCGAGGGCTCGCTCGCCGTGTTCGACAGCGTCAAGCAGGCCGAAGAGCACGGCTATGAGCCATACAAGCGCGGACCGCAGCGCGAGATCCTGAAGGGCGGCGAAGTTTCCCAAGCGGTCGAATCGCTAGCCGACCAGATCGTCGCCGACATTCCCGACATGGCCGACGTCACTCTGGTCGGCGTTGTGAGCCACGGCGCGCTGCTCGCCATGCGGCTTCGCGCGCTGATCGAGAAAAGGACCGGCGTACATCCGCCGTGCGCTGCGCTCGATGTATACAGCGCAGCCGACCCGATTCGGCCGCTCGACGGAAGCGAGGAGTTCAGCGCCGAGGGCCGCACGATCGTTATCGTTGACGATGTGATCAACAGCGGATGGACGGTGCAGCGCGCCATGACGATGCTCTGGCAGATCGGGCGGCCCGGCGCGGTTAAGCTGGCCGTGCTGATCGATCGCGGCCATCGCGCCCTTCCGATTCGTCCGAACTACGTTGGCAAAAACATCCCGACCTCGCGCACGGAGCGCGTGCAAGTCCGCCTGGCCGCTCCTGGAGCGGGCGCGACGAGCAAGGCACAGGATCGTGTGATGCTCTATTCGATGGTCGAGCCGATGAGGGAGTCTGAGGCGACGCGGTGACAGCGCTGCTGCTAAAATCCGGCCGCGTAATCGATCCGGCCTGCAATCGCGACGGGACGTTTGATCTGCTGGTCCGTGACGGACGCGTCTCTGCCATCGGTCGCGACATTCCAGTGTCCAAAGAGGCGGAGGTCGTGGACGCGAGTCGTCTTTGGATTTCGCCTGGGTTGATCGACGTGCACGTGCATCTGCGCGATCCCGGATTTCCGGAGAAGGAAACAATCTCCACGGGTCTCAGAGCAGCCGCGGCTGGCGGAATTACTACGGTTGCCGCGATGGCTAATACGTCGCCGGTCAACGATCGGCCCAAGATCGCGCGTTACATGATCGAGCGGGCGCGGGATGTTCATGGGACCGCTCTCGTTCCGGTGTCTGCGGTCTCCAAAGAACTCGCCGGGGCAGAGATTGTGGACTTCGACGCGATGGCCGAGGCGGGCGCGCGACTTTTCTCTGACGACGGGATCGCGGTCGATGATCCGAACCTTCTGCGGCGCGCGCTCGAGCGAACGAGTCGGCTCGGCTTTGCAATTTCCCTGCACGAAGAAGATCGCAGCCTTTCGTGCAACGGCGCGGTAAACGCGGGTGCCGTAGCGCGGCGTCTGAGCGTCAGCGGATATTCGGGTGAGGCCGAGAGCGAGCGGATCCGCCGCGACCTGTCGATCGCTCTGAACGCCAACGCCCCGGTTCATATTGCCCACGTTTCTACCGCTGAGTCGGTCGCTTTGATTCGCGCAGCTCGAAGCGAAGGCGCGCAAGTAACTTGCGAGGTCACGCCGCATCATTTTGCGCTCGACGATTCAGCCGCGTTGACCTGGGGCCCCAACGCCAAGATGAATCCGCCGCTAAGATCGCGCCGCGACGTTGAGGCAATACACGCCTCGATCGCGGACGGCACCATCGACATGATTGCGAGCGACCACGCGCCGCATGAGCCGCGCTCGAAGCACATGGCAGAGTTCGCGGGACTCTTTGGCCCGGAGCTCGCGCCGCCACATTTGTCGCCCGACGATGCGGCGAACTTCGCGCGCGTGGCGAACGGAATCGTTGGCCTCGAAACGTCGCTCGGTCTCGCGCTTGCGCTAGTGCATCGCGGATTGATCAGCGCCGCGCGACTAGTGTCCATGATGTCCGCATCACCGGCGCGGCTCTTGAAGCTCGCTCGCGGGCGGCTTGCGGTTGGCGATACTGCGGACATAACGGTAATCAATCCTGACCTTGAGTGGACCGTCGAGCCCGACAAATTTTTGTCAAGGAGCCGTAACACTCCGTTCAGCGGAACGCGGCTCAAAGGCCGCGCGCTTTTGACTATTGTCGCCGGCGAAATTGTGTTCGACGGGAGGAAATCCTTGGCCCGATGACAAAACGGACTGACGCAATTCTCGCGCTCGCTGACGGCCGCATCTTTCGCGGGCGAGCCTTCGGCGCGCTTGGCGAGACGAGCGGTGAAGTGGTGTTCAACACCGCCATGACCGGTTACCAGGAGGTTCTCACCGACCCGTCGTACAAGGGCCAGCTCGTCTGCATGACGTATCCGGAGATCGGCAACGTCGGCATCAATCGCGAAGACTTTGAATCGCGCCGCATCTACGTCGAGGGATTCATCGTTCGCGATTGCTGGGAACGGCCGTCGAACTGGCGCTCCGAGCTGCCCCTCGGAAAGTACCTCGAAGAGGCGGGCGTCGTCGGAATCGAAGGTATCGATACGCGCGCTCTTGTTCGTCACATCCGCGAGCACGGCGCGCAGGAGGGCGTGATTTCGAGCGTCGATCTCGATGCGGCGTCGCTGGTGGTGAAGGCGAAGGCGTCGCCCGGACTGGTCGGCCGTGATCTCGTCAAAGAAGTAACTTGCGCGACGCCTTATGACTGGGCAATCGGCGTATGGGAACTTGGCAGCGGCTATCGGCACGCAAGCCGCGAGCAGCTCCTTGACGCGCCGCTGATTGTCGCGCTCGACTACGGCATCAAGCACAACATCCTGCGCCGCCTGGTGAGCACGGGATTTCGCGTGAAGGTGATGCCGGCGGCGTCAACCGCCGCCGAAATCCTTGGCCACGATCCTGACGGCGTTTTTCTCTCGAATGGACCGGCCGATCCCGCCGCGTTGCCGTACGCTTTCAAGGCCGTGGCGGAGCTTATCGGCAAGAAGCCGATTTTCGGAATCTGCCTCGGCCACCAGATTCTCGGCCTGGCGCTAGGCGGCAAGACCTACAAGCTCGACTTCGGGCATCACGGTGCGAATCATCCGGTGATGGATTTGCGCACGCAGCGCGTCGAGATCACGTCGCAGAATCACGGCTTCGCGGTCGATACCGACTCGGTTAAGGGCCGCGCCGAACTCTCTCACCTGAATTTGAACGATCGTACGGTCGAGGGACTCCGCGGAGTGGGAGTGCCTTTCTTCTCCGTGCAGTATCATCCCGAGGCGTCGCCCGGTCCTCACGATTCGAGTTACCTGTTCCAGCGCTTTCACCGCCTGGTCGAGGCGTTTCCGCGTTTCGGCGCGGAGACGCTTGAGCGAATCGTCGCCGACGAAGCGCGGGAGGCTCGCTGATCGAAACGCCAAGCACCGAGTGATGATGAAATCGGAAGGTTAGAGCGTGCCGCTTCGTAAAGATCTCAAATCAGTTCTGTTGATTGGCTCGGGTCCGATCGTGATCGGCCAGGCCTGCGAGTTTGACTACTCGGGCACGCAGGCGCTCAAAGCGCTAAGGGAGGAAGGACTGCGCCTCATCCTCATCAACTCGAATCCCGCGACCATCATGACCGATCCTGAACTTGCGGATCGCACCTACGTCGAGCCGATGACCGTCGACGCTGTCACGCGGATCATCGAGCGCGAGCGTCCCGACGCGCTGCTGCCTACGGTCGGCGGTCAAACGGCGCTCAACCTTGCGATTGAGCTTGCTGAAGCCGGCATCCTCGATCGCTTCAACTGCGAATTGATTGGCGCGAAGCTGCCCGCGATCAAGAAGGCCGAGGACCGCGACCTCTTCAAGCAGGCGATGATCAATATCGGACTCGAAGTGCCGCGCTCCGCGATCGCGCACTCGCTCGACGACGCTGAACGGGTGCGCCGCGATATCGGACTTCCGCTGATCATCCGTCCATCGCGCACCCTGGGCGGCACTGGAGGTTCAATCGCTCGCGACCTCGAGGATTATCGAGCGAAGGTGGCCTACGGTCTCGACCAGTCGCCGAGCCACGAGGTGCTGGTCGAGCAGTCGGTCGAGGGATGGAAGGAATTCGAGCTCGAGGTGATGCGCGACATGGCCGACAATGTCGTCATCATCTGTTCGATCGAGAACCTCGATCCGATGGGCGTGCACACCGGCGACTCGATCACGGTCGCACCCGCGCAGACGCTCAGTGACAAGGAATACCAGCTGATGCGCGACGCCGCGCTGCGCATCATCCGCGAAATTGGCGTCGACACCGGCGGTTCGAATATTCAGTTCGCGATCGATCCGAAGACTGGCCGGATGGTCGTCATCGAGATGAATCCGCGCGTGTCGCGGAGCTCGGCACTCGCGTCGAAGGCGACGGGCTTTCCGATCGCCAAAATCGCGGCGCGGCTTGCGGTCGGCTATCGGCTCGACGAAATCGCCAACGACATCACGAAGAAGACGCCGGCATGTTTCGAGCCGACGATCGACTACGTCGTAACCAAGATTCCGCGCTTTACCTTCGAGAAATTCCGCGACGCCGCAGACGAGCTGGGTCCGCAGATGAAGTCAGTCGGCGAGGCGATGGCGATTGGCCGCACATTTAAAGAATCGCTGCAAAAGGCACTCCGTTCGCTCGAGCTGGGATCGTTCGGCTTCGAACCGTCACCGCAATCGCAATCGCGCGACGACACGCTGGCCGAGCTTAGAAAAAGGGTAGTAAAGCCCAGCAGTCATCGCATCTACTACGTGGCGGACGCTCTGCGAGCGGGTCTCTCGCGCGCGGAGATCTACGATCTCAGCAAGATCGATCCCTGGTTCATCGATGCGGTCGCCGACGTCGTCGAAACCGAGCGCCGCGTCGCGACGGAGCCGCTCACGGCCGAGTTCTATCGCGAGTTCAAGCCGATGGGATTTTCCGATCGGCGCATCGCTGAACTTCGCGCCAGCAACGAAGCCGCCATCGCAACGGCGCGTCGCGAGCATGGCGTCGCGCCGGTGTTCAAGTCAGTCGATACCTGCGGCGCCGAATTCCAGGCCTTCACGCCGTACCTCTACTCGACCTACGAAGGCGAAGACGAAGTGCCGCCCACCGATCGTATGAAAATTGTCATTCTCGGCGGCGGACCGAATCGAATCGGTCAGGGAATAGAATTCGACTACTGCTGCGTGCACGCGAGCCTCGCCCTGAAGGCTGCAGGTTTCGAGACCATCATGGTCAACTGCAACCCGGAGACCGTCTCGACTGACTACGACATTTCGGACCGGCTGTACTTCGAGCCTCTCACCTTCGAAGACGTGATGGCGATCAGCGAGCGCGAAAAGCCGCTCGGCGTGATCGTTCAGTTCGGCGGGCAGACGCCGCTCAAGCTCGCGGTGCCGCTAGCAAATGCAGGAGTGAAGATTCTCGGCACCAGTCCCGACGCGATCGATCGCGCCGAAGATCGCGAACGTTTCAATGCTGTGGTCGAGAAGCTTGGCCTCAAGCAGCCGCGCGGGATTCTCGCCCGCGGCCTGGATGAGGCAACGCGCGGCGCGGCTGCGGTGGGCTATCCGGTGTTGATCAGGCCGTCGTACGTTCTGGGCGGACGTGCGATGGAGGTGATCCCCGACGAGGCATCGCTCCGCCGATACGTCACGCAGGCTCTGCAAGCCTCCGAGCAGCATCCGTTGCTCATCGACCGTTACCTGCAGGGCGCGACCGAAGTCGATGTCGACGCGATTTCCGACGGCGAGACGGTCGTGATTGGCGGGATCATGGAGCACGTCGAGCACGCGGGGATTCACTCCGGCGACAGCGCCTGCGCCCTCCCCCCCAACACTCTCAGCCGCGACGTGCAAAACGAGTTGCTGCGACAGACGCGCATGCTCGCCCGCGAGCTCGGCGTTGTCGGCCTCGTCAACGTGCAATACGCGCTTTACCAGGGCGAGGTGTATATCCTCGAAGTAAATCCTCGCGCCTCGCGCACGATTCCTTTCGTCAGCAAGGCGATCGGCGTGCCGCTCGCCAAGCTTGCGTCGCTCGTGATGGCCGGCAAGAAACTCGACGAGCTTGGCTTTACCAACGAGCGCGTGCCCGCGCACGTCGCGGTCAAGGAATCGGTCTTTCCTTTCGGTCGATTTCCCGGAGTCGACACGATTCTGGGACCCGAAATGAAATCGACCGGCGAGGTGATGGGTATCGATTCGTCATTCGCGATGGCGTTCGCCAAGGCCGAGATAGCGGCGTCGTCGCATCTTCCGTCGCACGGGCTGGTGTTCATCAGCGTTCGCGACGAGGACAAGGCCAAGCTTCAGCCGATTGTGCGCGGTCTGCAGGAGCTCGGATTCGAACTGATCGCGACCGGCGGCACGGCCGATGCCATATGGAAACTCGGCATCCCGTGCGCACGCGTTAACAAGGTGCTCCAAGGCAGCCCGCATATCGTCGACGTGATGAGGGAGGGGAGGATTGCGATGGTGATCAACACGCCCGACGCGACCGGCACGGCCGACTCGTTTTCGATTAGACGCAGCGCGCTCGAAATGAGAATTCCATTCTTCACCACCATGTCGGGCGCGAGCGCCGGTGTGCAGGGCATTCGGGCACTCAAAAGCGAGCCGTTCGAGGTTCGGCCGTTGCAAGACTATCACCGCGCCTGATTTGCTCCAGCCGCGGGCGAGCACGGCGCGCAATGAGCCAGCAGCATCAGTCTTCGATCGCGCTTTCGCTCGATACTCCCGTTTCCAGCCTCGCGGGGATCGGCCCGAAACGCGCGCAGGCCCTCGCGGAGCGCGGCATCGCGAGCATCGGCGACCTGATCGCACACCTGCCCGCGCGTTACCAGGATTGGCGGGAACGAACTCCCATTGATGAACTGAAGCACGGGATGGTTGCGGTGTTCGAGGGCGAGCTAAGCAAGCTCGATGAGCGCCCGATGCGCGGGCGCCGATGGCGGCGGCTCGCCACCGCATGGCTCGCGATCGACGGCAAACGAATTCGCGTCGTGTGGTTCAATTTACCGGCTTACATGCGCGGCTACATGCCGGGCGGACACCGCGTGCTCGTGCGCGGACGGATCAGCGCGTCACAGGATGGTGGGCTCGAGCTCGCGCATCCCGATGTAATCAGCCTTACCGACGGATTTCCGCGCCCGATTCGTCCAGTCTATCGGCTGCCGGCGGCCGTAGGGCAGCGGCTCTTCGAGACTATCGTGGCGCGAGTCCTTCCGGAGGCTGCGCAGCTTGTGCCGAACTCGGTGCCCGACGACCTTCGCGCGGATGCGATGACAGTGGGCGATGCGTTGCGCTACCTCCATCAGCCGCCCGATGATGCCGACCCTGCTGCGCTGCAGGCGGGCGATTCGCCGGCGCATCGCGCGCTCGCGTTCGACGAGCTGTTCGCCTTCGAACTTGCGCTCGCCATCGAGCAGCGCCGCTCACAGCAGCGTGCTGGTGCGGCATTCATCAGCGAGCCGACGCTTACAAAAAAATTCGCCGCCAAGCTTTCATTTGCGCTGACCCGTTCGCAGCAACAGGCAATCAAGGAAATCGGCGAAGACCTTGAGCGCGCAACACAGATGAACCGCTTGCTGATGGGAGACGTCGGCAGCGGCAAGACGGTGGTCGCATTCTGGGCAGCTCTTAGAGCGGTCGAGAGTGGATACCAGGCCGCGATGATGGCGCCGACCGAGCTGCTGGCGGAGCAGCACTTCCGCTCCTTCAATCGGATGTGCGCGGGGCTCGCGGTGCGCGTCGCGTTGCTGACCGGACGTATCGCGGGCTACGAGCGCGAGGCCGTTGTCGAGGGACTCGCGCGCGGCGAAATCGAGGTTGTCTTCGGCACCCAGGCCGTGATCCAACAAAAAGTCCGCGTCGCCCGGCTGGGGCTTGGCATTATCGACGAGCAGCATCGCTTCGGCGTCTTCGATCGTGCGCGGCTCAAGGCGCTCGGCGCAACGGCGAACGTCCTGATGATGACGGCGACGCCGATTCCGCGAAGCCTCGCGATGAGCCTGTTCGGGAATCTGAGCGTTTCATTTCTCGACGAACTGCCGCCCGGCCGCACTCCAATAGCAACGCAACTGCGAGCCGAGTCCGAGAGCGCCTGCATTTACGAGGAACTCCGCGACGAGATCGCGCGCGGTGGCCGCATCTACTACGTGGTGCCGCTGATCGAGGGCGAAGACGACGAAGCGAAGTCGGTCGCAAACACGGCGTCACGGCTCTCGAAGTCGATAGGTGAAGCGCGAATCGCAACGCTGCACGGCAGGATGCGCTCCGCCGAGAAGGATCGCGCGATGCGAGCGTTTCGTGACGGTGCGCTCGACCTGCTCGTCTCCACCACGGTGGTCGAAGTTGGGATCGACGTGCCCGAGGCGAGCGTGATTGTGATCGCGGCGGCCGAGCGCTACGGCCTCGCGCAACTGCATCAATTGCGTGGCCGGGTAGGGCGGGGCAGTGCGCCCTCGCGCTGCATCCTGGTTGCATCTGACGACGCGGACGAGTCCTCGCTCGCGCGGCTTCAGGTTATGCAGCGGGCGCTCACGGGACGCGAGGTTGCGGAGGCCGACCTCACCTTGCGAGGGCCAGGCGATCTGTTGGGTGCGCGCCAGACCGGCGCGCTGCCCCTGAAATTCGTGCACCTATTGCGTGATGTGCGAATGATTGAGAATGCGCGAGTGATGGCGGACCAGTGTCTCACGCGTGATCCGTCGCTCGATTCCCCGCCGTCCCGAGGCGCACGAATGGCCGTGCGCAAGATGCTGACGCAGGGGTTCAGTCTCGGCGACGTCGGCTAGGCCCATCAGGGCGAATCAGCGTCGGCGGACTGAAGCTTGGCGGCCGAGTTGATGCCGTTGAACCTGGTCTCGCTCCAGATTTCGGGCTCGAGCGAATTGAAATAGTTCGCGCCCTCACCAATCACCACGAGCACATCGTTGCCCCGATAGTCGATGCGATGCACGGTCGAGTCGCCGAGCAGTCGATCGAGAATCGTTTCGTAGACCACGGCGAAGTGGCTCGCGTTATAGGGATCGTCAAACGCGACCATCCAGAATACGCAGACGCTGCGGCCTTCGCGCAGGATGATCATCTGATCGCCGGCCCATTGCGCGGCGACGGTCGTATCGGTCGAGTGGCGGCCGAGGTTGCGCTCGAGAATCACGCGCAGCAGCAGCTCGCCATAGGTGTCCTGATCGGCCTTGTTCCAGCCAGCCATGATTTTCTGATAACCGCTGAGCTCGATTTTCACCGGTGGAGCGGGCCGATCGAAATAGTAGGCCGGGTGAATTATCTGATGACTCGATTGCGGCGGGTTCCGGTACAACTTATCGACCGCGGCCCAGCCGCCCCGCTTGTAGGCCTCGGCGACGAACCTGACGCCCTCCGCGTATTGGAACACCAGCGGCGCGGCGAGTCCCTCCGGAGCGTCACCGGCCTCTGCCGCGAACATCTGCGGCAGATCTTTGAGATGTTCCACCAGCGAATCGGCGACGGCCGTATCCATGCGGCCCATCACGTATGCATAGCCCGCGATCGTCGCGTCGCCCTCGGCGACTGATTTCAGCGCGAGCTCGCGATCGTCGTTGTTCTTGTACTTGTCGAGCATCGTTTCGAGACCGAAGTTCTGATCCTGCAGGGCGTGAGTAAGTTCGTGTGCGAGCAGCATCTCCCCGATGATGTCGCGCTGGACGAGAAACTGAAGCGTACCTTCATAGAAGCCGGCGTTGTCCGCGCCCTCAAGCAGAACCATCTCCTTGCCGTGCGGATCGTAGAACCCCGCGACCTGATTTCTCAGCAACTTGAGCGACTCGGCCTTGAGGTTGATTCCGGCCGGGTAGAGGCCGACCAGCGCGCCCGCGATCCCGTCGACCTCAAACTGCTCGTCGGTGTAATCGCGCGAAAGATCCGCTGCCATCATCTGCTCGGCCTCGGCGCGCGTCTTCACCACCATCGGCACGGGCTGCTTGAACCTGAGTTCGCGCATCTCCTGGATGCCGGCCTCGACCTTGCCGGC
The DNA here is from genome assembly GCA_030038355.1 of Candidatus Binataceae bacterium. Taxonomy (GTDB): domain Bacteria; phylum Desulfobacterota; class Binatia; order Binatales; family Binataceae; genus JASHPB01. Next base: position 34,683 of record JASHPB010000056.1, read on the forward strand.
CTGGTCGGAATTGATGTGGTCGCCGCTGACGACCGAGTAGGCGCATGCGGCAAGGCCGAACGCCAATGCGATCAGCGGCAGATAGACCGTAAGTCTTGAGTGGCAAACGCGGCGTCGAGAGTTCATTCACTGACGATCACGACCGGAAATCCGAGCCTGGACGTATCGGCCGCACGTGCCTCAGCCTCGTGCCGCGAGGCAAATCCGCCCATGCGCACACGGTAGTATCGATGCCCGCCCGCATCAACCTGATTGATGTTCACGTCGGGGAAATACGCCGCAACCCGATCGTGCGTATTGCGCGCGTTGGCCTCGCTCGAGAATGAGCCGACCTGCACAAAAAATTGCGGCATCGAGCCGACCGGGCGCGAGCCGAGCGGTGCGCTGATCACGTCGATCCGAACGTTGGCAGTGCCCGGACCGATCATGCCGAGCATGACCGCGGCCTTGTGGGAGAGATCGATCTTGCGGCCCTTCTTGAAGGGACCGTGATCGGTGATGGTCACTTCGACCGAGCGTCCATTGTCGAGGTTGGTGACCATTACCAGGCTGCCGGGCGGCACGACCTCACAAGCCGCGGTGAGCTCGTCTTGGTCGTAGATCCGGCCGCTCGACGTGTGATGATGATTGAAGCCGGGTCCGTACCATGACGCGACACCGATTATCGAGGGGGTCGCGCGGGGTTGAACCGAAACGACGGGCGGCGGAGGTGGAGGAGGTGGCGATGGCGCTAGGTATTGTGTCGCGCACGCCGTGAACATCGTCGAGGCGGCGAATCCGAAGACCGCGCTGATCCGGCGATAGCGGCTCCTCTGCATCACGCTCCTCAATCCCCGTCGCGATTATAAGTGCCGCGCGCGGACAGATGAAGTCGGTCGGCACGCCGGCGCTCGGCTCTCAGTTCTGTCTCGTGGTTAGCAAACCCTACCCGTTGGATTGCGGGTGATGCTGCCGGAACCTATGCTTGGTGCCGTCCTCGGGTCCTGACTGCATCGTGTAACACGCAGGGCGCGTCGAAGCTTCTGCCCGAACATGCGCGCGAGGTGCTGAGCGGCGCAGATGGGTATTGCGCCGGCAGCGAGTTCAACATCCGAGGCGACCACGGCGACGCCGCCCGGCTCGGAAGGTTGGCTCGCCAGGCTCAACTATTTCCGCGCCATGGCAGACCTGGATCCAGTCACAGATGACACGAAGACGGCGGCGGGCGAGGTCATGCATGCGCGCTACCTTGTGAGGAACCCGCCGGCGCGAATTCGGGCCCAACATGCACCGCGAAAGCTCGAAGAACCAACGGTACACGACTCAGGGCTACGCCGTCGGCCGCACCCGCGACGTGATTGCACCGAACCGCGTCGAGTTGAGCGGACAGCAAGCGATAGATATGCGGATCGAAGGTCCGTTTCATCGCTTCCGATGCTGAATCCCGCCTTGAAGCAGGTTGGTTTGGCGCCTATGGCGAGGACGGTGAGAGCGCGATTGCAATGCAAATCCGCAACGCGGCCGCCTTCGACAGTCCTCTGGTGTCGCCATCACATCGATTGTCCATTAGCGACGAAGGCGAGACCCTTCCAACGGCCCAGCGCGGCCGCGTCCGGTCGAATTCCCGCCGCCAAATTCGACTTTTCCTCTGGCCGCGTTCACGAGCGGAGAATGGCCCCAATCCGGTCGCAGCGTGCCCGAACCATCACACGCCAACCGGATTGCCGATAACTCTGCACTTGGGTAGCGCCGCGAAGCCCGAGCTTGGGTCCGCAACGCTGACATGCTGACATCCGAGGGCCGAATCGTGGAGTCCTGCGCGTTCGACGCGTCGAGCTATCGCGCCGACGATCAGACGATGACCTACGCAGGCGAGGGAACGCTACAGAGTTACGCTGCGATCGTTATCGTGCTTCGAGAGGGCTTCATTCCGGCGCGAGCCTCGATGTTCTGAGCGTTGCCAACGGAACGCCGTATCAGTGGTCCTTCCGTATCGAGAGCAGCTCGGCGGGCGATTCGAGACGCGCTTTGATTCAGCGCCATATTCTAGGTTGTTGAGCGTCGACGCTCATCGCGTTGGGGCCACGATTGGCAAATGCTAGCATCGAGTCGCACGCGAGACGCGAGGGCGATGCTGCGGACGAGGCATGAGCTGGAAGTAATTGAGGCGCGCACGCTCGCGCCCTACGCGATGCTTTCGCGCTCGAGTCGCGGCCGCCGAGTTCCCGAGCCTGAGCATCCGATCCGCACCGCCTTTCAGCGCGACCGCGACCGCATAGTACACTCGGCCGCGTTTCGCCGACTCGAATACAAGACTCAGGTCTTCGTCAATCACGAGGGCGACTACTATCGCACGCGCCTCACGCACACGCTCGAGGCGGCGCAGATCACGCGCACAATAGCGGGCGCGCTCGGCCTCGCTGAGGTGCTGGCCGAGGCGGTCGCGCTCGCGCACGACCTGGGACATACGCCGTTTGGTCACGCCGGCGAGAAGGTGCTCAATGAACTGATGAAGCCGTATGGCGGCTTCGATCACAATGCGCAGAGCCTCCGCACAGTTGATTGGATCGAAGTCCGCTATCCGGGTTTTCGCGGATTGAATCTCACCTTCGAAGTGCGCGAGGGGATCATCAAGCATTCGCACTTCAAAGGGCGGCCAGCGGCCGAGGAATTCGATCCGACAACTTACCCATGCCTGGAGGCGCAGATTGTCGATCTCGCTGATGAGATCGCCTATCTCGCGCACGACGTTGATGACGGTGTGAAGGCCGGGATGCTCACGCTCGAGGACCTCGAAGCGTCGTCACTCTATCGCGACGCATCGCGGGCGGCGCGCGATGCGACACCCGGCGTTGAACCGCGCGTGCTCCGCTACCAGACCGTGATCAGGATGATTGATGCGATGTCGACGGACCTGATGCACACCCTGGCTGCCGAGATCGATCGCGCCGGCGTGAAGAGTGTCGAGGACGCGCGGCGAGCGGGCAGGCCGCTCGCATCATTCAGTCCCGCGATGACGCCGCAGGTGCAGGAGCTGAAGCAGGTGATGGCCGAGAAGCTTTACCGGCATTATCGCGTGAGCAGGATGACGGAGAAGGCGGGCAGGGTGCTCGCGCGTCTGTTCGAGACGTACATGGCGGAACCGCGCCAGATGCCGCCGCACGTGCTGGCGCGCGCCGAGCGCGACAGCGAGCCAATCGCTCGTGCTGTGGCGGATTACATCGCCGGCATGACCGACCGCTTCGCGCTCGATGAATACAGCAAGTTGTTTGATCCCAATGAGCGAGTCTGACGGAAAACATGGTGCGAACCGGGTGTGGCACCGGCGAACGCTTGTGCTTCGCCGCGGCGATCATATCGGGGATCCGCTAGGGCTGATTTTTCTCGACGATCCCGAAACGATCTCGGACCCACTGATCGAAAAGCTCCGCGACTATTTCGGTCCGCGTGTGCGCCTGCTCAAGGCGGAAATCACGCATGACGCGATCAGGGTCGATGTCGAGTCGCGTGGCTGGCGTGAGGAGTCAAACCGGCTCGCCAGGGCGGCCGGCGATCTGCACCAGAAAGGCGCGCGGCGCAATGCGCTGGAGATGTATCGCGAGGCGCTCGCGATCGATCCACTGAACGGCGAGGCGATGCTCGGGCTCGGGATGGCGCTCGCGCGCGCGGACAAGTTCAGCGAGGCGCTGACCGCGTTAAAGCGCGCACGAGAGTTTTTCGGCAAGGACAACGTCGAGGTGCTGCTCGCGATGGCGCGCTGCGCGGCGCGCCTTCAGCGCACTGCCACGGCGATCGACTACCTGGAAACGGCGAACGAGGTCGATCCGCGCAACTTCATGGTGCGGCGAGCGTTGCGCGCTCTCGGCCGCGAGCCAGCGCGAGCAACGCCCGCCCCGCCTCCTACCGCGAAGACGGGCGATAATTGAAGGCCCGCTGCTGGTTCGATCAGCTTGATTGCTGCTGTTGCTCGCCTGGTACCGGCTTGAAATCGATCTTCGCCGACTTCTGCAACTTGCCGAGCAGCGCCTTCACCAGGTCTTCCTCGTTGTAGTCGAGCAACGTCATCGCGATTTTGGCCTTCACCTCGCCGAGCGGTGCGTAAGTTTCGCCCTGGCGCGACAGGACCTTGATGAAGCTGTAGCCGAGGTTGGATTCGATCACCTGCGTCGTGTGGCCGACCGGCGTCGAGAACACGAGCTTGTCCACCACTGGCGGGAGTTGGCCGGGACGAAACGTACCGAGGTCACCGCCCTTGGCCGCACTCTCCGGGTCTTCCGATTCCTTCTTCGCAAGCGCGGCAAAATCTTTGGTCTTCTGCGCCTCGGCGTAGAGTTTCATTACCTTTTGTTCGGCGGCCTTCTTCTGCGCGTCGGTAGGGTTATTCGGCAGCTTGACGGCAATATGCGCAATGCGCACCTCGCCCGGATCCTTGACGAAAAGGTCGGCGTGCTGATCGTAGTACTGCTTGATTTGTGCCTCGGCCGGTTGCACATGGTGGTCGCTGAACTCCTGGTCAAGCATCTTCTCGATCAGCATCGAATCGCGCACGCCTTCGAGCAGTTGCGGATCGGGAGCGCCTGGAGCCGATGGTTCACCGCCTGAAACCTGGTAATCACGCGCGCGCTGGGCAACTTCACCCTCGGGGACCGTGACTTTGCGTCGCTGGGCTTCCTGCAAGAGGAGCGTGCGATTGATCAGATTTTCGGTCGCGTCCTTCCACACCGCGCGGGTCTCCTGCGTGCTGGTGGCGTTGATCATCTGGCTCTCGGTCCGGGCGTAATCGGAGATCTCGGCGGCGGTTATCGGCGCGCCGTTGACTGTTACGACCACGGGATCCTTCGGGTCGGGCTTGACCAGCGGGATGATGCCGAGGAAGCGCTGCTGCCAGCCGAGGTTCGCTTGCCCGAGCATCTGCGCGCTGGTCAAAGGCGCGGTCGCGAGCATCATCAAGATCGCCGCCAGCGCGGCGACCATCCTACGGCACCGACTCATCAATTTCGCATTCTCCCCGATGGAATGAACATTGGGCCTATAGTAGGGATAAGCCCGCCGTCAAGGGCGGTATTTCCGATGGCGCAGTTGCGGACGGTATCGATAGTGGTGGCTGTGATCGCGAGTGTCCTCGCCGTGGTCTCCGGGACGATTCTGTTCTTCGTTATCGAGCCGCCCTTTCTCGCCTCGATCTTTCTCGCTTGCGCCGCGATCGCAATCGCCTGCTTCGTGATCGCCGCTGTCACCGCTTACTTCGAGCCGTGAGGATGCGGCAGCTCGGCCGCGGCGTAGGGCGTGGCGCAGGGCGGGCCGGGCGCAAAGAAGTGATGCACTTCGCCCGGTTTGCTCCCCACAAAAATGAGACTCGATGAGCGTGTACCGTATTCACCAAGATGCAGGCAGAGCGCGTTGGGACGGCCGCTGCGGGGGTCGAGTTGCGTGTTGTGGTCGGCGAGCAGCGCACCGAGCCGCTCGCGATTGCCGAGCGGATCGCGGCGAAAGTCCGGGTCCTCGCCGAGGGTCGCGAATTTAGCGTGCGAGGCGCAGATTTTCGGGCATTCAAGGTCGTTCACATCGAGGTTCGACAAGAGGTGCATCCCGGCCCGAAGCGGCACGATCTCGATCGCCCTGGCGCCAACCCGATTGTAGGCGACGAAGGCTTCATCGCGCGACGCGATCAAGAGGTTGAACGGATTGTAATCTGCCGCGTGTTCACTCGCGGCGTATGCCGCCGCCTCGGCCGCTGTACGCCTGCGCAGCGCGTCGAGCGTTAGCAGGCCGCGCGAGCGGGCGCTGGGATTCGCGCCGTTCTCGGCCCGGCGGTTGAGCAAGCCGACGGTCAGCCCATGCTCGTTGATTCCGAGCCACGTGCCGCCCGCGCGCAGGTCCTGCCCGCCAACCACGTGGGGCTGGTCGAGCAGCGTCGTGGGATTGCAGGCGGGGCGGTCAAGAAATTCATCGCGATTCGCCGCTATCACGACCGGATAGTCGGCGGCCGTTTTCAAATAGATCACGAGCGTACACATCTACTCATACTTGGCAGCCCGCGTGGCGGTAGCCAAGGGCTGACGCGGAGGCCTTCTGCTAGACTCGCGTACATGAATCCGTCAGAGCGCTTCGACATCATCCTGGTCGGCGCTGGTATCGTGGGCAGCTCGGTCGCGATGGCGCTCGCGGAGCATGGTCTCAAGGTGCTCGCGATCGATATCGATCTGAGCGGCCGTCTGAGCTCGAGCGAGAAGAATGCCGGCGGAGTGCGCGCGACATGGTGGCAGCCGGTCAATATCGCCCTCTGTCGGGCCTCGATCGAATACTACGTCCGCGTGCGTGCCGAGGTCAGCTTTCGACAGAAGGGATACCTCTGGCTCTATGACGAGAAGACCTGGCAAGCGGCGCTCGACCATATCGATCTGCAGCGCAATCTGGGACATCCGATCGAGACGCTTAGGCCGGCCGAACTCACGCGGCGCGTTCCCGAGCTTGACAAGCTCGACGGAATCGCAGGCGCGACGTTCTCGCCCGACGACGGTCTCATCAATCCGAATCTGCTGAAGGAGCACTATCGCCATCGTGCGATTCGGAGCGGGGCGCAATTTCTCGATCGCGTGTACGTAATGGCGATTCACAGCGCCGCCTCAGGTGCGCATCTAGAGTGCTGGCAATCAGACCGCCCGCTATCCGACGAGGGTCTCGGCCGCATCATGACGCAGGACGGTCCTGGCGAGGCCGAGACCGGTCGAACCTTCGAGCTCACCGCCAACGCGATCGCGATTACCAGCGGCGCGTGGGCGCCCGCCGTCTTCCGATCGCTCGGGCTCGCGAACTACACCGAGCCAATTCGCCGGCAGATCTGCCTCGTCGACAATCGCGCCACGAACCTTAGCCGGTACGGCATGATCGTCGACACCTCGGGCGTTTACTTCCACAACGAGGGACCGCATATCCTGGCCGGCTACTCACCGCCCGACACGCCTCCCGGCTATCACTTCAACTATGACGGCGAATCGTTTTTCCAGAATGAAATCTGGCCGCGGCTGTTCGCGCGGATGAACGTGATGGAACGGCTTCGACACGTGACCGGCTGGGCGGGGCTCTACGAGGTGAGTCCCGATCGCAGTGCGATCGTCGGCCGTGCCGCGCCGGGCGTCTACGAGGCGCACTCCTTCAGCGGGCGCGGCGTGATGCAATCGTGGGCGATCGGTCAGGCGCTCGCCGAGCTGATCGCGAACGGCAAGTACGGCGCGCTCGACGCGACCGCGCTCAGCCGCGAGCGCTTCGTTTGCGGCGAGCAGGTCTGGGAGGAACTCCACATCTGATCTGGGCGTGGTCGCGCCCTCGATACTCTAGTCCTCGGTATCGAGCATGAAATGTTGGAGCCGTTGGCGGAGCGTTAGCGGCCGCTTCGCTTGCGGTTCGATGCTCTCGCCGTCAAGGCGTGCGATGAGCTGGCGCCCGAGCGCCGCGGGATTCATCGCATCACCGGTGGGTGTGTCCTGCAGGATTCCCAACTCCGTGTCGTACTCGGCACCGAACTCGTTGGTTAGAATCGCAACACCGATCTGGTCGTCCGGCATGAAGCCGATCCAGGAAGAGAATCCGCCGCGCTTCGACGCGCCGTTCTTCGAATAGACCACCGCCTGAGCGGGATCTTTGCTGAAGATTTCCCAGCCGAGGCCCATGTTGAAGCGATCCTCGGGCGGCGTCATGAACCAGATGCGATGCGTTACGCGGATCGCCTCCGCCAGGTGCGGCGAGATGCTCTTGTTGAGCGCGCCGATATTCGCCTCCAGCCACGACAGCATGTCACGCGCATTCGACTTCAGGTCCGCCTCCCCCATCTTGACTTTGCTCTTGCCGAAGTAGCCTTGCGCGATCGGCATCGACGACGGCGGCTGCGTGAGAGTGTGCGACATCTTGAGCGGCCGCGTGATGTACTGAGCGAGCAAGTCGTTCCAGCTCGGTTTCCCGTTGGGGCCGGCGAGGGCGAAACCGAGCGTCACGTATCCGACGTTCGAGTACAGCACCTCGGGCGGGTAGGGCGGCTTGATGAAATCTTCCCACCATTTGATCAGTTCGGGCGACGGCGGTTGCCCGCCATAGAGCTCATCCCCCGGATGCCCCGGCACGCGGCTCGGGAAGGACGAGGTATGCGTCGCCAGTTCGAGCAGCGTCACCTTCCTGATCCCGCGGCCGTACTGCTTGACCTCCGTCGGCAGGTAATCGCACACGCAGGCGTTGATGTTCCTGAGCGGGGGTTTGCCATCCTCCTCTGTCGTCTGATAGGCGAGCATCGCCGCGCTGAACGTCTTAGTCACCGAGCCGATGCCGAACAGCAAATCGGGTGTCACCTTCTTCGGCGGCATCGCACCATCGTCGCCGAACGACAGCAGATACTCCTTGCCCTTGTAGTAGATCGCCACCGCCACGCCATGCGTGGCGGTGCGTTCCATGTAGGGCTTGATCATCTTCTCGACGATCGCCGGCGGGTCGGCCGGCAAGTTGTGGGGCCGAAGCGATGACTGCATCCATTGTCTCCTGAGCGTTACGGAGCTGCCGAGCGCGCGCGTCCACTGCGAGTTCCGTGAATAGTCAGGAGAGCAGGGCGGAGCGATGAAATGCAATCCTCTATAACCAATATAACCAAGCGGTCTGACTCGAACGAGTGTAAGGTCAGGGCGCCGGGTTTCCTCCCCTTGCCGGCGCATGATATTTGAATGACTCCACGCGGCGGCTTGAACTCGGGCTGCGGCGGGCCAGGAGGGTTGATGTTTTCATCGATCGAGGACGTAATTGAGCGCTTCGCCGGTAACAACTACATCGCGAGCCGCCGCATTGCGACCGTCATCTATCTCGCAAGCGCTCTCAAAAAGCCCGTGCTCGTCGAGGGTCCCGCGGGCGTCGGCAAAACCGATCTCGCCAAGGTACTCGCGGCTTCGCTCGGCCTCGACCTGATCAGGCTCCAGTGTTACGAGGGTCTCGACGAGGGCAAGGCGCTCTACGAATGGGAGTACGCCAAGCAACTCCTCTACACGCAGATTCTGAAGGACAAGATCGGTGAGGTGCTGGTCGGTGCGAAGGGGATGGCCGAGGCGGTTGACCGTATCGCCAAGGAAGACGAAGTGTTCTTCTCCGAGCGCTTCGTCCTGCCGCGTCCGCTCCTGAAGGCAATCTCCAGCGACAAGCAGAGCGTGCTGTTGATCGACGAGATCGATAAAGCCGACGCAGAGTTCGAAGCATTCCTGCTCGAGCTGTTGTCCGATTTCCAGGTCACGGTGCCGGAGCTGGGAACGCTCAAGGCGAAGCATCTGCCGCTCGTGATCCTGACCTCGAACAACGCACGCGAGATGTCCGACGCGCTGAAGCGCCGATGCCTTCATCTCTACATCGATTTTCCCGATCGCGCGCAGGAACTCGCGATCGTCAAGCTCAAAGTGCCCGAGGCGGCCGAGAAGCTCGCGCAGGAAGTCGTCGGCGTTGTGCAATCGCTCCGCAAGCTCGATCTGAAGAAGACGCCCGGTATCAGCGAAACCCTCGACTGGGTCAAGGCGCTCACGATCCTCAACGTCCAGAGCCTCGACCAGGAGCTCGTCAACGAGACCCTCGACACCATCGTCAAGTACGAGGGCGACGTGCGCAAGGCGCAGGAAGAGTTGAAGGATTACGTGCGGCGGGTGCGCGCGCGGCGCGGCACCGAGGCTGGCAGCGACAAGGATTTGCTAAACTAGAACCTGAGGTTCTGGCTGATGCAGGAAAAGCTGGTCGAATTCGCAAATCTGCTGCGCGAGAACGGCGTGCGCGTCTCGCTCGCCGAAACCCTCGACGCCTTCTGCGCGGCCGAAGTCACCGGGCTCGCCGAGCGCGAGACCTTTCGCTCCGCGCTCCGCTCGACGATGGTCAAGCGGGCGAGCGAGCTGCCAACCTTCGAGGAACTGTTCGATATCTACTTCGCGGGCCTTGGCGAGATCATCAAGCAGGCGAGCCAGGCCGTCCAAAACGCACTCTCCATGTCCGATCAGGAATTCCAGAAGTTCCTCGAGGACGTCGAGAAGATGCTGCAGAAGGAGGGCAAGAACCTCTCCGACCTCGCCAAGCAGCTCCTGCAGAACAAGTCGGGTGCGATGGAAAAAGCGATCCGCGACGCCGCCCGCGCCATCCGCCTCTCCGGCATCGAGCGCACGATCGAGGAGAACTACTTCGCACGCGCACTCGCGCGGCAGTTGGGCCTCGACAAGATCGAAGCCGAGATCAAGGAACTGCGCGAGCAGGTCGAAAAGATGGATATCGGCCCCGCCATGAAGGCGCGGATGGAGGAATATCTCGAGCGACGGCTCAAGGCGCTCGAGGATATCATCCGGCGCTACGTCCGCATGGAGCGTGAGAAACGCGACATCAAGCAGAAGGACGACCCGCGCCAGACCCAGATCGGCGAGAAGAGCTTTTACTATCTCAGCGAGGAAGAGCTGAAGAAGATGAACGAGGCGGTGGTTCGCCTCGCGCAGCGCCTCAAGAACGTGATCACGATCCGACGCAAGCGCGCCAAGAAGGGCCGCTTCGATATCAAGCGGACGCTCCGCCACAACCTCGAAAATGGCGGCGTGCCCTTCAAGCTCCGCTTCGAGCGCCGCAAGAAAGAGAAGCCGCAGGTCGTGATCCTCTGCGATGTGTCGGATTCCGTGCGCAATGCGTCGCGCTTCATGCTGCAGTTCGTCTATTCGCTGCAGGATCTGTATTCACGCGTGCGCAGTTATATCTTCGTCGCCGACATTGGCGAGGTCACGGAGCACTTCCGCAACAACGATGCAAAAGACGCATTGGACGTGGCGCTCAAGGGCGATATCATCAATGTGTACGCCCATTCGAACTTCGGCTATGCGTTTCGGAGTTTCGTTGCGGACCATATCGGGGTGATCAACAAGCGCACGACGGTGATCGTGCTCGGCGACGCGCGCAACAACTACAATCTCCCGCACGACTGGTGTCTACGCGAGATCCGCCAGCGCGCTAAACGCATCATCTGGCTCAACCCCGAGAGCCGCAACACCTGGGGCTTCGGCGACAGCGAGATGGATCGCTACGCCGTGCATTGCGATCTGGTGGAAGAGTGCCGCAATCTCAACCAGTTGTACCACGTGGTGGATCGCTTGGTCGCAAGCTGAGCGCGCTCACGCGTGCGCTTCGCCGCCGTCTCAGGTTGACCACGGAGTGGCTTTGGTCCAAGATAATTTCACCCAACGCCGCACGGGCCGCATCGCAGAGCCGGCGCGCTTCCGAGGGGCAGATTAAAGCGAGCCTTTGTATGGCTGGTCACCGCGAAGATTTCATTCTCATGATGGTCGGCGGAATCACGCTCGACCCCTCGACCAAGATGCCGATCGTCGTTCTCAAGGACCCCGACAATAAGTTGAACCTCCCGATCTGGATCGGCCCGCTCGAAGCGACCGCGATGGCAACCGAGATCGAGGGGATCAAGCCGCAGCGTCCGATGACCCACGATCTGCTGCGCAACCTGCTCACCGAGTTCGGCGCCACGGTAGAGTCGGCTGAGATCACGGAGCTTCGCGACAACACTTATTTCGCGCGCATCAACCTTAAGACGCGCGAGGGCAGGGTCCTCGAGATGGATTCGCGGCCCTCCGATGCGATCGCGCTCGCGCTCCGCACCAAGTCGCCGATTTACGTCGCCAAGAAAGTCCTTGAGGATTCGAGTGAGCTGCACGAAGCTGAACGCGACGGCAGCGAAGAGACCGCGGCCTCCGACCAGAACCTCGCCGGTGTCTCGCGCGACAAGTGGTCCGAGATCCTCGAACGCATGTCGCCTGACGACTTCAAGTACAAGATGTAGCCGCGGAGCGATGCTCTCGTTTCTTTGCTCCCTCGTCATGCGGGCAGCGCCCGTAGGGAAGTGGCTGGCCGATGCCCTCATCGACACATCGCAAGCTCACCCGTAAGGAACTCAAGCAGCCCGACGAGTTCGAGACGCTGCTCGACGAAATCGGCGCATTCTTCGTCGAGAACCTTCAACAGATCCTGATCGCGAGCGGAATCGTGCTCGCGGTTGGCGCGATCGTCGCCAGCATCTACTTCTATGAGCGCCATCGTGACGAGAGGGCGGGCGACAATTTCTACACCGCGCTGCAGCAGCTCCGCGACAACAACTACAAGGCAGCGGCAGCGAGCTTCGAGGCCCTCGCCGCGGCCGAGCCGGGCCGCCGCGTCGGCCATCTCGCGCACTTCTACCTCGCGGGCGCGTATCTCGGCGAGAACGACCTCCCCAAGGCGCGTGACGCACTCGTCCAGTTCGTTGCCGAGGAGCATGACCCGCTTTATACGAATCTCGCCCTAACCAACCTTGGCGTCATCTACGAGCGGATGGGCGATTATCGCAAGGCTGCGGCCGCCTATGGCCAGGCCGCGAGCGTCCCCGGCCCCGAGCAGCTCCGCGACGAGTTAGCGGTAGCGCGGGTGCTTGCCAAGGCCGGAGACAAACCGGGTGCAATCGCCGCCTACCGCGGCTTCCTCGCCCAGCATCCATTCGCGCAGCAGCGCTTCGATGCTCTCGAATCGCTTGCGATGCTAGGGGCGCAGCCCGAGGCGGGGGCCGAAGGAATCGGCGCGCCGATAGCGGCCGGTCCGATACCCGCCGCGCCATATGTACCCGCTTCGGCAACGGCCGCCGCGTCAGCCGCGGCCAAGCCCATTCCCGCATCGCGGAAGCACTAGCCTTGTTATTCTCCTGTCCCTGACTAGTTGCTTTTCTATCTCCTCTTCCTGACCGGGAGAGGACTAAGACGATGATCCCGCTCGCGTCAATCACCGAGATCCCCAAGTCCGAATAGCCTCGCCCGCGGCTGATGCCGCAGGCGGAAGCCGCAAACCTTCAGAGATCGGGGCGGGGCTTTCTACGAAAGTTCGGCGCCGGGTGAGGGCGCCCCTCCACGGATACTCGCCTCGCGCAGCCGCGGCCCTTTCGCGGGCGAGGCGAAGGATCTCATCCGCAACCCACTCAGCGGACCTAGGTGAGGTGCGTCGCCCGCATCGACTAGGCGCACTTGGTGGTTGAATTCTGCTCGTTTTCTCACTGAACTAAGCGTTCAGTGAAATCCTCGCGTCACAACGCTCACCACGAATCGACTATTAAACGGTGGGCATGCAACTTACGTCGATTCAATGCGGTCGGTTCCGTCTTCGGCATAGCGGCGATCCCGGGCCTCGTGAGGCCTCCGATACCGTACCGGCAGGCCACGCCAATTCCCGCAAGTGAGCTTGGACTGGCGCTTCTCGGCTTCGCCGCGCTCCTGACGTTCGGCATTATGCTCGCGTGGGCATGGAACCGCTCGAACGCGAGATAGCAAAGCGACGCGGCGCGAACTGGGGATACGGGTCCTCAGGTGGGCGAGCACCCTAGGGCGACAGGCACCGACGTTAGCCCGGCCATCGCGCTCGCCGAATGCTCCAAACCGCACGTCCGCACAGTTTTTTTGCTTTTCGAGCGTCGAAGCCGCCGCCCGGTACAAGTTCGCATAAGAAATATTATGTCAACTAGGTGGGGGATTAGGTGACAGTTGACACCAATCCAAAGAAATGGTTTAATCTGGACATCATGCAGACATTGCCTCAATTCGATATAGCGTTTGGGACAGACGAGAAATGCCGCAATTTCATTGTGAAAATGCGATGGCCTGATGGCGTGGTGAAATGCCCTCGATGCCAGAGCGATAAGGTCTATGCTCTGCCCTCGCGTCCGTTCCATTGGGTGTGCAAATCAGGACTGCAAACCGTCGATACTGGCACCGGCGAATTGTGGATTTGCCACAAGCGCAATGGCTATCGATTCAGCGTCACCAGCGCGACGATCTTCGAGAATACCAAGGTTGATTTGACGATCTGGTTCAAAATCGGATTCCTGATGCTGACCGCCAAGAAAGGCATCTCGGCTCTACAGATTCATCGCGTGATGTTCGGCGAGAAGTCGAGCCACGATTATCACACCAGTTGGTACATCTGCATGAGATGGCGTGCTGCGATGGCTGGCGATATGTACGCGAGCCTGT
>JASHPB010000057.1 GCA_030038355.1 Candidatus Binataceae bacterium
ACGGCGCGGGACCGGTAATACTCTGTTGGCTCCGCAAGGCCAGTTGCTTCGCGAGATCGGCGGCGCACTGATTGTTGTTCGCGTAGTAGAAGCGGTACCGCCACTGCGCATCGTTCGAATCGGCGGGAATCACCAGCGCGGGTCCGCCCATCTTGGCCGCCTCGTCGGCAGGGATGCCGAGGTCGGCCGGCGTAATCGGTTTGGATGCGTTCTTCGCCTGCCAGACTGGCGCCCCCGCGACGCTGACTGATTGGACGTTCCCCTGCGGATTCTGCGTCCACTGAAAGCATCCGAACAGCAGGCAAGAGCAAGTGAGCACGATTGCAAATGTCGTCCGCATCTTCACCGATCATCCTTCCATTTTGGGACAATGATGGACAATTCCTCGCGCCGCGAGCGATACTCCGTTTAAGAGTGGGCACAATGGCGCAAAACCTCAGGTATCAAGACCCCCAAGCGCTGGTCGAAACCGAATGGCTCGAGGCGCATCTCGATGATCCCGCGCTCAGAATATTCGATTGCACGACGCATCTGCGCGCCGCGCAGCCTGGCACCAAGGCCGCGTACAGCATCGTCAGCGGCCGCGAGGATTATGACGCCGCGCATCTTCCCGGCGCGGGCTTTCTCGATCTCCAGGGCGAGTTGTCGGACAACTCGGGTCCGCTGCGCTTTATGCTTCCGCCCGCGGAGAAGTTCGCCGCCGAGATGACCGCTCATGGCGTGAGCGACGGTTCAAGAGTGATTCTGTACTGCGCCGGCGCGATGATGTGGGCGACGCGTGTGTGGTGGATGCTCCGCGAGTTCGGATTCACCAATGGCGCGATTTTGAACGGCGGATGGGAGAAGTGGAAAGCGGAAGGGCGACCGGTTTCATCGGAACCATGCCGCTATCCGCAGGCGACGTTTACCGTCCACCCGAGTGCAGGAATTTTTGTGGGCAAGGAGCACGTGCGGGGGGCTATTGGAGATCCAGCAACCGTCACTATCAACGCCCTGCCGAGCGAGCTTCATAGCGGCAAAGGTCCGAGTCCGTACGGCCGTCCCGGTCGAATCCCCAACAGCCTCAACCTGCCCTACGCCGCATTGATCGATCGTCAAACGCGGGCGCTGGTCTCGCCGGAGGTGGCCGCGGCAAAGGTTGCGGCCGTCGCCGCCGACAAATCAAAGAACGTGATCTGCTACTGCGGCGGCGGCATCGCCGCGAGCCTCGATCTGTTCGTGTTGCATCAACTGGGCTTCAAGAATCTTAGCCTTTATGACGCTTCGATGAGCGAGTGGGCCCAGGACGAATCGTTGCCCATCGAGACTGACTAAAAGAAAAAGGGGCCGGAGTACGATGTGCTCCGCCCTTGCGATTCCCTGGCCGCGCCCCACTCTCCCATGACGCCGTCGGTCACACCTGAAGCTCCACGCCTTACAGCGCTTGCACCTCCGGCGTGACATCCTTCCTCGCGCGCCTGATAGGCAAGCGTCCAGAAATCGTTCATTGACCTGAGCGACACGGAAGATTTAATCATCCGCTGGATCGGTAGTATGCCCATTGCGTCTCGCACTGGATCAGATAGCCAATGGTCCCGCTCCTCCGGCCCACGCAAACCGTCCGGGTACGAAGAGGATATCGACGCGCTCGAGGTCGACCTACTGCGAATCCCCAACCCGCCCGGAACCCGCCTTGACCATCGCCGGAGAACATCTCCGCCCCCACCTTTTGTGCGCTATCGAGATGATCAGTCGTCATCAGCGCGCCCATAGGTAAGGCCGAAGTCATCTTTCCAGTTCATTCCGTCGGCAGATTTCTCCAGCGAGCTTGGACAACCCGTTGATCGGGGCCGACGAGCTTATGCGCCTCCGGAGACCATCGAATCCCGACACTCCATCGCCCGGCGAGCGGTCTCAGGACTTCGATTCCAGGAGGTTCGGCCACCTCAGCCTGAGGGCCAGAGCGGGACGGAGTAAAATTCCGTCGTCCATCGCTACTCGGCGAAATCCGCCATCTGGGCGCGCAGCGCGCGCTGGAACGCGGGTCGCGCTTCGCAGCGTACCTTGTAGGCTTTCACTCGGGGCTCTCCCTCGACCAGGTCGGTATGGCGCAGGATGCGCAAGACCGTCGTCATCATCAGGTCACCCGTCGTGAAGCGGTCTTCCAGATACTCGCGACTGCCGAGCCAAGCGGCGAGCTCGCCAAGCCGCTGCCTAACGCGCGCCTCGATATGTGGACGATACGACTTGGTCCATTCCTGCCCCGGATAGAAGAAATCAATCTCGGCCAACTGCTGAATCGACGGCTCAATCGAGTTGAGCGCCGCAAACACCCACGCGATTGTGCGCGCGCGTCCGGTGGGATCGGTCGGCAGCAGCGCATCGCTGCGCGAAGCGACGTGCAACAGGATCGCGCCCGACTCGAAGAGTTTGACTCCGTCTTCTTCGAATGAAGGAACCTGACCGAACGGCTGAATTGCGCGATATTGAGGAGAGGCCTGGATGGCCGGGTCAATGAGCCTGGTATCGTAACGCAGCCCCGCCTCTTCGAGCGCCCATCGCGCGCGAAGATCGCGTACGACGCCTTGCGCGAAGGGCCGAACCGTCTTGAATGCGCTGATCGTAATCATGTGGGTAGCTCTCGCTTGGCTGCAGGCGCCGACCTGCTCGATTCAGATAGACTGAGGCGCCTGCTGCGTCGCTCAATCATTTCCGTTTGCCAAGTGGGTCGCCGGCGCTTCGCCGGAAGTCAAAGCTTCGCCGCTCTGGTCGCGCTGCCGGCAGGGTTCTGACCCGCGCGCTCAGTGGCAAAAAGGACGACGCGAAGCACAATCTGGATAGTGGAGAATTCTTTAATGTGTCGGACTCGCGGACCAAGTCGATGATGGGCTGAGACAAAGCGACCCAGGCGGCGCCGGCCTCTGAGGCCGAAAAGAAAGGGCGGAGCACGAATCTGCTCCGCCCTCGCGATTCCCCGGCCGCGTCCTACTCTCCCGTGACGCCGTCGGTCACAGTACCATCGGCGCAGAAGGGCTTAACTGCCGTGTTCGGGATGGGAACGGGTGTTTCACCTTCGCCATGGCGACCGGAAACTTGCTGTCCGCGGCGAGGCCATTCGCTCTTCACGAGACGGTCCCGATGGCCGATTGCGACCTCGCATCGGATCAAAATGTTCGACAACTGAATGTAGGATCTTCGAAGCGGGTAGCTTGAGTGCCTTGTCTTTGACTCGGCCTTGTTCATTACCACTCGACCTAGCGATTAGAAATCGAGTGTGCTGAACTGACTACTTCCATATCGAGTGAAATCGATGATGAAATAGTTAGTGGCCAAGCCGCACGGCCGATTAGTACCGGTCAGCTCCACGCCTTACAGCGCTTCCACCTCCGGCCTATCAACCTCCTTGTCTAGAAGGGGCCTTCAGGATCTTACGATCGGGATACCTAATCTCGAGGTGGGCTTCCCGCTTATATGCTTTCAGCGGTTATCCCTTCCGGACTTGGCTACCCGGCTATGCAGCTGGCGCTACAACCGGTCCACCAGAGGTCCGTCCGTCCCGGTCCTCTCGTACTAAGGACAGCTCCTCTCAAGTATCCTGCGCCCACGGCGGATAGGGACCGAACTGTCT
>JASHPB010000058.1 GCA_030038355.1 Candidatus Binataceae bacterium
CGATCGTTTCGGTCCTATCGATCGAGCTGCCAAACCGCACGTTGGCCGAGGAGTTCGAACGTCCGCTGGCGGCGCTTGTGGCCCTCGCGCCTCGAGGTGAAAAAGTTCGAGACGACGACGTTGCCTTCGCGGCGATGGAGGTTGTGGGCGGGATCGAAGAAATGTTGTCGGTGGCTAGCGATGCGCAGCTCCAGGGACGCTCGATATGGATCGATGCGCGCATGCTGGTCGATGCGCTCGACACGACCCGACGGCTCGCCTTCGCGCTGGGCAATCTTGCAATGGTCGACGATTACGCTGTGGCGTGCGAAACATTCGACGATGCGGTTAGCGCGCACCTCGAATCGTGGCTCGCGCTGTTGCGCGCGCAGCTGATGCCGGGTGCGCTCACACCGGCTCCCCTTCGAACGATGGTTCAAAACGCACCTGTTTTGGATTTCAACACGATGCTCGAGGAGATTCGGATGAATGAGTCAGCAGAAAGCATCGCGGCCCGCGAACACATCGCGAACCTGATTGCGGCACTCGAATATCAGCTGGTGCAGGTCTCGTTACGGTAGCGGGCGGGACGTCCGCCACCACTCCAGCAAAATCTCAGTGTAGTCGAGGCTCCCTCTGTAGTGGCGGCGGGCGTCCCCGCCCGCTCTCACACCGAGACCTCGGCGTAACCGAGCGCCGCATGCATTCCGTAGCCGAGTAGGCGGCGCAGCTCCTTCGGCAGCGTGCGCGCGATGTCGGGCGGTACGTCGAGGTAGATATTTTCTTCCTGCCGGAGCCATCCGAGCGAGAACGAGAGGAAGGTGCCGAAGCGCCACTCGTTGGTTCGATTGGCGCCCGCGCCGTGCAACGTTCGACCCATCCAGAGGAAGAGCGACCCGGCCGACATCTCGGCCGCGGCAACTTCCGACTCGCGAGCCTTGCGCAACTCGGGCCATCGATGGCTCCTCGGCACGACGCGCGTCGCGCCATTGGCCTCGGTGAAATCGGTGACGGCCGCCATGCTGGCAAGCACCAGGTTCGGCCGCGGCATCGCGATGTAGGGGAAAGGACCCTCCTCACGATGGAGCACCTGTTCCTCGGCGCCTGGGCCGATGATGAGCGCCGAGGTCGCGTGGATTTGGTAGCGCGCGCAATTGGGCTCGAGAACCAGATCGCAGACTCCCAGCAGCGTCGGATTCATCACCAGCGCCTGGTAGGCAGTCGACTTCGCCACGAGCCCAGGAATGCGCTTGGTGTTGCCGGGATAAAAATTGGACGCACCACCGGTCTCGGACAGATGATCGTTCATCGATTGGATCGAGGTTGCGGCGCGCTCGACGTGCGGCGCGAGCTCACGCTTTAGCTCGCTGCACCATGCGTCATCGAAAAGCCGCTCAACGACGACGCATCCGTCGCGATCGAGGCATTCAGCAACTTCGTCAGCGCCAGCGCCGTGCGAAACCACAGGTATTCGAGGCATCGGAGTCATCCTCCTGACTGTTACAGAAGATTGCGCGGCGGCAGCCGCGCCGCAAGCGTCGCTAGTCGACGGCCGGCGCCGATTGCTCGGCGGTCGCGACGCTGAGCTCAGCTTCGTTCGCCCGCCGCCTGCCGCTGACCTCTTCACCCGCGTGATGTTGGAGCGGGAAGTACATCGCCGTCGCGATCAGCGCCAGCACGCCGGTGATAACGAACGGCCATGTGAAGTCACTCGCGGAGAGAGTCGAAACGTTGCGCCCGCCGAGGCTCAGGTGAAGCAGCAACGCCGCGCTGGCGACTCCTAGGCTCAAGAAGAGTTGCTGTGCCATGCTCGCGAGGCTGCTCGCGTTGCTCATCAATTCGTTGGGTACGTCCGCGTAGGCGAGTGTGCCAAGCGCGGTGAACTGCAGCGAGCGGAAGAATCCCCCGAGCAGCAGTGCCGCCACGATCACGGCGTACGGCGTGGTAGGTGTGAAGAACGCATAGCTCATCATGATGAACGCGCATATGACGCCATTGCCCAGAAGAATGCTGCGAAAGCCGAAACGCCGGATGATCGGCGGCGCGGTGGCCTTCATGAACAGCGCTCCCGCTGCACCGGTGAAAGTTATCAGCCCCGACGCAAACGGGCTCAGGCCGAAAACGAGCTGCAGCAGCAACGGCATCAGGAACGGCAGCGCGCCGATACCCATGCGGAAGAGTCCGCCGCCGACGGTCGCGATGTTGAAAGTCGAAATCGACAGCAGCCGGAGATTGATAATCGGGTAACGGATGCGCCGCGCGTGCACCACGTAAAGCGTGGCACAGAGCGCGCCGCCAGCCAGGATCGCGGCAACGACGATGTTCGGCAGCATCTCGCGCCCGAGCATTTCGAAGCCGAACACCAATCCAGCGAGGCCGATTCCTGTAAGGAGGAAGCCGACGAGGTCGAGGGGCGATACCTCATCCTCGCGAATGTTGGGAATGAAAAGCGTGACCAGGGTCATGCCGAGAATCCCGATTGGCACGTTGATGAAAAAGATCCATCGCCACGAGTAGTACGTCACGATGAAGCCTCCGACCGGCGGTCCTACCACCGGCCCAAGCACGGCGGGAACGGTGAGATAAGACATCGCGGTAACGAGGTCCGCCTTGGAAACCGTCTTGAGCACGATCAAACGGCCCACCGGCACCATCATCGCGCCGCCGAAACCCTGCAGGATGCGTGCGGCAACAAGTTGTCCGAGCGAATTCGACATGCCGCAGCAGATCGAGCCGATGGTGAAGATGCTGATGGCCGTGCGGAAGACGTTGCGCGCGCCGAATCGGTCGGCGATCCAGCCGCTGATCGGAATGAAGACCGCAAGGCTTAGCAGATAAGCAGTGATCGCGAGATTGAGGCGGATCGGATTCTGATGCATGGAGTGCGCGATCGCGGGCAAGGCGGTCGAGATGACCGTCGAATCGAGCATCTCCATGAAGAGTGCGCAGCCGACGATGAGAGGCGCGACAAATTGGCTGTTACTAAAGCTGCCGGCAGCTGGCCTGTTCGGTGCGGCGGCTGAATTGTTGGAGCCGCCAATCGACTCGAGTTCTGACACGAATTCTTGCTCTGCGCCTTGTGGGTCCAGCGTCACGGCGGCGCTCTACGTCCTGTCGCAGGCTCCGTCGAAGTTAACGAGTGCCTTTCATTCTCCAGATCGTGAGACGGCGAGACAAGCAGCTGAGTCCGTAATTGGACCGGCGATCTTTGATGCTATCTCGGCCGCCCAACTGAAGGATCCTTCGCCAAGGCTGAGCGCATTCGTGGTTCGGTCTGTAAGGCAACAATACTCTAGTCGCCTACTATTCGTCGTAAAAATGAACGCGCAGCATGAAGCTTGATCGGTAACTCGTTGGTCGGAACTAGGATTCTGTTCGCGGCGGGGC
Source organism: Candidatus Binataceae bacterium (assembly GCA_030038355.1). Classification (GTDB taxonomy): domain Bacteria; phylum Desulfobacterota; class Binatia; order Binatales; family Binataceae; genus JASHPB01. The sequence goes on from JASHPB010000058.1 coordinate 3,367, forward strand.
TTGTCGCCACGCTCGGCGGATGCGCTCCACCGCAGCAGAGCGCGCCGCCCTACTACGTTGCACCGCTGCACCCCGCTCATACCTACGAAAACGCGCCGGTGCAGTTCGCCTTCGACGCTCATTCTGGCTACGTCCTCGCCGGGGGGGCGCACCGGCACCCTTGCCTACGAATCCAGGGACAGGAGCGCATGCAGCCCGGCTGCTCTGCCAAGTTGATGAGGTTGTATCTCACGTTGAACGCACTCAAGGAAAAGCGCATCGCGACTCGACACCAAGCTGGTGATCGGAAAAGTGGCGGCAGACGTGGCCAAGGAGCCGACGCGATCGCGAATGATGCTGAAGCTCGGCCAGCAGGTCACCGTCCAGGAGCTACTCTACGGCATGATGGTGCATTCGGGCCGCGACGCTGCAGTGGCGCTGGCTGATTTGGTGGGTGGCAACAGCGACCACTTCGTCGTGATGATGAATAACAAAGTGGAGCGGCATGATGAACAGTCATTTCGCGATGCCGAACGGACTGCCGATGCCCAGCGAACATGTAACGGCCGAAGACATGGCGCTTCGCGGGCGCATCGTCGTAAGTGAATATCCGGACGTGGTGAAATGTAGTTCGGAACCGGGTACAGCTTCAACGGCTACAATCAGCACAACACGAACCGGCTGCTCTTCATGGACGCCCGTGTTAACGGCCTCAAGACCGGGCACGTGGACGAGGCGGGGTTTCACCTGATCGCCCGGGGCCACGACGCCCGACCTCCAAGTGGTCGCAGCGGTGATGGGTTCGCCATCGATGCATGATCGCGCCGTCAGTAGCGAAAACGTCCCCGACTGGGTGTTCAACAGTTACACCACCGTCGCGCCGGATTGGCGCGCCGGCGTCCCGACCTCGATCGTGGCCCGTAACGGCGCCGCAGCTAGCGTTGCGATCGCACCCGCTCGCGCGCCGCTGGTCGTAGCCCGGCGGGGCGAGAACCAACGCCCGGCATACGCGCGAACGTCGCGGACGGAATTGCCGCCCCGGTGAGCAAAGGACAGACGGTCGCCTCAATCGTAATTTCGAGCGCGGGCCGCGACCACGAGATGGTGGATGTTACTACGGAGGCGATGCCTGCCGCACCCGCGACCGTGGCAAATCTCGGCAGCCCTTGGGCCGACGCGCGATGATTCAAAACGCCGTGGTGGCCGACCGTTGCCGCCACCCGCTGCGTAATCGTTCAGCAACAATCTTTTCACGAAGCCGCATTGCTAAATCGGGGACGACGCCGAGGCCGATCTGCTACATCATCGTGGGATTTTTCTCAGCGATTCACGGGCATGGGAGGATAAAAAGAGCCAGATGAGAAAACAGAGACTAGTCATGACTGCCCTGGTTGCGGGCCTGGCGGCCGGGGTAGCGATCGGCCCGTCGCGAGCATTTGCGCAGGCGCCCGCGGCGGCGCCCACCGGAGCGGACGCGAAGATTGCGCAGCTCCAGGGATGTATCGACCACTTCAAGCAGGCGCGCAAAGGCTGGAGCCAGGAGCCTGACACGCAGGCCACCTACGACGAGAAGATCGCTAATGCGAAGCGTCTCATCGCGAGCTTGCAAGGCGGCACCGATGTTCCACAGGACAAGATTGATCACGCCTGCAAATCGCCGAAGAGCGCTCCATACTGAACACAAGCGGCGGGCTTTAAACCCGCCGCGAACGTCTTTGTCCAAAACCTGTGGGCGCGGCCACGTCGGGGGCGCGGATGCGCGCGCGGGATCAGTTTGCCGATTGCACAGCGCCGCCGCCGCGCTCGGCGATCAGCTTATCGAGCTCGAGGCGAAGGCGGGGCAGCACTTCGTCGTAGCCGAAGAACCCGATCTTGCGATCTTTCTTCTTGAGGTTGACGGTCGTCGGCCCGCACCAGAGGCCGAGGTCAGCGTCGTCGGTCTCGCCGGGTCCGTTCACGCGGCATCCCATCACCGCGATCGTGATCTGATAGCGGCGCGCGTACTCGGTGAGCACTTTCACCTGCTCGGCCAGCTCGACGAACTTTTCGTTCTCGACGCGCGAGCAAGAGGGACACGAGATGATGTTGAGGCCGGTCAGATCCGGCACCGAGATGAAGCGGCCCTGCTTCACGTCGTCGATAATCTTGTGGCCGACGATCACTTCCTCGTGCTTGCGCTCGTTGGGCAGCGTGAGTGATACGCGGATAGTCTCACCGATTTCCTGCGCGAGCAACTTCTCGAACGCGATACGGGTCTTGATGATGCCGTCCGGGGGCAGGCCCGCCTCGGTAACGCCGAGATGAATGGGCACGTCAGGGCGGCGCTCGGCAAAGCGGCGGTTGGCCTCGATCACCTTCTTGGGATCGGAATCCTTGAGCGACACGACGAAACGCGTGAACCCATACTCGTCCATCAAGTCGCAGTGATAGGCGGCTGACTCGACGATCGCGCTGAGCTGGTCGCCGCGATACTTATCGAGGAACGCAGGCGCGACCGAGCCGCAGTTGACTCCGATACGAATCGCAAGGTTGTTGTCGCGCGCTACATCGACCAACCACTTCACCTTCTGCTCGATGGTTTTCTTCTTGTCGACATGATGCAGATGGCCCGGGTTGTAGCGAATCTTGTCAACGTGCGGCGCGACCCGGTCAGCAATCTTGTAGTTCTCCTGCAAATCGACCGAGAGCACGATGCCCTTAGTCTGGCTACGGATCTCGGCGAGCGCCGGCAGTTCCTTCTCGCTGTCCATCGCGATGCGCACGATGCCGGCGCCGGCATCGGCAAGCTGATGCGCCTGCGCGACGGTCTGATCGACGTCTATGGTGCGCGTCGCGCACATCGACTGCACAACAATCGGCGCGCCGCCGCCGACAACCGTTGCGCCGATATCGACCGGCCTGGTCTTACGGAGCCCGTTCGTCTCAGTCATCTATTCAATGCTGCCCGACGGAGTACCCGGTTGCTAGTGCTTGTGCTCTTCCGCAACCGCCATCGCGATCGCGCCGTGACTGAACGCGGCGCCTGCGCGCATGGCGGCGGCAACCCAAACCGCCTCGGCAATTTCCTGGTCGGTGCACCCCTTCTCCTTGGCGCGCGAGACGTGCGCCTCGATACACCAGGGGCACTGCGTGACATGGGCTGCGGTTATCGCCATCAACTCCTTGGTCTTGCTCGGAATTGCGCCGTCCTTGAAGACCTCCTTGTCGAATTCGAGGAAGCCCTTGAACTGATCGGGCGAGTTCTGGCGCAGCGTGCGGAGATGCTTCGAGGTTTCCTTACCGTAGAAATCAGCCATGATTTTTCACTCCAGCGGCGGGATGCCTGCGGTTCGGCGGAACTATAACAGAAAGGCGCTCCGCGGCGATATTCCGACGCCACCATCGACGCTGAGACGCCCAGCACCCAGGAACGATTCGACTCGCTCGTAGAGGCTGCCAAAGTGGAGAATTTTCTGTCTAGATATGTCCAAAGCTAATCTGTCGTCAGATGCATTTTGACTCACGCTTATTCTTATGTCGCAGACATAAATCAGGACCCGCTGATTCGCTTGCAATGATGCTTAGTTCACATTAAGGTTCTCTTCCCGACCGAGACCATTAGCTCGGAGCGTGCGCCGCATAAGGAGGGCTGACCGTGGTTCAGGAGATGCGTATGCGCGAGCAAGACCAACCCAAAGGCGATTCGCGGTGGAGGTGGTTGAGCCATGTACCAGCTTAATCAAACGGCCCCTGCCGCCGATTCGCGTCCCTTCCCCGATGTCATCCTGCGCAGCCAGTTCTTCGAGCTGGTCGGCGCCCGTACGCTGACCAGCGAGCAGCGACTGATGCTCGCGGTGCTGGCGGATGCGATCAACGTCGTCCAGGAGTTCAACGGTTCGCAGAACCTCCGCAAACGCAACTGCTTCAACGAAGCCTGGAACTGGATCTTCGCCCAGGCCGTATCATCGCCGCTCTCGTTCGCTAGTGTGTGCGATGCACTCGGGATGGATCCGGAAGGGCTCCGTTGGCGGCTGCGCGAGATGATCACATCGGGACGCGTAACACCGATGCGGCTTCGACTGAAGGAAGCGAGTCGCATGCAACGCCTCACGGTGAATCGCGTGCGCCGGCGCCATTCGCGTCGCCCGCTGCACGTCACTCAAGCGCGGCACGCGTAAGCTTCGGCTTCGCCCATTTTCGCGGCGGTTTGATCGCCCCGCGAGTCCTGCTAGCAATTCGATGCTGATTCGAATCGGAAGGAGACTCGCGCATGGATCGTCCACTCGAGGGCGTGAAAGTGGTGGAACTCGCGATGTGGGTGGCAGGACCGTCAACCGCGGTTGTGCTCGCCGACTGGGGTGCCGACGTCGTCAAACTCGAAGACCCGAAGGGCGGGGACCCGACGCGCGGATTCGTGACTGGCGCGGCGGCGCGCTCCGATGTGAACATTCGGCCGGCGTTCGAGCTCGATAATCGTAACAAGCGTTCGGTGGCGGTTGATCTGCGAAGCAGCGGCGGCCATGAATTCGCGCTCAAGCTCGTCGAGCGCTCTGACGCATTCGTCACGAGCCTTCGCCCCGAGGCGCTCGCGCGAATGAAGCTCGATTATGCGACGCTCAGCGCCGCGAATCCGCGCCTCATCTACGCAACGCTCAACGGCTATGGGCATCGCGGGCCCGACAAGAACCGGCCCGCATATGATTACGCGGCGGCGTGGGCGCGTTCAGGCCTGATGGCTACGATTGCGGAGCCTGGAGTACCGCCGCCGGCGCAGCGTCCCGCGATGATCGATCATCCTTGCGGGCTCGGGCTCGCGGGTGCGATTTCGGCGGCGCTCTTCGCGCGCGAACGCTCTGGGCGCGGCCGCGAAATCAGGGTGTCGCTATTCGCGATGGGCCTCTGGATGAACGCTACCGACCTGACCACTGGGCTTCTGACCGGAGTTCCTCCCGTCTCTGAAGATCGCACGAAGCGGATCAATCCGCTCTGGAGTTCCTACAAGTGCAAGGAGGGCCGCTGGATTTACTTCGTGATGGTGCAGAGCGATCGGTTCTGGGGGGAGTTCTGCGCGGCGCTGGCTCGTCGCGCTTGGAAGGACGACGACCGTTTCCGCGATGCGCGCTCACGCGCTCGCAACTGCGCCGCGCTGACTGCTGAAATCGATGCCGCCGTGGCCGCGAGGACTAGCGACGAATGGGGACCGATTTTCGATCGCCACAAGCTCATCTGGGCGCCCGTGCGCACCGATGCTGAAGTATTGAAGGATCCGCAGGCCGAGGCGATCGGCGCGTTCGCGAAGGTTGACCATCCTCATCTTCCGGATATGCGGCTTGTGAACAGTCCGATCGAATTTGGCGACGACACGGCGCCGATCCATCGCCTGGCGCCCGAGCTCGGCCAGCATACGGAGGAGGTGGCACTCGAAATCGGCTACTCGTGGGAGGATATCGCGCGCCTCAAGGAATCCGGCGCGATAGGATAGCAGCCAGTTCGAACTCCGCCGTCCCTAAACCATGTTAGGCAAACCCTTCTGCGAGAAGGATTAGGAGGCACTGGCAGATCCCTGAAACTGCGTTCTTTTAGTCTTTTTGGCAGCTTCATTTGACTGTGCCTGACCTGCCTCCGTATGATTTGGTCACCTGCTTCCCCGGAGGCTCCTTCATCGTGCGAATGCTGGTTCCGCCCATCGTTTATCGACGGGAAATTGACCGCGATATCGCTGATTTCTTCAATTCTCATCGGCAATCGTCGTTCCGCCGCGCGATCTCGGCGCTCTGCCGCTACTACAACGTGAAGCTCCCGCGGATCGAGTGGTTCGAGTACCTCGATTGGGGCAAAACCGCGGGCAAAACCTACGAAGATGGCCGGATTCACCTGGTTCATCCGAGCCGATGGAAGCGCGGGCGCATCTACTACACCGAGCGCCTGTGGGTGCAGATGGTCTATCACGAGATGGGCCACTATCTGCTTTGGACCGATGCCGAACGAAAGGCCAACGTGTTCGCGCGCCGCATGATCACCGGTCTCCGCGCGCGCCCGCGCCGCGTCCGAAGCGTGCCAGCAAGCCGCAGCGCGAGGCGGCGAGCGGTTGTCGCACGCGCCGCGTCACGCCGCGCTGCAGTATCATCGAGCGCGAGCCGGCGGCGACGCTCGCGCACTGCGATCGCACGCCGCGCCAAGGGCGCGAAAATCCGCGCGCGCAAGGTTCGCGGTATCTCCTGATGGCGCAGAAACCCAACGTCGAAAATCGATGGTGGGTCGAGACCGTCGTCAAACGGCCCAAGCAGGTCAAGTCCGAGACCGAGATGCCACAGTTGCCGGTCGCGATGGCCTTCTACCAGGTCGCTCGCGATTACGATCAGGATCGCGCCAAGGACGATCTCACCGACAACAACCTGCGCATCGCGCGCGAGGCGAATCCCGCGCCCGGCGAATGGGCTTACGTCGCGATGACGCCGGATCACTATCCTCCCCACCTCATCAAGCGCATCAAGGATGAATTCCGGCTGCCGCGCGAGGCACGCGGCGTCGTGATCGATCACGGCCGCCTGCTGAGGCTCTTGGTCTGCGGGCCGGCGCTCGAGGATTGGCTAATCGACGTAACTCTCTACGATGAACCCTCCGTCGATGTGTACGTCTGGAGCGTGATGCATCGCGAGCGGCTCTTCCGCCGAGCCGAAGATGCGCTCCGCCAGGCGCGCAAGTGGGCGATCAATCTGCTGCAGTATCCGCCGCCGCGCGACGAGCCATTCCGCGGCGCGCTGCTGTAATCACCACCTCAACAGAAAAACAATCATTTCCGCCTGCCGAACGGCTGACTGTAATGCTGCGCCTTTGGTGGATATCGTCCTGATGACTCGGCAACTCACTCTCGAGGAGCTTCAAATGACGAGCTCCATGTCCATTCAAACCGATGCTTTCACCCATCAGAAGGACATGGAGTTCGTATGCGAAAGATGCTTTTCGGGGGGCGAGCGCGCGCAGGCGCCGATAAATCCAAGCTGACGGCTCGATCCGCGACGCGATTCGCGGGCACCCGATTCAGAAAGTTTCTCTCCTACTATAAGCCGTATCGAGCTATAAGCCGTATCGAGGACTGCTGATCGCGGACCTCCTCTCGGCCATCGTCATCTCGGCCGCAGCCTTGATGCTGCCGGTGCTGGCGAACATCATCACCAAGAAGCTGCTGGCGGATGCCAGCGCGCGCGCCGAACTCATGAGGATATATGCCCCTAGGCGCCGTGATGCTCGCGCTGGTCGCGCTCCGGGCCCTGTGCACGCTGTTCGTGGATTTCCAGGGCCATGTGATGGGCGCGAAGATGGAACGCGACATGCACCGCGAGCTGTTCGAGCATTACCAAAACTTTTCGTTCAGCTTTTACGACTGGCAAAGAACAGGTCAGCTCATGACGCGGATCACCAACGATCTGCTGTCTCTCGCCGAGCTCTACCAGCATGGGCCGGAAGATCTCTCGATCGCCGCGCGCGAGCTGATCGGAGGCCTCGTTATCCTCGCGTACATCGATCCCACACTGACGCTTATCGTTCTCTGCTTCCTTCCCGTGACGCTCATCTTCGCGTTGCATTTCAGACACCGCATGATTGCCGCGCTCAGAGCGAGCAAGGATAGTAGCGGCGATATCAATGCACGCGCCGAGGATTCGCTGGCTGGCATCCGGGTCGTTAAGTCCTTCACCAACGAGGCGTTGGAAAACGCACGCTTCAATTACGAGAACTTTCGATTTCTCGCGAGCCGGAGCACCGGCTATCGGAGCGAAGGGTGGTTCTCGGGCGGGATGGCCGCTTTCACGCAGCTCATTACGATCACCGTAATCGTTTTCGGCGCGGCAGGTATTGCTCGGGCATCATTCGACCTCGCCGACCTGCTCACCTTGCTGCATTGTGTGGCAGTGCTGGTCGATCCGATTCGTCGGCTGGTAAATTTGGCGCGGCTCTACCACGAAGGGAGCACCGGCTTCGACCGCTTGATCGAGATGCTCGAGACGGAGCCCGATCTGCCCGACCTGGCTGGCGCCGCGGAGTTGTTGAATGTTCGCGGAGACATAACGTTCCGCGAGGTCAGTTTCCGATATGCCGACGATGCTCCCTGGGTGCTGAAGAATTTGTCGCTCGAAATAAGTGCGGGCGAGTTTGTCGCGTTAGTCGGCGCTTCGGGCGTCGGCCAGACCACGCTTTGCTCCCTGATCCCGCGCTTCTACGACGCGACCAGCGGCGAAATTGTCATCGACGGAATTCATGTCAGGAATCTTCGGCCGTCTTCGTTGCGGAAGAATATCGGAATCGCGCAGCAGGACGTGTATCTGTTCGCGGGAACAGTGGCTGAAAACCTGCGCTATGGAAAGCCCGGCGCCACTATCGATGAAATTGTCGAGGCGGCGAAACAAGCTCATGCCTATGACTTCATCGCGGCGCTGACACCGAGGTCGGCGAACGAGGCGTGAAACTCTCGGGGGGCCAAAAGCAAAGACTCAGCATCGCGCGTGTCTTTATTAAGGATCCGCCAATCCTGATTTTCGACCAGGCGACCGGCGCCCTGGACAATGAAAGCGAAAGAGCGGTGCAGGAGTCGCTGCTCTGCCTGGCGCGGAGCCGCACAACGATCGTTATCGCGCACCGGCGATCGACGGTGAGGCACGCCCAAGAATCCTGGTGCTGACCGAAGATGGAATCGCCGAGCAAGGCACGCACGCTGAGCTGATCAACTCAGCCGGCGCCTACGCGCGCCTCTACAATACGCAGGCAAGTATCTGAGCCTCGGACTTCGATCGGGTCAGCGCGGTTGATGGCGTCCCGACGACGGCCTCTTCTCGCGGGCAGCGCGGGTGTACGATTCGGTCAAGGACGGATCGATGCTCAAGTTGTTGCCGCTCATCGTGCGCAACCTGATGCGCAATGCGCGCCGCACGATTCTCACCGTGCTCTCGATCGCGGTGTCGATCTTCATCTTCGCCGGTCTGATGAGCCTGCCGAATCTCGTCAACCAGATCCTGCGCGACCGGGCGAACAGCCTGCGCCTCGTTGTGTACAACAAGGGCGGCTACTTCTCGAACACGCTGCCCTACGCTTATTTCGGCCGAATCCAAGCGATCAGCCACGTCGAGAATGTAATCGGCGAATCGATTTTTCTCTCGACCTATCGAACTCCCGGCGAGCAGGTCGCGGCACTGGCGGCCGATCCCGAGCACTTCGCGGAGGTTTTCCCCGATTGGGGAATCTCGCCGACCGGCGAAGAGGAGTTCGCCCGCGTCAGGACCGCAGCGCTGGTAGGCCGGACGCTTGCGAATCGTTTTCGATGGAGAGTCGGCGATCAGATAATCCTGCACGGCATCAACCAGCCGGTCGATCTGCCGCTCAACATCGTCGGCACGATGGGCGGCACCACCGCGTCGTTTGTCGTGCTCTTCCGGCGCGATTACCTGGACGAGACCCTCGGCCGGCCCGGCACGGTGAATATCTTCTGGGCGAAGGTCGATAAGTCGTCATCGATTCCTGCCGTGATCAGCGATATCGACGAGACCTTTGCCAATGCTTCCTTCGAGACCAGGACCGAGTCCGAACTCGCAGTCTCGGAAAATCGTGTCGGCCAGATGCGCGTGCTACTGGACGGCGCGAAGATTCTCGCCGCGATCGTCATCGTCGCGATCGGACTGGTTGCCGCCAACACTGCCGCGATGTCGGTGCGGGAGCGCCGGCGCGAGCTCGCCGTGATGCGCTCGATGGGCTTCACGCGCGAGACGGTGATCGTGCTGATGGTGTCGGAAGGGCTCGCCATTGGCCTCGTTGGCGGAATCCTCGGCTGTGGCGGCGCGTACTTCGGGCTGAAGCTCTTGCCCTACGCATCGAAGTCGATTGGATTGCTCGCCTACGCGATCAGCCTGCCCAATCGCAACATCGCGTCGGGCGTCATCATTGCCGCGATAATCGGAATCGTGAGCACCTTGATACCTGCGCTTTCGGCGACGCGCGGCGATATCTCGGATGAGCTGCGCGCGATCTGATTCGCGCAAGAATTTCTTCAGGATTTCTTCTTGCCGAGCGCCTTCTCGCGATAGAGGCGCGCCGCCGCGCGCGATTCATCTTCACCGATAGCACTGAGCAGCGCGTCGCCGTCGCCGAACGCGGTCGAGCCGACGCCCATTGCGCGCGTGACGGCGTTGACGTGCTCCTTGGTGATCGCGACCGGCACTGAAGGCATCGCAATGAGTTCGTTCGCGAGTTGCTCGGCCTCCGCCATCAGGCGCTCTGCCGGCACGACGCGATTAATGAAGCCGATCGCCTTGGCTTCCGCCGGGCTGAAGCGCCGACACGTCATCACCAGTTCCTTGGTCAGTGCCGGTCCAATCTCGCGCACGAGACGCGGGATTCCGCCCCACGCGAGCGGGATACCGAGCTCTACTTCGGGGATGAAGAACGACGCGTCCTCGGCAGCGATGCGAAGATCGCACACTGCCGTCAGCACGACCCCGCCGCCGACCGAATATCCGTGCACGGCGGCAATCGTGACCGCGTGCATGTTCTCGAGCGCGTCGGCAGCGCGAAGCCCAAGCTGACCAGCCTCGCGCCGCGCGAGCCACGAGGCGCGCTCACCCACCGCGACGGGCGAGTCTTTCAGGTCGGCGCCGGCGCAGAATGACCGGCCAGCGCCG
>JASHPB010000059.1 GCA_030038355.1 Candidatus Binataceae bacterium
AGAATTTCGTCATTTTCGGAGAGCAATTGCTGGACGAAAGATGCTGCGTCCATGGCCAGCCTCCGTCACGCTACTTCTTCTGTTCCATCGCGGCGCCGCAGCACTTGAGCGCGCCGTTGCCCGCCTTGGTAACGATAACCTGCGAGCCGCATTTGCCGCAGATGTAAACTTTCCCCAGTTGGTTGGCCATCGTGAACCGGTCACTCCTTGGCTTCGAGTCTCGTTATGCACCGCGAAAGAGCGGCTTGCGCTTCTCGAGAAACGCCTTCACGCCCTCGGCGCGGTCGGCTGTCGTTTGTAGCAGGGCATAGAGATCTTCCTCAAGCCTGATGCCCTGGTCGATCGTCATGTCGTAGCCCTTGAGAACGGCGTCTTTGACGAGGCGAGCCGCGAGCGGCGCTCTACTAATTATAGCCTGAGCGACCTCACCAGCGATGCGCGCAAGTTCGCTTTGATCTTTGGCGAGATAGGTCACCAGGCCGAGGCGGGTGGCTTCGCGCCCCTCGACCACCGAGGAGGTGAGCATCATCCGGAGCGCATTCGCGGCGCCGACGAGCCGCGGCAGGCGCTGCGTGCCACCGAAGCGCGGCAGCTCGCCGCGATGAACCTGCGTGAGACCGAGGTGCGCGTCCTCGAGCGCGATGCGGATATCGGCTCCCAGAGCCAATTCAAGGCCTTCATCGATCGCGTAGCCGTTGATAATCGCGAGCGTAGGCTTCGATATGATAGCGAGTGATTCGACGAGGCGCGCGTCACAGCCAGAATCGAAGCCGCGGCAGAAGATCGCGCCGCTGCCAGTGATCGCGAGCAGCCGGGCCGCATCGTCGTCCTCGACCTGTTCGAAAAGCTCGAGCAGCTTCGATGCCGTCGCCGAGTCGAGGATTCCGCCCGCGTCGCGAAAGTTGAGCCTCGCCGTTACGCATCCCGACGCCGTGGCGATATCGAGGCCAGCCTCCGCGGTGACGCGCGACGCCGTGCGCAGCGAGCGTTTCGAGTTGTTCGAACGGCGCGCCGTCAGACCTCTCCGGCGCTTGCGCGCAGATCCTTGCGCAGGATCTTGCCGAGCGGGTTTTTCGGCAGCTCGTCGATGAATTCGATTTGCTCGGGCCGCTTAAAACTCGCAAGCCGCCCGCGACAGTGTTCAGCAAGCTCCTCGGCCGTGACCTTGGCGCCCTTGCGCGGCACGACGAACGCCTTGATCGTCTGGCCCCACTCGACGGAAGGCACGCCGATAACCGCGCATTCATCGACGGCAGGATGGCTCATCAAGACGGTCTCAATCTCGGCGGGCGCGATATTCTCGCCGCCGCGGATAATCATGTCGTCCTTGCGCCCGGCGAAGAACACGTAGCCGTCCTCATCGACCCATCCGCGGTCTCCGGTCGCGCGCCATCCCTCGGCGAGCTTGGCATCGTCCTCGCGGCCGGCGTAGCCCTTCATGATGCGCGGGGTGCGGATGATGATCTCGCCGATCTCGCCGACCGGCAGGAACTTGCCGTCATCGTCGCGGACTTTGATCTCGACGTCGGGGAGCGGCTTGCCGATAGAGTTGAGGCGCTTCAGCTTGAGCTCGACCTGCTCGGCGGTGCCCTCGATTCTATGATCATCGGGACCGAGCACGGTGAGTGAGGAGGTAGTTTCCGTCTGTCCGTATGCGTTCACGAAGCCCACGGTCTTGGGGAAAACCTCGATGGCGCGGCGAATCACCTGCACCGGCATCGCCGAGCCGCCATACGCGAGGTTGGCGAGGCTCGAAAGGTCGGTCTTCGCGAATGCGGGCTCGTCGATAATTTGCTTCATCATCGTTGGGACGACGAAGGCATTGGTGATTTGCTCCTTCTCGACCAGTGACAGCCAGTTCTTGGCCTCGAACTGCGGCATGATGACGAGGCGGCGGCCGGTCCAGATGTTGGTCATGTAAGCCGTGGTTCCGGCGATATGGTAGAAGGGCACGCACACCAGCGCCGCGCCGCGATCGGTGCCGTCGGCCATCTCGACGTTGGCCGTCACGTAGGCGGTGAAATCGCGAAACGAGAGCATCACGCCCTTGGGCAGCGAGGTGGTGCCGCTCGTGTACATCAGGATCGAGGTGTCCTCGTCGTCAACCTCGGCCTCGCCGTCGTCGGGCTCGGCCCTTTCGGTCAAGGCCAAAAGACGTTGCATGCCCGCGGGGCCCTCGCCAATCGCAACCAGCGTGGGTGACTTGAGACGGGGCTGAATTATCTTGACCAGGTCAAGATAGCGGTCGCCGACCAGTAGCACCTTGGTGCCCGCGGTATTGATCATGTACTCGAGCTCGGTTTCTTTGGCTCGATAATTCAGCGGCAGAAAGGTGAGACCCGCTTTGGCGGCAGCGTAGTAGCACTGAATGTAGAGATCCGAGTTGGTATCAAGCAGGGCGACAACGTCGTGCTGCTTCAAGCCGAGCTGTTTGAAAACGGTACTGAGGCGCGCGACCCGATCGTTAAGCTCGGCGAAGGTGACACGCCGTGCGCCGAACACCAGGATTTCCTGGTCGGGCACGATTGCCGAGGGGATGGTGACGAAGTTAACCGTGTTCACTTAGTGAGTATCCTCCTGGACGCCGATTCCTGGCAGCTTGAGAGTCTGCGGCCAACGGCTACCGCCCTCGTGGGACGGAGTCCGACCGTTCGAGCCGCTTTGCCAGGCGCCGTTCGAGGTCGAGACCGTCGCGGACCGACATATCCAGCCCGCCCCAGACCGCAAGCTTCAAAGTCGCGGATATTTCGCGGGGAACCTGGCTGAATTCGCGGGCCATCTGGAGCGTGCGGTGGTCGAGACTCGATAGTGGCACTACTTCGGCGACCAAACCTACAAGTAACGCGTCTTGCGCGTCAATCCAACGCCCCGTGATGCAGAGATCGAGCGCGCGGCCGAGGCCGAGCCGGCGGGAGGCGGTTTGCGTACCAGCGACACCTGGAATCATACCGCTGCCGGTCTCAGGCAGGCAGATTCGCGTATCTTCGGCGGCAATCGCGACGTCGCAGAGAAGCGCCATCTCGAGGCCGCCACCGACGGTATAGCCGTGAATCGCGGCGATGGTGGGGACCGGGATCGAACGTAAGCTGCCCCATACATCGCGGCGAAATCGTACCCATCGCGCCACGATCGGCGATGGCGCGCTGCCAAACTCGGCGAGGTCGCCGCCGGTCGAAAACGCCGGGCCGGCGCCGGTCAGCACCATCGCGCGGACTTCGGGATCGTCGTGTACGGCGCTGAGCGCCGCGAACAGCCCGTCGCGCATCGCAACGTTGTAAGCGTTGTACTGCTTCGGGCGATTGAGAGTGATCCACGCGACCGCGTCGCGCTTCTCGTAGAGAACCGCCTCGCCCGACTCCGAGGGCATCACGCTGAATGCAGGTCGGCGCTGTCGCTGCTGGCAACGGCGGGACGGCCGCGTTCGTAGACGACGCGGCCGCCGATAATCGTCATATCCACCGGCAGATTCATCAGGTCGGTCGGCTTCATCTTCGACGGGTCTCGTGGCAGCACGATAAGGTCGGCGAGAAAGTCGACCTCGATGGCGCCGGCATTGAGCCGCGCGAGCCGTGCGCCGCCGAGCGTGAACAGCGCGAGCGCGTGTTCGAGGCTCATGCGCTCGTCGGGCGCGAGCACTTTGCCATCGGCGAGCGCGCGCGACATCGCAGATGCGACTGCGGCGAGCGGGCGTGCTGGAGTGACCGGAGCATCTGTCCCTGCGGCCAGATGAATCGTGGCCTTGCGGAGGCTCTCGGCCCGGTAAAGATGCGGGATCAGGCCGGGCTCGTCGAGATATTTTGCGCCGCGGAAGTGGATAAACCCCGGATTGGTCACCACCCACACCCCGAGCGCCATCATCAGGTCGATAAAGTTGGGAGGAATGGTGCCGCCGTGCTCGATTCGGAAGGCCGGCACCTGACCTTCCTCGAGCTTTGGCTTCACCGCCACGATCGCGTTCAGCGCCTGTTCGAGGTCCTCGACCTCGGTTGCATGGAATGCGCAATCGAGGCCGAGCCGCGCCGCGATACCGGTGACGCGCACCATCGCCTGCCCGTCGTCGCCCGCATGCGGCATCAGCTTGACGCCGGCGAGGCGGATTCCCGATGCTTGCGCGGTCTTGGCGGCAGCGTCGCACGAATCCAGATGCGAAGCGCCGATCATCACGCCGACGCGCTGGCAGATTGCGCCCGCCTGAAGGTACTTGGCGAAAATTTCGACCTCAGGTGCGCCGTTGCGAGCGGTCGCATCGGTGAATGCGGTTACTCCATTGGCCGCGAGTTCGCGGCTCATCGTACGCGCACGAGCCTCAGCTTCCGCCTTGGTGACGAGCGGGAGAGCCCGCGTGATTTGTTCTTCCATGCCAACGACGAGGCCGCTCAGCTTGCCTGCCGCGTCAGTAACCAGCGTCGCGCCTTCCGGGGCCGTGAAGTCCGGCGCCTCGAGGCCGAGCTGAGCAATTGCGCGCGAGTTGAGCCACGACGCGTGCAGCGTCTGATGACGCAGCCGAACGGGATTCTTGGGGATCGCCTGGTCGAGCTCGGCCCGCGTGGGGCCGCGCTTTTCGGCCATCAGCGCCTCATCGCATCCGAACGCGCGAAGCCAGTTCCCGGGCGGCGTGCGTCCCGCGGCGACACGCAGATCGGCGAGCAGATCCGCAATCGTACGGCAGCGCTGCACCGAGACACCGGCCAGCGCCGCTGCCGCTTCGAGGAAATGCAGGTGCGAGTCGATAAAGCCCGGCATCACGAGCCGGCCGCCGAGCTTCACCAGGTGAGTTCGCGGACCGACGAGCGATTTGAGTTCGGAGTATGAGCCGTGCGCGATTATGAATCCGCCGCCCACCGCCACCGAGTCGCTGCCCGGATGCCCCAGGACGGCGCCCTCGTGCAAAACCAGGTCAGCCTTTCCAGGCGTCACGTGTAGCAATCACCTCATCCCCGCCTGCGCGTGCGCGTGTTGCCCGATACCTCAGTCAGATGAAGGAAGCGGCTTGGCCTCCTTGATTTTCATCTGAACCTCGCAACACTCCAACTCTCCGGTGCCGGCCTTGTTGCATAGCACCTCAGTTCCACAATGCTCGCACATGTACCGTTTTCCAAGCACATTGGCCATCTTTACGACTCCTTAGTATTCACATGCGATGCGAAAAAGGTTGATTCAATCTAACACTCAGGTGCGGGATTTGAACGGCAGCTCACCAACTTTCGCGATTGCCGCGCAGCCCCCGACGCCGAGCGCGGTCCCCGGCTGCCAGGCGCTATGATGCAGTATCGCTAGCCCGATTGCTCCGAAGCGCGGCGAGAGTGCGGTGCTGCTCACGCGGCCGACCGCTTTTCCGTCAAGCTTGACCGCCGCGCCGCGTTCAGGAATCCTGCCGCCGGCGAATTTCAGACCGAAAAGCTTCTTCTTTAGACCGCCGCGCGCCGTCGCGCGTTCGATGGTTTCCTGCCCGAGGTAACATCCCTTGTTGAAAGATATCGCGCGGTTCATACGCGCCTCGAGCGCGATTGTCTGGTCGGCAGTGTCGACGCCGGCGCGCGCGATGCCGTTTTCGATGCGAAGAATCTCGGCCGTGTCGTCGTTGATCCTTCGCCCGCCGGGCACGCCGCTCGCGATTCGCTCAACGATTGCCTCGGCACGATTTCCGGCAACGAGAATCGTGAATGCCGGTCCGCCAAGGCGCGGCAGGTTACCGATCAACGCGTCGGCTGATTCGACAAAGCGCCACTCGCCGAGCGACGAGGCATCGCTCGCCAACATCGACGCTGCGTCGTGCGCGCGCGCTCCCTCGAGATCGACGACTCGGCTCGCTTCGGATTCCTCGAACTCCACGTCGTCAGCGACGATCAGGCGCTCCAGATGCGCCCGCGAACGCCTCCACGCTGCATCGTCGATATCGAGCAGGAGCGCGTCTTTCGTGACCCAGATGAAGAAGTCAGCGATCAGGTGCGCGTGCTCGGTCAGGAAGAGCGCCGGCAGGATCGTACCCGGTACCGCACCCTTAACGTCGGCGCTGCACATCCCGTGGAAGAACGAAACGCGGTCATCCCCGACGACGCGGACGACGCGGCGCTCGCCGAGTACGCGCACGCCGACGGCCTCAGTCGCGGCGATATAATCCGCACTCGGCATGACGCTTGCTGTATCAGTCGGCGCAGGGCTGATATTCGACTCGGGATGTGCCACGTTTTTGGCAGCCGGACAAAACTCGGCGACAATAAAATTTTCTAACAAATCCGGCCACGACGGAACAGCGGGTTGCCGCCATAGTTAATTGCACGCGATGAAGAGGATATAATCAGCCACTAATTGGAGGGCAAAAGTTATGGGTGCTTTTATCCTGGGCTTGCTTATCGGCGCGGGCGGCGCGCTGCTGCTCTTCACTTACAACGAAGGCGAGGTTTTCATACGCCTCGGCCGCCAAATCAAACAGACAGCAGAGCGCTATCGGCAGCAGATGCCCTGAAGGACTGGCGGGATTGAGGGTCTGGAGTCTTGCAACCGGCGGCACGCGGCTCGCTGCCGTGATGCTGGCGATCGCATTTGTCATCGCCTCGTCATTGGCGCGGGCTGAGGATTTGGCGGAGCGCGCATCGCAGCTCGCCGACGCGGCGTTCGTGATGCTCAATTCGCTCAACTCCGCGTCCGCCGATACATCCACCGGCGGACCGCTGCTTGCGCCGACCGCAGAGCTCGCGAGCAGCGCACAGTCGCTCGCTAATGCTCTGAAGAGAGGTGACCGCGTCGGCGCAGGGCGTGCAATGGCGACAATCGTGAGTGACCAGGCGAAGGTAGACGCTGCTGCCAAGGGAGCATCGCCGGTGATCACCGCGGAGTGGGGCTCGGTGAAGACGCAAATCGCCCTGCTCGAAAAGGACGTGCCCCAGGTCAAAGCTCCCACTGGTGTCGCGTCTTGGCCGAGCGCTTCAGGCGAGCCGCGCATTGCGACGGGCCGCGAAGCACCAGCGCCGCCAAAAGTGGTAATCGAATCGAGCACACCGGACGGCGACTTCGTCCTGGTCAAGGGCTTCCTGGAGGGCACCGATTTGAAAGACGCTGGCGTCTACGATGGTGGCAGCAAGCGCAAGGATATCAATGTCGCGGGCGTACCCGGGCGGCAGCGCGTCAACTTCCAGTTCAAGATCGAGAGTCCGCCGCCGGATGAAACGATACAGGTGACTGACGTCGAAGGCCGCGAGGCGAGCGCATTGGTTAGGTCGGGCGCTGCGAGTGCCGCTGCGGAGTCTGCGTCATCGCTGCCGGGAGCGGCGCCTGATTCTTCCACCGAGCTACCTTCGCCGCCATCGGACGCGGACGATTCGGCTTCCAACACGGCCGAGATACCGCCGGCGGGCTACTCGACGATGGGCCCGAGCGAGCCGACGCGGCGGCTGAGCGGCCTCGGCAATACGCAGATAACGATCGTTTCGCTTAGCCCCGTGCCCGGACGTCCGGGAAGCTTCGAAGTGCTCGGAGACATATCAGGGCGCGTGAGGAGAGCCGGGGTTTACCTCGATGGTCGTCTCGCCGCGCCAATCAGCTTGAAGCCGGGACCCTATTCGAGTTTTGACGTGGTCTTCACGCGGCTCAGTACGCAGAACGCTTCGATTCGCGCATATGGGCTCGGCAACGACTTCGTCGAGACCTCGCTCGCACCGGGGGGCAGCGGCATCACGACCTTCAACAACTATCGCTCGTCATATCGCTATGGCGCCACGCCTTCGGCGCCGCCGGGCGGCTACCCGTGACGTCTCCTTGCCGCGCATTTCGCCGTCTCGTAAAATTATTTACTTAACCTTCGCTTCAAGAGTGTTTCGATCATGCTGATTCAAGCCACGCAGCTTCGCGCCGGGATGGTGCTGGAATACAACAAGGACCTTTGGCGCGTGATGACCATCACGCACATCACGCCCGGTAACTGGCGCGGCATGGTGCAGACCAAGCTCCGCAACATCAAAACCGGCTCGCAGACCGAGCAGCGCTTCCGCTCCGAAGATCGCGTGGAGCGCGTCATCCTGAGTCAGCATACGATGCAGTTCCTGTACCAGGACGGCGACGACTACCACTTCATGAACACCGAGAACTACGAGCAGATCACGATTCCCAAGGATCTGATCGAAGACGTAGTCGGCTACCTCACGCCCAACTTGGAAGTCGAAGTGGAGTTCTACGAAACCACGCCGCTCAACGTGACGCCGCCAAAGAGCGTCACCCTCAAGGTGATTCAGGCCGACCCCGGGCT
>JASHPB010000060.1 GCA_030038355.1 Candidatus Binataceae bacterium
ATCCATGAATCCGCAAGTCTTTCGCGAATACGACATCCGCGGCGTGGTGGAGAACGACTTCGACGACGAGTTCGTCGTCAACCTGGGCCGTGCCTACGCGACGCTGCTCACGCGCGCCGGCAAGCGCACGATCACGCTTGGCCGTGATTGCCGCCTCACATCAGACGCGCTCCGCGACCTGATGATCGAAGGTTTGCTGCCGAGCGGAATCAACGTGGTCGATATCGGCGTGGTGCCGACGCCGCTGCTCTACTTCTCGATGCTTCACTGGAGGATGGACGGCGGCCTCATGATCACCGGCAGTCACAACGCCGCCGAGTACAACGGTTTCAAGCTCGGTATTGGCTCGACCACGATCCACGGCGCGGAGATCCAGGCGCTGCGCGAGATTATCGACGGCGGCGACTATGTGCGCTCCGCCGCGCCGGGCAAGCTGAGCGCACGAGCAGTGATTCCCGACTACGCCGACTACGTCGCGAAGCAATTCACGTTTCGGCGTGGGCTTAAGATTGTCGTCGATGGCGGCAACGGATGCGGCGCCGCGGTGGCTGTGCCGCTCATGCGCAAGCTGGGAATCGAGGTGGTCGAGCTCTATACCGAGATGGACGGCCGCTTTCCGAATCATCATCCCGATCCGACGGTCGAGGCCAACATGCGCGACCTCGTCGATACCGTGCGCAAAACCAAGGCGACGGTTGGAATCGCGTACGACGGCGACGCAGATCGGATCGGCGCGGTCGACGAGCAAGGACGCATCGTGTGGGGCGATGAGCTGATGGTTGCGTTCTCGCGCGCGATTTTGAAGGCACGGCCCGGCGCGACGATCATCGGCGAAGTGAAATGCTCGCAGCGCATGTACGACGACATCGCGAGCCACGGCGGGCGGCCGCTGATGTGGAAAACCGGGCATTCTCTTATCAAGAGCAAGCTTCGCGAGGAGCAGGCGGCGCTCGCCGGCGAGATGAGCGGGCACATGTTTTTCGCCGACCGCTACTACGGCTTCGACGACGCGATCTACGCATCGTTTCGCCTGCTCGAGATCATCAACAACGAGGGTCGCGGCTTGGGTGCGATCCTCGCCGATTTGCCGCGGAGCTGCTTTACGCCAGAGATCCGGCTCGACTGCCCCGACGAGCGGAAGTTCGAAGTAGTGCGCCGCGCCGCCGAGTTTTTCGCGCGCCGCTACCCGACGATCGATGTCGACGGCGTGCGGGTCAAGTTCCGCGACGGATGGGGGCTGGTGCGCGCGTCGAACACCCAGCCGGCGTTGGTGCTGCGCTTCGAGGCGCCGACCGAGGCGCGCTTGAATGAAATCCGCGCGATGTTCGAATCGAAGCTGAGGGAGCTTGGCGCGATCTGATCGAGCGCGAGGCCTGCCCGTCAAGCGCGCTTGCGCACCGGCGTCGGCGCTCATCATCGCGGGCGGCCGCGGCACTCGTTTCTGGCCGGCGAGCCGCGAGGCTCGCCCCAAGCCGCTGTTCGCTCCCGACGGCAAGACCTCGCTGCTCGCCGCGACGATCTCGCGCCTTCAGCCGCTGATCCCGCGCGAGCGAATATTCGTACTCGTCGCCGCATCGCATGAGAAAGCCTTCCGCCTTGAAATCTCGGGCAAGATTCCCGTGCCTAATCTGGTGGTCGAGCCGATCGGTCGCAACACCGCGGTTGCGATCGCATACGGAGCGGCGGTGATTCGCCGACGCCTCGGCGACGGCATGATCGCGGTGATGCCGGCGGACCATCTCATCGAACCGGCCTCGGGATTCCGCGCGACGATCGCGAGCGCCACCAGGCTCGCGTCGGAGCACGACGCGATCGTCGTCATCGGCGTGCCGCCGACGCGGCCGGAACCTGGCTACGGCTATCAGCAAATAGGCTCGGTGGTGGGCCAGGGATTCAAGGTGGCGCGTTTCATCGAGAAGCCTGCGCTGGCGCGGGCGCGCAGGATGGTCGCGTCGGGCAAGTATCTCTGGAACGCCGGCATGTTCGTGATGTCGACCCGCACGCTCTCGCGCGAGCTCGCCGTGCATGCGCCGGCTCTCGAAGCTGCCGCGACGAGGATGGCAACTTCCGCGTCGCACGCTGCGCTCACCCGCGAGTATCGAAAACTCAAATTCGATTCCTTCGATCGCGTCGTGGTCGAGAACAGCCGGCGCGTGCTCGGAGTGCGCGCGCGATTTGCCTGGCATGACGTCGGCTCGTGGCAGGGCCTGCTGACAGCGCTAGGCGGCAAGTCAGGTGCGGTCGAGCGCGGCGACGTGATCGCACTCGAGGCCGAGCGCTACCTCGCTCATTCCGACTCGCGCCTGATGGTGCTTTTCGGCGTCAGCGACATCGTCGCGGTGGATACCGGCGACGCCATCCTGATCGCGCATCGCGAGCATGCGCCGCGTCTCGGCCAGGTGATCGAAGAACTCGAACGCCGCGGCCTGCATCGCTATCTGTGATCAGTCGAGAGCCTGCGGGTCGCACTTGAGGGCGACCTTGCGCAGCTCGGCCTCGTAATCCGCGTCCTCGTCACCCGCGCGATCGAGAGCTGCAGCCACGGTGCGATCGACTCCTTCCCATCTGATGGCCTCGCGATGCAACTCGTCGCCGACCGTGGCGAGCTCGTTGAGGTCGCCGGAGAGGCGCCCCCAATCGTTCGATCCCTCATGGGCGAGCGCTGCGGGCGGCCGCGGCCAGAGATTTCGGTCGGCGAGCGAACTCTTGAAGGACTTCACATGACGGTCCTGCTGAGTCGCAAGCTCATCAACCACCTTGGCCATCTGCGGATATCGGCACATCGCGGCATGCCGATGCAACCTGTCGGCGAGCGCTTCAATGCGGCCCGCCAACTGTGCGAACTTGTCGTTTTGATCCGATTGCGGATCCTTGCCCCGGTCGAACAGTCCCATAGCGATCGCCATGCTCTCCCGCCGATGCCGCCGTTCGAAATCGCGCACGCTCTGAGAGCGCTCGCCCGGCGCGCCTCGCGCAATTACCTATCGGGAACGGCGGGCATGGTGTCAAGCGTCATCTGCGCGGGGCCGAGCAGCGCGCGCACGAGCGACGACTCGCGCTTGAAGAATCCGGAGGTGTGGAACGAATCGTCCAGGCGGAGCAGTGAGTAATCGAGATAGTGACCTATCTCATGCATCAGGGTTCGCACGAAGGTCCGCGGCTTCACTACGTCGTGTCGCTGCGCCGTGCGCATCCAGAGAATGACATGCGGCGGCGTGCGTCGCGCGCGATCGTAAGGGTAGAAGAGCCCGTGCAATTCGCCGCGCGCGTTATGCGGGCGCACGCCGCGTACCTCGACCGCGAGCGGAGGAACTCCGAGCAATCGGCATACTTCGGCCGCGAGCACGCGCGCGAGCGTGTTGACGCGGGCGGTATCGTCCGCTGCCAGAGCCGTCATCAGCGATTCGAGCGTGCGCCGCGCGGCGGGACTCGGCGCGAGGTCGAACCGCTCGATCGAATCGCTGGTCAGGTAGATGCGCTGGGCTCGCTGTGACAGCCGATAGAAGTATGCCGGTAAAGGCGCGGCCCGCGGCCGCTCAACCACTTTGCTAGCCACCACCCCTCCGCGGCGCCGCGCTTTCGGCGGCGCGTCCGCTTGCCTATCATCGTAGGCCTCGAAGCGGGGAGCATCAACGTATGGAGCTCAAGACAATCAAGCTATCGAAGCCGGCCGACGCCAACCTCATCGTCGGCCAGGCGCATTTCATCAAGACGGTCGAGGATGTCTACGAAGCGCTCGTGCAGGCCGTGCCCGGGATCAAGTTCGGCTTCGCCTTCAACGAGGCTTCCGGCCCCTGCCTGGTGCGGCATACCGGCACCGATACCGCTCTCGAGCAGAGCGCGGTCGCGGCGGCGACGGCGATCGGCGCGGGCCACGTCTTTGTCGTGCTCTTGGGCAACGCGTTTCCCGTCAACGTGCTGAATCAGATCAAGTCCGTAACCGAGGTTTGCACAATCTTTTGCGCGACGGCCAATCCGCTGGCCGTGATCGTCGCCGAGGAAGGCGAAGGTCGCGGCGTGCTCGGCGTAATCGACGGGTCGTCGCCGAAGGGCGTCGAGGGCGAGGCGGAGCAGGCCGAGCGGCGCGCGATGTTGCGGCGTTTCGGCTACAAGCAGTAGCTCCCCGAAGGCCCGCTGCGGCCGATGGATCGCATCCCGCCGCGCGGTTAACGTTATTTAGGTGAATCCCGCGCTCCATTGGGAAATTATCAGCACGATCGCCAATTGCCTGTCGGCCGTTGCGATCGTGGCAGGCTCGATCTTCGTCGTCATCGAGCTCCGGCAGGCCGCCAAGGATCGTTACCTGCATCTGACCTCCGACCTCTTTCAGATCGGGCATAGCCGCGAATTCCAGGACCATCAGCTTTTTCTGCTGCACAAGCTTCCGATCACAAACTGGAGGGATTTCATCGCGGATGGCCGCGGCCAACCTGCCGAGCGCGCGCTGCAGCGCGTGGGAGGATTCTACGATCGCATCGGGCACCTCGTGCGCAGCAAGCTGATCAGGCCGGAAGAAATCCTGCCCACCGGCGACGCGATTCGCGTCTGGCATAAGATCGAGCCTCTTGTGCGCGAGGCGCGGCAGACCGAGAACAGCCTGCTGTTTCAGAACTACGAGGCGGTGCTGCCAAACTGTCTTGAATGCTAGGTGCCGATTATGCACGAAGAATCGACCCTCGCCGAGGCCGAACGAATCGAGCCTGCCGATCTGAAGAAAATGATCGACGCGGGCAACGTGGTTGTGCTCGATGAGAGCAAGGCGCCCGAAGAAAAAATGGTCGGCGGCGCGATACGCGCCACGCCCAATGATCTGGTCGGCTGGATCAAGGTGATTCCGCCTGGCAAGGACGTCGTCACCTACTGCACATCAATGAACGAAGCATCCAGCGCCCGTGCGGCGCGGCAACTGATTCACTCGGGTATCACGAACGTCAAGGTCCTGCGCGGAGGCCTGGAAGGTTGGGAGAGGGCGGGATACGCGACGGATTGGGCGAACGCGGTTCGGACGTCCCCGCTACTCGCCCACGCGGAGAGCGCTTGAACTAGAACGATCACGATGGGTGGTGGAGGCAAAGCGGCGAAGGGGAAAAAGCCGCAGCCGCGGCGCGAATGGCGAATCCGCGGATGGCGTGTGCGCTATCTCGCCCTCGGCGCGATGCTGCTCGGGCTGTTCGGATTCGGCTTCTATCTGGCCCAGCTTTACGGCGAGATTTCCACGATGATCGAGCAGCGCCAAGCGGCGCTGACCTCGGCGATTTATTCCGCGCCGGCGCCGATTCGCGTCGGTGATGATGTCGAGCGGATCGGCCTCTTCGACCGCCTGAATCAACTCAGCTATTCGGCAAACGCCCAGGCGGCCGTTCCCGGTGAGTACTCGAACTCACCGCGGGTGGTTGATATCTACGTGCGCTCGTTCCGGCTCGGCGCGAGGGATTATCCGGCGCGTCTCGTGCGCGTCGTGCTCGATGGCACGCGGGTCGCCGGTGTCGCCGATTCGTATGGCGTTGCCATGAGAGATGCGATGCTCGAGCCCGAGGTGATCGGCCGCCTGATGCCCGGCACTCCCGCCGAGCGGGTCGAGGTGAACCTCGGCGATCTCAAGCCCTATCTGGTCAAGGGTCTGCTCGCCACCGAGGACCGCTTCTTTTATTACCATCCCGGAATCGATCCGATTCGCATCATCGAGGCCGCGATAATCGACCTGAGGACGCATCGCCTAGCCGAGGGTGCGAGCACACTGACCCAGCAACTCGCACGGACTTTCATGGCGCGACACGAGCGCTCTTTCGGGCGCAAGTTCCGCGAGCTAGCGGTTGCAGTGGTGCTCGAAATTCGCCTCAGCAAAAACGATATCCTCGAGCGCTACATCAACGACGTCGATATGGGCTCGTACGACGGCACGCCGATCGAGGGGATGCCGCAGGCGGCGCGTCTCTTCTTCAACAAGGATCTGGCCGAGGTCACTCCTGCTGAGGCCGCCGTGTTGATCGGAATGGTGCGAGCGCCGACTGCTTACGATCCGCGGCGTCATCCCGATGCTTGCGTTATCCGGCGCAACACGGTGCTTGGCGGGATGTTCCGCGCAGGCGTGATCGATGAGGACCAATATCGCACCGCGGTCGCGACCCCGCTTACGGTTGTGAAGCCGCCCGGCCTGCGGCGCGCGCCGTATTTCACCGACTACGTCACGGCGTTCGTTGCCCATATTCCCGGCTTCAACGGAAACTTCGCCGGGCTCAAAGTTTACACGACGCTCGATACCGTGATGCAGGGCGGCGCCGCTGCCGCGGTCAACGACAACCTGGCGCGGCTCGAGAAGACTCGGCGCTCGCTGCGCCGCGCCGATCCGAAACAGAGACTCGAGAGTGCGCTGGTCGCGCTCGACGCTGAGAGCGGCGCGATCGAGGCGATGGTTGGCGGGCGCGACTACTCCGAGAGCCAGTTCAATCGCGCCGCGCTCGCGGAGCGCCAGCCCGGCTCGGCGTTCAAACCGATCGTGTACTTGTCGGCGCTCGATCCCTCGCGCGCGCCTTTCTCACCGCCGCTCACTCTCGCCTCGGTGCTTCCCGACGAGCCGATGTCGTTCAACGGCTGGACGCCAGCGAACTACGAGCATACCTATCAGCCGCAAGTGACCGTTGCGGAGGCACTGATCGAATCGCTCAACGTGCCGACCGCGTTCGTTGGAAATCGTCTCGGGCCGGGAAGAATTGTGCGGACCGCGCATGACCTTGGTATCACCGCCAGTCTTCCCGCGGTATTGCCGATCTCAATCGGCGCCGACGAAGTCACGCTGCTCGAGTTGGTTGGCGCGTACCAGGCATTTGCGAGCGAAGGAATTCTGGCCGAGCCTTACGCTGTCGAGTCGGTGGTCGATGCGAAGGACCACGAGATTTACCACCATCAAGATGTGTCCGAGCGGGTAATCAGGCCCGCCGTCGCCTACCTGATAACTGGCGCGCTCAAGGCAGTCCTGCGCTATGGCACGGGCGCAACTTCGGGCCGCCTTGGCCTCGATTTCCCGGCCGCCGGCAAAACGGGTACGACGCAGGATTACAGGGACGCGTACTTTGTCGGTTACACGCCGAAGCTCGTCTGCGGCGTATGGGTCGGTTTCGATGAGCCGCAGACGATCGGGCTGACTGGTGCGCAGGCGGCGCTGCCGGCATGGGTGCAATTCATGGTGGACTCTGCGCCCGCCGATCCCGAGGATTTCCCCGAGCCATCTGGAATCACGATGGCGACGATCGATCCGGAAAGCGGCGGCCTTGCAACCTCGGCCTGCCCCCGCCGGGTATCGCTGCCGTTCCTTATCGGCACTGCGCCGACCGAGATGTGCCCGATTCATGGCGGCGTGCTCGCGTCCGCGCCCGCGCGCCTGCCTGAGTCCGCCTCGCCCGGACCGGCAACGGTGCCATCGCCGGCGGCGCCAGTGGCCACAGCCAGCCCGTCGTCGTCGGATGTATTCGGTGCGATCGGGCACTTTTTTAGTGGCCTTTTCCACCACTAGCCGGGGGCGTAGGATGTTGTTGCGTAGCGACGCGGGCGGGGTCAGAGCCCTTTTCAGTTGATCTGTCCATAGCCGCGCGGGCAAGGCACTGCTGCGCAGGAGCCCCGGGGGAGAGCTATGGGGAGAGAAGCATCGTGCGTGGGAGTTCTTTTTTGTTCACCAGAGCATCGGTCGCCGTGTTGGCGATCGTCGGCGCACTAGCTGCCCAAGGCTGCATCAACCAGGATTCTTCAGCGCCGCCATCGTCTGACGCGGCCTTCTCCGATCAAACTTCAAACCTTCAGTCTGCTTCGATATACGCGCCCGCGGCCGGCGACGTCTTGATCGCGGGCGGCGCGGGTCGTCTCGACCAGAGTCTCGCGGCGGCGGAGTTCTACGATCCATCGCGTGAGAAATTCCTGCCGACCGGACCGATGACCGACGGACGCGCGGGTGACGCCGCGGCGGCGATCGTGGGCGGCGACAAAGTTCTGCTCGCCGGTGGATTCAGCGGAGCGGCGACGATCAATAACCTTGCGCTGACGTTGTCAGGAAGCGTGCTCACAGGCGCCGACCTCTTCGACGAGGGCTCGGGCAAGTTCTCAGCGACGGCTTCGATGAATGCGGCGCGGATGGGCTTCACCGCGACCACGCTCGGAAATGGCAAGGTGCTGATCGCGGGCGGACTTGATAACCACGGCAACATTCTTGATAGCGCCGAACTCTACGATCCAGCGAGCGGCAAGTTCTCCGATGTCGTGACCTCGATGAGCGATCGGCGCGCGTTTCAGACGGCGACGCTGTTGCCGAGCGGCAAGGTCCTGATCGCCGGCGGTGTGACCGATCTTTCCGGCGATACGACCAATTCCACCGACCTCTATGATCCGGCCACCAACACGATCACCCAGGCCGCGCCGATGGATCACGCGCGCGCCGCTCACACCGCGACGCTTTTCACCGCGGGACCGCTCGCGGGTGACGTTCTGATCGCCGGCGGTGGCGGAGGCGCCGGCTTTTTCCTCAAGGACAGTTCCGCCGAAATCTACGATGCGTCTTCGGGGCAGTTCCTCCTGCTGTCGAGCTTTATGAACGAAGCCCGTATGCTGCAGAGCGCGACTGAACTTGCAGATGGCCGCGTGCTGCTCGCCGGGGGATTCGACGGCTCGGTCGTGATGGCGGCGGGGGCGCTCTCGGGAGCATCGGGCGAGATCAGCAACTCGGCCGAGATTTTCGACCCGGCCGATATGCAATTCGTTTGCGTCGGCGGGTTCAGCGCCACGGCGACGAAATGCAATCCCTCGATGAACTTTGCCCGCGCCGGGCAGAGCGCCACACTCTTCGCGACGGGCAAGCTGGCGGGCGAAGTGCTGATCACGGGCGGCTTTGGCGGTGTTAATCAAGATGCGGTAGGCCGCCCGCTCAACACGGCGGAAATCTTCGATCCGAAAACGGCGACCTTTCGTTCGACGGGCTCGATGAATCGGGCCCGCGCACTCCAGACCGCGACGCTCCTATTGTAAGCGAGCGCGGCGTGAGCCTAGGCGGTCTCGTCCGGTGGCTCATCGTCGCCGTTGGGATCGGGCTGCTCGGCGGGCAGCGGTGGAATTGGCAACTCGATAACCTTGGACGGCAGGCTGTCGCTCGCGAGCCGGCGCGAGACGATGATGAACGCCGAGTGCGCGACCATCCGAAAATGCGGCCGCACGCTCATCCCTTTCACCTGCCAGTTGCGGAGCATCGTCTCGAAGCTCTCGATCTCACCGAAATCGGCGCGCTCCTGGAGCGCGTCAACCGTCTCTTTGAGCTGCACCGTTGTCGGCACGTAACAGATCAGCACGCCGCCGGGACGGAGAGCCTCCGACGCGACGCCAAGTGCGCGCCCGGGCTCGGGCAGATCCAGGAACATCCGATCGACGCCGCGCTCGTCGAAGCCCTCGTAGAGATCGCGATGCTTCAGCGTCCAGTTGGGCGCCTCGCCGAAAAAAGTCGCGACGTTCTTTCGCGCGG
>JASHPB010000061.1 GCA_030038355.1 Candidatus Binataceae bacterium
GACGATGGCGGCTGGCGGCTCGCGTCGCTCGAGGATCTCTCGGGCAAGCGCTCGCCATGGAGCGACGTGCCGACGCTCGCCAATGCGCGGCGGGAGACGACCAGCAATGGCTGACCTCGGATTTCGCGAGAATGTAATGGGCCCGCAGCCGATCGGCAAGATCGTCGAGCAGCCGCCCGAGGTGCGCGAAGCCGCCGATCATTTCATCCATGCATTGATGCGCGGCGATATCGACGCGGCGAAGGCGATGACCGAGCCGCAAGCCTACGACGACCTGAAGACGCTCGCCGCCGCGATTGCCCCAGAACGCCATGATAAGATCGAGTACATTGGTGGCGCGCGGATAGCGAGGCATTTCTTCTTGAAGGTACGATTACCCGGCACGCCGCCGGTGAAGTTCCAATTTCGCCTCGGCCAGAACCCGGCCGGCGAATGGACGATGCGCGAAGCAAACGATCTGACCGGCCGCCGCTCGGCGTGGTCGAGATAAAGGAGCGCGACGAATGGAGAGAATGATCGCAGTCGATAAGCTGGCCCGCCCCGAGGATCATATCCTGTTGCGCTCGGATCGCGTGCGCAATGCGCGCGCCGAGCAGGGCATCACGCCCAACAGCCCGATGCCGTACGAAGACGACTTCCTCAAGTCGCGCATGCATGGAATCTGCGCGGGCGAGTTCCAAGCGATGGAAGCGGCGGGCCGCACGCTCTACGATTTCCCCGACGCGCCGTGGGAGTTCCAGCTCGATATGGCGCGCCAGGTTTGGGACGAATCGCGCCACGCGGAAATCTACATGAAACTGCTCGAGTACGTCGGCTCCTACTATGGCGAGTTCCCCGAGGGCGAAGTGCTGTGGTCATGCACGCAGGCCGAGGACCCGGCCGCGCGTGTCGCGGGGATCAATCGCGGTCTCGAGGGTCTCGCCTGCGACGTCTTCGAGCAGTTGATTCGCCTCGCCCAGAACATGGGTGACGAAGTGATCGAGCGGGCCGTCGATTACGTGCTGGCCGACGAAATCACGCACGTGCGCATGGGCTCAAAGTGGATGCGCAAGCTGACCGAGGGCGACCCGGAGCGCCTCAAGCGCGCGCAGGCCTTCCAGGACAGTATCGACGACGTTTTCAACTTTGGCAACGGGCGCACCTTCGTCGAAAACGCCGAGCACGTCAAGCAACGCATCGGCGAAAAGGAATTCGAGATCGATCGGAGTATCACGATCGCGCGCGAGGCGCGCCTGCTCGCCGGCTTCACCGAGGAGGAGATCGATCGCCTCGTCAAGGGATTTCGCAAGAGCGCCGCTTACTGAGCGAATCGGAGTTTTGACTCATGCAAAAATGTATCCCAGTTGATCGCCTTGCCCGCCCCGATGACTGGATCGTCGTGCGCTCGCGCCAAGCGCGCGAGATTCGCGACGAGCAAGGTATGGACGCGCGTCCCCTGCCCTTCGATGAGGAAGCGCTGCGCGCGCGTCTCCACGGAATCTACACGGGCGAGCTGCAGGCGATGGAAGCCGCGGGCCGCACGCTGTTCGATTTCCCCGATGCGCCATGGGAGTTCCAGCTCGACATGGCGCGCCAGGTGTGGGACGAGTCACGCCACGCGGAAATCTTCCAACGCTTGGTCGAGTACATGGGCGCCAAGCCGGGCGAATACGTCGAGACCGAAATCCTCTGGCGATGCACCCAGGCGGATGATCCGGCCGCGCGCGTCGCCGGGATCAATCGTGGGCTCGAGGGTCTCGCCTGCGACGTTTTCGATCAGCTGATACGGATCGCGCAGCGAAACGGCGACGAGGTTATCGAGCGCGCCGTCGATTACGTGCTGGCCGACGAGATCACGCACGTGCGCATGGGCTCCAAATGGATGCGCAAGCTGACGGAGGGCGACCCCGACCGCCTCGCACGCGCGCAGGCGTTCCAGGAGATGGTGGACGAGGTCTTCAACTTCCGCGGCGGACGCCGCGCACAGGAAGATATCGCGGTCGACGACGGCCTGATTCTGACGATCGCGCGCGAGGCGCGGTTGCTCGCTGGCTTCAGCGAAGAAGAACTCCAGCGCCTGATTGAATCGACGCGCAAAAGTTCCGCCTATTGAGCGGGCACCTACACACCCATGAATCGAAGCCTCGGCAATGCCCGAGGCTTCGTCTTTTATGCGCCGCGGACGCCTTCGTATTGGAAAATTAGCCGGCGACGGGCAGCGACTCGATTCGTGAAGTCAAGCTTATACTCCGCAGCTTGACCATGATACATTACTAATGTAAAGACGATTCACTCGCGGTTCATAGCTCTGCAATTTTCATCGAATGGCCGAGTGGGATTGAAGGGTAACCGCCGATCGCCCAGTTACGACGGAGATTCAATCTGTGACGCAAGATTCGCGCACGAAAAACTCGATGATTCAAAATGCCGCACTGGTGGAGTGGGTCGATGAGTGCGCCCGCCTCACTCGGCCTGAGAGTGTTGTTTGGTGCGACGGCTCCGCTGAAGAGCGCGATCGGCTGACGAAACGGGCAGTTGATTCAGGCGCGTTGCTGCCGCTAAACCACGAGAAGCGCCCCAACTGCTATTTGCATCGCTCGAACCCCAACGATG
Organism: Candidatus Binataceae bacterium; assembly: GCA_030038355.1. Classification (GTDB taxonomy): domain Bacteria; phylum Desulfobacterota; class Binatia; order Binatales; family Binataceae; genus JASHPB01. Next base: position 2,593 of record JASHPB010000061.1, read on the forward strand.
TTGCACGTACCGAGCAACTGACCTTCATCTGCACACCGACCAAGGAAGAAGCCGGCGCGACGAATAACTGGTCGGCGCCTGACGAGATGTACGCGCGGATGCGAGCGATGCTCGACGGCTCGATGCGCGGGCGCATGATGTACGTGGTACCCTACGTGATGGGCCCGCTCGGCTCACCGTTCTCGCGCGTGGGAATTGAGCTGACCGACAGTCTCTACGTCGTTCTCAACATGCGGATCATGACGCGGATGGGCAAGCAGGCGCTCGATCAGCTGGGCCCGTCGGGCAAGTTCAACAAGGGGCTGCATTGCACGCTCGACGTCAACCCCGACCGCCGCCTCATCTGCCATTTCCCGCAGGACGACACCATCTGGTCGATCGGCAGCGGCTACGGCGGTAACGCACTCCTCTCCAAGAAATGCTTCGCGCTCAGGATCGCGAGCTGGCTCGGCAAGACCGAGGGCTGGCTCGCTGAGCACATGCTGATCCTCGGCCTCGAGAGCCCAACGGGCGAGAAAACCTACATCGCGGCGGCCTTCCCCAGCGCCTGCGGCAAGACCAACCTCGCGATGCTGACGCCGCCTCCCGCCTTCAAGGACTGGAAGGTCACCACGGTAGGTGACGACATCGCGTGGCTGCGCGTCGGCCCCGACGGCGGCCTGTGGGCGGTCAATCCCGAGGCGGGCTACTTCGGCGTCGCGCCCGGCACCAGCTACAAGTCCAACCTCAACGCAATGAAGATGGTCGGACACGATTCGATCTTCACCAACGTCGCGATGACCTCCGACGGCGACGTCTGGTGGGAAGGGATGGATACCGAACCGCCCGAAGGCCTGGTCGATTGGAAGGGCAATGCCTGGAGCAAAGGCTCCAAGGACAAGGCCGCGCATCCCAATAGCCGCTTCACCACGCCGATGACCAACAATCCGGCCATTTCGCCGATGGCCGACAATCCGCAGGGCGTGCCGATCTCTGCGATCATCTTCGGCGGGCGCCGCGCCTCGACGGTGCCGCTCGTCATGGAATCGCACGATTGGACACACGGCGTTTTCATGGGCGCGACGATGGGCTCGGAAACGACGGCTGCTGCTGCAGGAGCGGTCGGCGTGCTCCGACGCGATCCGATGGCGATGCTGCCGTTCTGCGGCTACAACATGGGCGAATACTTCGGCCACTGGCTTGCCATGCGCCAGAACATCTCGCGCCCGCCCAAGATTTTCCTCGTCAACTGGTTCCGCAAGGATTCAGAGGGCAATTTCCTCTGGCCTGGCTACGGCGAGAACATGCGCGTGCTCAAGTGGATCGTGGACCGGGTCAACGGACGCGCTGAGGGCGTGCAGACCCCGGTCGGTATCGTTCCGCACGCGGCAGATATCGATCTCACCGGCCTTGAGATCTCACCCGATTCGATTCGGCGCGTGCTCGCGGTAGACAACTCCGAGTGGCACGCGGAGATGGAATCGGCGGCCAAGTTTTTCACCACGATCGGCAGGACCATGCCCAAGGAGCTGGATGAGATTTGCCGCAAGCTGGTCGACGATCTAGACGGTGCCTCGGCCGAGGAACGACCCGCGGCCGGCCGCTGATCAGAGCGCCACGCCTCCAGCGAATCGCGGTGCGTGCCTCCAGTCGCCCCGTTCGGTTTCGAAGCAGAGGGAGACTCATGAGGCGGCCCGCTCGCGCAAGTACCTGATGCTGCCCGGCAGGTCGCCAATCAATCTTAGCAGGATAGCCATGGCAGCGGTCTGCAGATTACGCCCCGCTACCCATCGAGATAGCGTATTCGCGCCAAGCCTGAGTAACCTGGCGAAATCGGACTGAGTGAGTCCGTTACGCGCCGAAGCGCACGGATTTCGTCGGCGCAAAGCAGCCCCGTGCTGGTTGCGATAGTGGCGCGATCGCATCCTCGCGCAGCCTTTTGTCATCACCAGATCGGAGGAAGGGTTTCTCCGCATCGCGGGCAGACCAGATGTAATGCTGCAGGCACCACTGCTTGCTCGCCGTTGATTGGCAGAGCAAGCGAACCGCGCTTCTCGGTCAGCTTTGCGCCACAAGAAGGGCACGCGTCGGAGGAGACTGCTCGTGGAGCTCGGAGCGCTCGTCGCAGTAGTCTTAACCGCCTTTTTCGTCGGCTCCATGACTGGTCTTCAGGGAAAGAAATCGAGGACGATACACTCGTCGCGCAGCAGGACTTTCACCTTGAGTGCGATTGCCACAACCGTCGGTTTGAAACCCTACCCCCACTCGCCTGCATGCCCGGACTTTGCACGCCCGGAAACTCATCCACCGTCAAGCCAGACAGTATCTCGCAGGCGTCTTCTTCATCCAAATCCAACTTCGCGAGCTCTCTAAAGGCCTTGTGCGTGAAGGCAACGATGCGCGAGCGCGCCAAGGCTTCAAAGTGCGGGAGTAGCGCGGCGTTTCCCTTTTTATCGTTCGGCTGATTGGGCATATGGTGAATCTTGGGATCAAGCTTTTCCCGATGTTGACTCGGGCTCGTCCACCGCTCTCGCCGCTACTTGTCTGGTTTTCGGCAATCAGATAATTCGGGTTTCGAGGTTCGGAGCTAAAGGAAACTTCGATGGCGGAATTCAGAAATCGGCAATGGCTGCTCGCTGCTCGTCCCAAGGGTCTCATCAAGGAGAGCGACTTCAAGTGGAATGAAACCACGACCCCCGCGCTCAAGGATGGGCAGGCGCTAATCCGCAATCTCGCCTTCTCCTTCGACCCGACGCAACGCGGCTGGATGTCGATGGACACCTACATCAAGGCGATTCCGCTCGGCGAACCGATGAAGGCGGGAACCGTCGGCCAGGTCGTCGAATCGAAGCGTCCCGGTGTTGCCAAGGGCGACCTCGTGCAGGGACTCTTCGGATGGGAAGACTACACAATAAGCGCCGGCGAAGGCCTGATGGGCCTGCAGAAGTTGCCGGCAGGAACTGATCCGCTCGTCGCGCTTTCGCTCCTTGGAACGACCGGACTTACCGCCTACTTCGGTCTGCTCGAATGCGGCCAACCGAAGGCCGGCGAGACCGTCGTGGTGTCAGGCGCCGCCGGCGCGACCGGCTCCGTGGTCGGCATGGTCGCCAAGCTCAAAGGATGCCGCGTTATCGGAATCGCGGGCGGTCAAGCGAAGTGCAACTGGCTCACAAAAGACGCGGGCTTCGACGCCGCGATCGATTACAAAAACGAAAACATCGGCGAAGCGATGACGCGCCACTGCCCGAAGGGGATCGACGTTTACTTCGATAACGTCGGGGGCGAGATTCTGGAGCTCGCGCTGGATCGGCTCGCGTTCCGCGCCCGCGTCGTTCTATGCGGCGCGATATCGCAGTACAACGAAGACGCCGGCGTGATGGCGCATCCGCCGAAGAACTATTTCCAACTGATTTTCCACGGCGCGCGCATGGAGGGCTTCCTCGTCTTCCACTACGCGAGCAAGTATTCGGAAGCGATCGCCGAGCTCTCGAAGTGGCACGCCGAAGGCAAGATCATCAACAAGATCGATCTCGCCGAGGGCCTCGAGAATGCGCCGAAAACGATCATCCGGCTTTTCACCGGCGCCAACTTCGGCAAGCAGTTGCTGAAGCTCGGCGACCCGGCGTAGCCGCAGCGGCTCGCGGCGAGGCTCAGCCGCGGACGCGCTCGCGTGCGAAGATCTGCCGCTCTTCCTCCGTCATCTTCTGCCGGATACGCGAGCCTTTGCCGAGATGCCGATACAATCCGCCCTCTGAAAAATATTCCTCGTAGGGCTGCGGAGTCTCCGGCACAGCGGGCGGCCGATCGCCAAGCTTGACCCCCAACACTTCCTCGACCAGGTCGCTGTCGTACATTCTAACGGCATCGTAGTCCGTCAGTAGCGCGCAAACCTCGACGCAGATGTAACAGCCGATACATTCCTGGAAACGGTCCTGCACCGGCTGCACGCCGCGCCCCGGCATCGTGCCTGCGGGCAGATACTCGATGCACTGGACGGGACAGAACTCCGGGCACTTGCCGCACGGAAAGCAGAGGTTCACGTCCATGAACGCGACTTCGCGCGGGCGTTTCTTCTTCACGCCGATTTCGTCGGGCGTCTCTGGAATCCGATCTTCTTTCAGGCGGCGGCGGATAATATCGATTGCACCCATACTCGGCTCCCTCGTACAGCGTAGGAGATTCGACGATGCGGCGGCAAATCGACGCTGTCGACAACCTCACACCCGATCATGAGCGCGTAAGCGGATCATTCCGCGACGGGCGCGAAAACATGTAGAGTTCGCGTCACGGCGGAGGGGTCATGAGAAAAGAAGAGTCGCGGGCGTGGACCATAGTCGCGGTGTTTTTCGTCTCCTGGTTTTTGATTTGGGGCGCGGGACCGAACACCGGCTCGGCCTTCTATCCGCCGCTGCTCAAGTACTTCGGATGGAGCCGCGCCAGGCTTTCGACCGGTTTCTCGGTGGGCGCCTTTTCGGCAGGACTGGTCGGGCCGCTCGTCGGATGGCTTCTCGATCGAATCGACGCACGCAAGGTGATGGTCACCGGCGTCGCGCTCACATTCCTCGGCTATATCGGCATCGCCGAGTCGCACTCTTTCACACCCTTTCTGCTGAGCAATCTCACGATTGGCGTCGGACTCTGCGCTTGCACCGGAATCCCCTGTTCGCTCGTCATCGCCAACTGGTTCAAGGATCGGCGCGGACTGGCGATGGGAGTTTCGCTCGCAGGTGCATCGATCGGCGGTGCGATCATGATCGTGGTCATGAACCACATCATCACGTCCGCAGGTTGGCGCTTCGCCTATTTCGTTATCGCGGCGCCGATGGTGCTGATCGTGATCCCGCTGACGATTGCGTTTGTGCGCACCCGGCCGGCCGGCGAAACCACAGTACTGGAAGGCGCGCAGCCGCCTGTGGTCGCGCTGCCGGGACTCGAGGTCCGGCAGGCCTTCACCACGCGCTCGCTCTATCTTGTGACTTTGATTCAGTTCCTGGGCGCGTCGATCTGGGCGGGAATCGGCCAGCACTTTATCGCGTACCTGATTGGAATTGGCTATTCGAGCGCGTTCTCGGCGCACATGCTGAGCATCGTTTTCCTCGTCACCACCGCGGGAAGTCTGCTCTCTGGTCCGCTGGCCGATAAGTTCACCGCGCGGCACGCGCTCGGCGCCACCTGGGTAATCGGCGCAATCGCGATGTTTGCGTTGCTCGGCGCGAAGCATCTCGATGCGCTCGTCGTTCACGTCATTCTCTCGGGATTCGTCATTGGCGCGACGGGGGTGCTGACGCCGCTGCTGATTCTCGATTCGATCGGTATCAAGAACTATGGCTATCTGTTCGGGTTGTCAGCAGTTTTCGGCACGCTCGGATTCGCGGCGGGGCCGATAGTCACAGGACTTATCTTCGACTTGACTCATTCCTACGCGCTGGCACTTTGGATATTCGTCATCGGGTCAGTCATTTCCGCGATCGCCGTTTACGCCTGCCGCCCCTACGAACGCGAGCAGGAGCGGATGGCCGCGACGACCACGGTCGCAGCTTGAGCATCGCGCGTTTTTCGCAACATTCTAAATGATGGCGAACGACGACCGAGACCGTGAAGCATTCTTGCGCGCCCATACGATCGGCGACCTGGAACAGCTTTCAGCGAACATCGAGATCGCCCACTACGATCCGCGCTGGCCCGAAATGTTCCGTGCCGAAGAAGAACGTATCCGGCGCGCGCTCGGC
>JASHPB010000062.1 GCA_030038355.1 Candidatus Binataceae bacterium
GTCGTGGTAGATGACCTGGAATCCGCCTGCACATTAGCGAGGTTTTTTCTCGGCGCTCATCCCGACTGGGGCAGAACCGTCACACGTCGCAAAGTGGAGGAATACGTTCGCAGCCACTTCACTAATCCACGAGGCTATCGCTTGTCTTGCGACCAGGACGTTGTCTTGATTCGGCGCAGGTGAAGTGAGAGGAAGCGCCACCGTCTAATTGCGCACGTCCAGCCCAGCACACCGTTCATTCTTGCATCTCTTCCGCATCACGCCACTGGCGCGAAGCCCGCGTCGAACTCTATCAGCCCTGCTCCGGGACCCCGCGGTCGTCGAATTTCATATCCACGGCTTATCGCATAATTGCTAGGCTCCTGACTGTGGATTCATGGCTGCATCGACAACTTTTGTCTTTTGCGATCCCTAATGGCGCTCCACTCTTCCGAGCCGACTCCATTGTGGACTATGAATAGTCCGTCGGGAGTAACGGTCTGTGCCCCATGGTTTTCTTGAGCGAATGCAATTCTCCGAGGGGCGATTACGCCCTAACTACGTATAGTCACTCGGAAAGTTGCTATCTGTAGTACATCGGAAGCGACCAGCATTTTCATCGATAATTCTAAGGATCTTGTTGTTTCCCAGCACTCCGAGGAATTGCATTTTTGGAGGGTCGGTCGCTCTTTGGAACTAAAGGACCGGACGCCAGCTGGCGTTTCCAAGACCATCACTTAGAGCTGTCGTCACGAGGTTTCAGAAGCAGCCCCGCCAAGCAGTCTTCGAATTGCCGATCTCTTAGGATTCGGCGAGGATCCTGATCGCGATGGCTCTCGCGACGGCGAACAGGACAATCGATACGCGACCGCATCGCAACCACACAATCGCGTTCGAGCAGTCGCTTCGTCTCGATTGCTATGGGTCTCCGGTCCGGCTACCATCGAGGCATCTTCAGCACGGAGGTGCGCTTGATGAACCGGAACGATAAGCATCTTGCTCTCCACATCAGCGAAGCGCGCCTGCCGTCTTCTTCGTGCTAGCGATTTTTCCTCGAGACTGACTCGCGCTTCGCCGTTCGGCAGATGCAGCGCACGCGCATCACGCGCGATGCGCATTGCACAACCGTGTCGCAGGAAACGGAGAGCAGAACTCATGAACCCATTCGACTTTTTTGCCGTGATGGAACGCTACCATTCGTTCCAAAATCCAACCTCCGAGGCGAAGCTTGACCTCGTGATGGAATACTGCGGGATACGCAACGGTATGCGAATTCTCGACGTCGGTTCGGGCAAGGGATGGCTGCTCAGGCGGCTCGCGAGACGTTTCGACGTTCGTATAACGGGACTGGAAATCAGCCACATCTTTGCCGACGAGGCGCGCCGGTTAATCGTCGAAGAAAATCTGCAGGACCGAATCACAATCGTCGAAGGTCCGGCGCAGACGTTTCGCGCCGAAGCTGAAAGCTTCGACATCGTTACCTGCATCGGCGCGTCATTCGCTTTGGGAGACAAAGGCAGCGGCCTTAGCAATTACGAGAATGCGCTGGACTGGATGCGCCGCTATGCGAGGCAGGGAGGCTCGATCGTGATCGGCGAGGTCTTCGCCAACGTCCATCCGCTACCCGATAGCCTGCCCAGGAACCGAGACTACGACGTTCCTCTGCTGTGGACGTTGGTCGAGAAGATGAGGCAGCGCGACCTGTATCTTCGCGGCCTCGTTGAATCATCGCTTGACGATTGGAACCACTACCATTCGCTCCATTGGCAAGCGGCGATCGACTGGGCGCTCGAGAATCCCAAGAGCGATGAAGTCGCGCAACTTCTGGATCCAGCGCGACAACGTCTCGAGATCGAGGCTGACGGAAGGCTTATCAACTGGGCGGTCCTGGTTGCGAGGAATGGACTCCCGCATCGCGAACTGAAGTGTCTCGGATAACAAGACGCCGCGGCCCGATTGGTCCTGAATCGGGCCGCGGATTCTAGTTTCGTCTGGCATAGCCGCCTGAATTTGGCACTATGAGATGGTCAAGCGGCCTTGAGTGTATAAAAGGGTTTGGGAAGGGAAAGCACGTACGACCTCCAACCAAGATTCATGGTCAGCGCCAGATAGGCGAGCAAGCGATAGGTATTTTGCTCGCCGCCGGTTATCTCCATGGCCTTGGTTCGCCGATTGAACTCTTTTTTTGATTAAGCGTTCAATGGGATTGGTGGTGCGCAGGCTCGGCCAATATTTCTGTTCGAAGCGGTAGAAGCGCAGGAGGCTGTCGAGGTCGCGCTCGATGATCCCGACCGCGCTTGGATAGGCGCGTGCCCACTTTCCCTTGAGTTCCACGAACGCGGTCCGCGCCCGCGCCTCGTTGGGCGCGTAGAAAACCCGGTCCAGGTCGGGGCTGAAAGTCGCGCGCTCCTTGCGCCCCACACGCTTGAGTGCGTTGCGCTTGGCGTGCACCTGGCAGCGCTGGTTGGCGGCGTTGGGAAAGGCGGCACGAAAGGCAGCTTCCAGTCCCGAAAGCCCGTCCATGATGCCCAACTCCACCGCGTTGGCATCCAAGCCGCGGCGGATGAGATCCTGGAAGAGCTCGGCCCACAAATCCTTGCGCTCCTTGTCGCCCAGCTCGATGGCCAACACTTCGAGCTTGTCGTCGGCCGCCCGTGCGCCGATCACGGCTAAAAAGGGCAGCTTCTCGACCTGGCGCTTGCGCCGCACCTTGAAGTTGGCGCCGTCGAGAAACACCAACCGATACTTGACGCCTGACAGATCACGCCGGCGCCAAGCCTCCAGCTCGCCCGTCACTCCATCTACCATCCGGCTGATCTCCTTGGAGTCGAAGCGCTCGCCGAAGTGGCGTTCCAGCACCCGCACCACGTCGCGGGTTGAAAGCCCGGCCAGGAACATCTCGGCGGCCAGCTTTTCCAGCTCCTCGGTGCGCCGCTTGCGAAACGGCACCAGCTCGCTGCGGTAATGAGAAAGCCGGTCGCGCGGAACCAGGAACTCGAGCCGCCCCAGCCCAGCCAGCGAAAGCGTCCGGCTGCGATAGCCGTTGCGCCAGTTGACCACGCCCGCCGTCTGCTCGCGTCGAGCATCAGCGCCAACTCCATGCGCAACAGCGCCTCCAGCCCCCGACCGGCAAACCCCCGCGCCCATTCCCACAGCGCCCTCAGCCGCCCGCCGCCTTCGCGCCCTATCTCGTCGAGAAAAACCTTGGC
>JASHPB010000063.1 GCA_030038355.1 Candidatus Binataceae bacterium
CTACAACTTCACGGAGTCAAAACCAGCGCCGAGAGCCTCGAATGACCGCGTCATCTTCGCGCGCAGCTCGTGATTGGACACGCGATTTTCATTGCCAGGAATGTGCGCGTTCCTGATCAGGCGGTGCACGTGAAGATCGCGAGTATCGAAGGTCCCGTCATGCTCGCAATTCTTGTGTACTTGTGGATACAGGCGCGGCCGCAACTGCGTCCCGCGCCCGTCTGAGGTCCTGGCCGATCGGAATTCAGAGCCGCTTCTACCCGAGGGTTCGTGCGAACAACGCGGTCAGCTTCTCGAAAGCGCGCTCCGCTTGCGCTTTGTTGTAAACCGGCGCATCCGGTGTCGTCCAACCGTGATACGCGCCATCGTAGGTCTCGCTCTCGGATTTTCCGCCCCACGCAGCGAGCGCGGCTTCGAGCTTTTTGATCGCGTCTGCCGGCATGCTCTGGTCCTGGATCGCATGACCGAAATAAAGCTCCGCCTTGATCTTCGGCAGCACGCGATGCGGACTCGCGGGCGTGTCGTTAAAAAGGCCGCCGCCGTGAAACGAAGCCGCTGCTGCAACCTTGTCGGGACGCACCGCGGCCGCGCGCATCGCCATCGCACCGGTAAAGCAGTGGCCAACGACGCCGACCTTTCCAGCGCGCACAGAATCTTGCGCGAGGAGAAAATCGACGTAGGCAGCCGCGTCGCGCTCGGCAGCTTCTGGAGTCATCGGGCCGGCCAGCTCGGCGAAGCGTTTCATGGTCCGCTCATCGCCCATCTTGGGCACGAAGTCGAACATCGGCGGCTTGCCCGTGCGATAGAAAACGTTGGGCAAAAGGACCGTGTAACCGTTGCCCGCGAGCCGCTCGGCCATTCCACGATGCGACGGCCGGATGCCGCCGATGTCAGTCAAATGGATGACGCCGGGCGCCTTGGCGGCTCCATCAGGCCGAAACAGGATTGCGTCCGAAGTTCCGTCGGCGGTGCGAATCTGGACTGCTTGCTCGCTCACATTAGGCCTCCGCTTGAGTGCTCAACTTTTCGCTTCCGCAGCTCGCTGCTCAAACGTCTTCTCTACCACAGGCCGGCGCGTGGGCTCCATCTTGATTTTGGCTGGGCGCGGACCGAGCATCCCATTCGGAGCTTTGCCGCTCGCGCAAACTAACCATCTCGAACGGAGGACGTCCAATCATGGCCATCGACTACAGCGAATACGAATTTTTGAAGGTTGAAGTTGCCGATCGCGTCGCCACCATCACGATCGACCGCCCCGACTCGCTGAACGCCGTCAACAATGTCGTTCATCACGAGCTCGAGCAGGTGTGGGTCGATGTGCGCGCCGACCAGGACGTCAATGCAATTATCCTCACCGGCGCGGGACGCGCATTCTGCGCTGGCGGCGACGTCAAGGGGATGGCGGCTGGGACAATGGCTGGCGGTACGCCGAAAAAAGGCAAGGGGCGCGGACGTGGACCGATTGCGGCATCGAACGGCAGGAGACTGGTGGAGAACATGCTGGACGTCGAGCAGCCAATCATCGGCGCGATCAACGGTGATGCGGTCGGCCTCGGCGCAACCCTCGCGCTGTTGTGTGACATCACGGTGGTATCGGAGAAGGCGCGCTTCGCCGACACTCACGTGAAAGTCGGCATCGTCGCCGGCGACGGCGGCGCAGTAATCTGGCCGCTGCTCATCGGACCGCATCGTGCAAAGGAGTTCCTGATGCGCGGCAACTTCATCAGCGGCGCCGAGGCGGGGAAGATTGGGATGGTGAACTATGCGGTCGCGCCGGAACAGGTGATGAGCAAGGCGCGCGAGCTGGCGCAGGAGCTGGCCGACGGTCCGACCTGGGCAATCCGCTGGAGTAAACTCGCAGTCAACAAGTGGCTGAAGCAGCAGGCCAACCTGATCATGGACGCGTCGCTCGCCTACGAGATGATGACCTTTAACACCAAGGACCACCAGGAAGCGGTCAAGGCCTTCGTCGAAAAGCGCAAGCCCAACTTTGTTGGCGCGCGCGAGTGATCGGGTAGGGGCTGAGCTACTTGGTGGTCGGGATGTCGAAGTCGGCGCGCGAGCGGCGCGCTTCGGGCCAGCGCGCGGTCACGGTCTTGAGCCGCGTGTAGAAGCGCACGCCCTCGGGACCGTGGACCGCGGTGTCGCCGAATAACGAACGCTTCCATCCGCCGAAGCTGTGGAACGCCATGGGCACGGGAATCGAAACATTGATTCCGACCATCCCGATTTGCACGCGGCTTGCGAACTCGCGCGCGGCCGCGCCGTCGCGCGTAAAGATCGACGTGCCGTTGCCGAACTCGTGCTCGCTGATCAGCTTCGTGCCGGCTTCGAGATCCGGAACACGCACGACCGAGAGGACCGGGCCGAAGATTTCCTCGCGATAGATTCGCATCGCCGGTTCGACGCGATCGAACAGGCATCCGCCGATGAAAAAGCCGTCGTCGTTGCCCGCCACCTTCAGATCGCGGCCGTCGATGACGAGCTGCGCACCTTCCTTGATACCGATATCGATATAGCCGCGAACGCGCTCCAGGTGCTGCGCCGTGACGAGCGGTCCCATCTCGACGCCGGGCGCCGTGCCAGCGCCGATCACCAGTTTTCGAATTCGCGATGAGAGTCGCTCGATAAGCGCGTCCGCGACGGGCTCCACCGCGACCGCGACCGAAATCGCCATGCATCGCTCGCCTGCCGATCCGTATGCGGCGCCGACGAGGGCATCGGCCGCCTGCTCAAGGTCGGCATCGGGCATCACGAGCAGATGATTCTTGGCGCCGCCGAGAGCTTGCACGCGCTTGCCGTTCACGGCAGCGGTCGCGTAGATACGCTCGGCGATCGGAGTCGAGCCGACGAAACTCACCGCGGCAACTTGCGGATGCGCGAGAATCGCCTCAACCGCGCGCTGATCGCCATGCACGACGTTGAAGACACCGGCGGGGAGGCCGGCATTGTTGAACAACTCTGCTATTCGCACGCTCGCCGATGGGTCGCGCTCGGAAGGCTTGAGCACGAAGGTGTTGCCGCATGCGATCGCAACCGGGAACATCCACATCGGCACCATCGCGGGGAAATTGAATGGCGTGATTCCGGCGCACACGCCAAGCGGCTGACGTATCGACCACGAGTCAATGCCGCGGCCGACGTCGGCGCTGAATTCGCCCTTCAGGAGTTGCGGCATGCCGCAGGCGAACTCGACGACTTCGAGGCCGCGCGTCACCTCGCCACGCGCATCGGAGAGGACCTTGCCGTGCTCGGCGGTGATGATTTGTGCGAGTTCGTCGGCGTGGCGATCGATGACGGCGTGGAACTCGAGCATGATTCGGGCGCGCGCGGGAGGCGGCGTTGCGGCCCAGGCGGGAAATGCCGCCGCCGCGGCGCGGACTGCGGCGTCAACTTCGCGGGCGTCGCCCATGCATACTTTGCGTGCGACGCGGCCTGTCGCGGGATTGAAGACCTCGCCCAGGATTTCGCCTTCGCGCGCTGGAACTTTCGCGCCGGCGATGAAATGATTGATGACGTCCATGCTCTGGTTGTCGCGCGCTGGCGCCTGATGCGCAAGCGCCTAAACCTGTCATCGAAAAAGCTCGCGAAGAAATTGAATCTCGGCTTGTCCTCTCATCGAGCGAGCCTCCTCATCCGTCACCCCGAGTGAAGGCTGCCGAAGCAAGGGGTCTCGGATAGGCGGCGCGTTTGACGCGGCCGCCGGTAGCGGAAAGCGGGCGCGCAGCGCCGTTTCAGTGTGAAAAAGGAAAGCGCGTCGCGCGCTATCCGGAAGCGGTCCCCTGTGGGACCAGCCAGATCTTTCTATATCGGCTCAGGATGATGAGATGATCAGTATGTATGACCGAGGGTGGCGACCAAGGACTCGGCGGCAATCTCGCTTAAAACTCCAGCGACTCGCCTTCGCGAGTGGCGACGATCGCCGGCGGCACTACCCATAAGAGCGGCATGATCAGTGCCGTCGCGAGCGTTGTCACGATAATCGCAACGGCGAATCCGCCGTGCGCGTACACCCAACTGCCGAACACGTTGCCGGAGTTGCCCGCGACCGCGTAGGCGGCGGTGGAGAGCATCACGCCCGTGCCCTCGAGTCCGACCGGGCAGGATCGCACTATCAGATCCATGTAGGCAGCCGTCGGGAAGCCGCCAAGGATTCCGCCCATGGCGCCGACCATCATCGCCGACCAGGTGCCCTGCGCGAAAAACATGATCGGGCCTTGCGCGATCGCGATGATCGTTCCCCACAACAGCAGGCTCCTCAGCGGCGCGCGGCGGCACGCGAGACCGTAGAGGAGCATGGTCGGCAGGTTGCCGACGTTGAAGAGTCCATTGAAGACGCCATATGCGGCGCTCGAAATCTTTACCGTGTTCGACAGGTGATAGAACATCGGCGTCTGCCAGCCCGGTGAGAAGTTCCACAAAAACCAGATGAACGCGGCGGCCCAAAGCGGGCGGTGGCGTGCGAGGCGCGCGATCGCGGCGAGGCTCCGTTCCGGCGCGGTCGAGGGGCTCATGTCGAGCGCGGTTTCAGGGTCGGCGGACGTCAACATCTGAACCACGACCATCAGGATGATGGCGGCGGCGATCAGAAACGTGCCGCGTGCCGACACGTGCGTCACCATCCAGCCGCCGGCCAGAGCGGCGAGAAACTGCGGCACGAAGTAGCCAGTCAACTGGATGATGCTGAGGCGCCCGCTCATCAGCCGCGCCTGCGCAACCGTGGTCAGCATCGCCTGCGCAGCCGCGATCACCAGCATGTAGGCGATCGTCGCCAGCAGCACGAGTGCGATCAGCGGCGCGAGGCGCGAGCCGTACGCGGCGAGCATCACGTAGCATCCGCCGACGATGGCGGAGCCAATCGCGAGGCATCCCCGATCGCCGCCGAGCTGCGCGCGGAATCGATCGCGAAAGAAGCCGAACAGGAAGGCGATGTAAACGGGTGCGCTAACGGCCGCGGTGAAGGTCGCGAGGCCGAGGGGCCCGAGATGAAGATGATCCTTGAGGAAGTACGCGATCGGAATCGCGGGCAGGCCTGCCGGAGATCCGAGACCGAGCAGCAGATTCAGAATCGCAAAGTAAAAGAGGATCGAATTGGTCGAGAGCGGTTCGCGACGGCTCTGCCGCAGCTCATCGGCGGCGCCGGCTTGCTGCGGCGAGAGCATCGCGCACATTGTCCCGATTCGTGCGAGCGAGGTCTACGGCGCAAAGCCCGTCGCGAAAAAAAACGGCGAGCCGTCTGGGCTCGCCGCGTTGAGTCAGGAACGTCTCTGTGACTCACTTGCCGACGACGAACACGCAACTCGTCGTGCCGCTACCGCCGATATTGAGCATCGCCATCTGCTTTGCATCTTCGACCTGGTAGTCGCCGGCTGTGCCGGTGATTTGCCGATGCAGGTCGAGCATCTGGCGCACGCCCGTCGCGCCGACGGGATGACCCGCGCCGATCAGTCCGCCGCTCGGGTTGATGGGGCACTTGCCGCCCATCTCGATCACGCCGCCTTCGACCGCCTTCCAGGATTCGCCCGGCTTGGTGAGGCCGAAGTGGTCGATCGCCATGTACTCGGAGGTCGTGAAGCAGTCGTGCGTCTCGATTCCGGAAAGCGCTTCGACGCCCGAGATGCCCGCGCGCTTGAACGCGTCAAGGATCGCCTCGCGCGTATGCGGCAGCACGTATTCGTCTTCGCGGCTCTCCGCGACCTTGGCGTCGAACTCGAGCGGCGCGGTGTGATGACCCCAGCCGAGGATGCGGGGAATGTCGGAGATGCTCTTGCCGTTGCGCTTCGCCCATTCGGTCGCGAATTTCTCGGAGGCGAGGAACACGGCGACGGAGCCGTCGGTCACCTGCGAGCAGTCGCTCACCTTGATGCGTCCGCCGATCACGTTGTTGAACTTGCTTTCCTTCTGCGCACGAGTCTCGCTCATGAACCAGTTGCGAGTCTGCGCGTTGGGATTGCGCTTGGCGTTCGAATAGTTGACGGCGGAGATGTGCGCGAGGTGCTCGTCCTTCAGGCCGTAGCGCTTGTCGTACTCGTCGCCCAGGCGGCCGAAGAGTTTCGGAAATGGAAACTCGATTCCCTTGGCTTCGCGCTCGTACCATGCTGCCGTGCCGAGGTAGTCGCCGCCGGTTGTAGAATCGACGGTCTTCATCTGCTCCACGCCGCACACGCACGCGAGGTCATAGCGGCCGGCTTCAATTTCGGCCGACGCCGCGAGCAGCGCGATCGATCCCGAGGCGCACGCGGCCTCGTGCCGTGAGGTCGGCATCCCGGAGAAAGCCGGATCGATCTCGACGAAAAACGCGCCGACGTGACCCTGCTTGGCATATAGCTCGGCGGCGAAGTTGCCGACATGAGCAGTCTCTACTTCGTGCGGTTCGATGCTGGTTGCCGCTAGTGCGCCGAGAGTCGCCTCGCGCATCATCGCGACGAAATGCTTGCCTTCCTTCGACCAGTTGCGCGCAAAATCGGTCTGCGCTCCGCCGAGAACGAATACTGCTTTAGCCATCGCGCGCTCCTTACCGGGTGGTCGTTTCAGCCGACCAGGGTCCGCCCATATTCGAGTAATCCACCGGAGAACATTTTACCACCGTTGGACGCGGCCTGCTCGATCGATTTTGGAACAGAAAGTTTCAGCCGCTTCATTAGATTGATCGTCGTCTTCGCTCCAATCAGATCGACCAGCACACAGGGCGGCGCCCAGTTGAAGCCGTAGCTCATGATCGTGTCGACGTCGGCGGGGGACTCCGCGACTTCGCCGACACGGCTCAGGCCGTAGCTGATGTAACCGAGCACGACCCTGCGGCAGAGCTCGGCGTCAGCGTCCTTGGTCTCGGCGAGAACCCTCATCGCCTCGCTGTACTTGCCGACCCGATTGAGCGACTTCATCCGCTCGACGAATTCGATCGGCGCGGGCTTCTTCAGCGGCTCGTGCCTGCCCGTCTTGGGATCGATCGCGAAGACCTCGTTGCCGTCCTTGCGGTAAAAGCCGCCGTGCGCGGGAGTCTTGTCGCCGAGGCATCCCGCGGCGAGCCCCTTCTCCATGTAGGCGGGCATCTTGAAGCACTCGCGCGCCTCGTCCTCGCAGTTAGCGTAGACGTTGTCGACGATCGCCTTGTGCACGTCCCATCCGACGAGATCGATCGTCGCGAGCGGTGCCATCGCGCGCCCGGTATGCGGGCCGATGAGATAATCCATGAATGCGACGCCATGCTCGGCTGCGAGCTGCGCGGTTTCGTTGAGGACTTTGAATCCGACGCGATTGCCGACGAAGGCAGGGCGATCCCTGGTGACGATTACCTTGCGGCCGAGGCGCTTGGTGAGCATCGCGGTGACGCCCTTCAGCACGGCGCGATTGGTATCGTCGTGTGGGATTACTTCGGTGCCGACGATTACGTGGGGAGGGTTGAAGAGGTGAACGCCGAGGAAATGTTGGCGGAACGATTCGCTGCGGCCGCGCGCCATCTCGGCGATCGATAGTCCTGACGACCCCGTCGCGACGACGGAGTCAGGACTGCGGTACTTGTCAACCAACTCGAAGAATCGTCTTTTGAGTGCGAGGTCTTCGGCGAGCGATTCGAAGATGAACGAGGCCCCGGCGATGCTCTTTTCGAGTTGCTGGTCGTAAGTGCCAAGATCGATACGCTCGGCGATTGCCTCGGCGCGCGCGTCGGCCTGCGTGTCGCTCAAGCCCTCTTTTGCCTTGGACATGTCGCGCGCGAGCATCGTGACGTGAAAGCCCGCGCCGGCGAAGACGCACGCCGCGCCGGCGCCCATGGTGCCGTTGGCGCCCAGAATTACGACCTTGTTGTTGTCGGCCAAGCGAATCTTTCCCCGCTAGTGATTTGTCGATCTTGCGGCTTCGACAAGTGCCTTTCCGCGCGCGAAGCGAGCAGTCATGAGGGAAAAATAATAATCATGCGGGCAACTTGCGAGCTTCGAGACCGCGAGAAATGTTATCCGAGCGCCACAATCCGCGCCACCGCCTCAGGGCTAAATCGAACGCCTGTTAGGCTGGAAGCAGACGTATTGTAGCGCCCGCTCTCTTATTTCCTTGCGCTGAACTGCGCTAGGCTCGGGCGACGGAGACAGAACATGGAGCCAGCCTATATCACGCCCGAGCATCGAACCTTCCGCGCGTCGCTGCGCGCGCATATCCAGCGCCGTATCGCCCCCAACGCACTCAGGTGGGAGGAGGCGCGCAAAGTACCGCGCGAGGCGTGGCTCGAGATGGGCCGCGCCGGCTTCCTCTGCCCGTGGCTCGACTCTGAATACGGCGGCAGTGGCGCGGATTTCGGCTACAGCACGATCCTGCGCGAGGAGATGGTCCGGTCGGGCTCAAGCGGGCTGTCCGAGGGTGCGGCGGTGCACACCGATATCGCCGTGCCGTATCTCGATCGCTTCGGCAACGACGAGCAGAAGCGGCGATGGCTCCCGGGATGCGTCAGTGGCGAGATCATCACCGCGCTCGGCATGACCGAGCCCGACGCCGGCTCGGACGTCGCGGCGATTCGCACGACCGCGATCCGCGACGGCGATCATTACGTCGTCAACGGACAGAAGATTTTCATCACCAACGGCATGAACTGCGACCTGATCGTGATGGCGGTGCGTACGACGCCGCAGTCGCAGGCAGGTGCGCGGCACGCAGGCGTGAGCCTGATCGTCATCGAGGCCGGCACGCCGGGATTCATCAAGCATCGCCAGCTCGACAAGATGGGACTCCACGGACAGGATACCGCCGAGCTCTTCTTCGAGGACTGCCGCGTGCCAGTCGCGAACCTGCTCGGCCAGGAGGGCGCGGGCTTCAAGTACCTGATGCAGAACCTGCAGCGCGAGCGGCTCATCGTGGCGATCGGATGCCAGGCCTACGCGGAGTGGATGCTCGAAAAGACCATCACGTACACGCAGACGCGGAAGGCCTTCGGCAAGCCGATCGCGGCGTTCCAGCATAATTCGTTCAAGCTCGCCGAGATGGCGACCGAGGTGAAAATCGGGCGCGCGTTCATCGATCGGCTGGTCGAAACCTTCGTCGCGGGCAAGGAAGACATCACGACCGAAGTATCGATGGCGAAGTGGTGGCTAAGCGAAAAGGCCAACCAGATCGCATACCAGTGCGTGCAGCTCCACGGCGGCTATGGCTTCATGCGCGAGTTCGAGATTTGCCGCGACTACATGGACGTGCGTGCGATGCCGATCTATGCCGGCACCAACGAGGTGATGAAGCAGATCATCGCCAAGCGGATGGGCTTCGGCGAGTGACCGCGTGAGTTGCGGCGCTAAGCTGCTCCGGCGGCTTTTCGAAAGCACGTATTTGAGATGTGCTACGACTGCGACGGTGCCGATCGGCTCACCCGGTAAGCGCTTTCGTCATTTCCCGAGTTCCACTCCGACAGCGTATTCTCGAGGGACCTCAAGAGTTTGGCGTCGAGTCGCGCAGCTTTGCTGATGTAGTTGGCGCCCGTTTTTGGCCGCTCGAATCTCACCGAGTCGCCGGGCACCAGATTCAACCGTTTGCGGATGGGCAAGGGTAGAGTTGGCTGGTTTTTCGAAGTCAGCTTAGCTTTGCTGATGGCGGGTGGCCCCTCGAGGTCGAGCCAGGTTTCGATTAACCCATCTCCGCCTTAAGGAATTCCTTGACGCCGGCGCCGCCGGTGAGATGGAGCCACAAGACGCCATCGATCGGCACAATTGCGAAGTTGAGGAACGGGCAGCATTTACCCTCGAGCGTGGTCCACGCCTCGATGTCGGACTGGCTCAGCTTCTGTCGATCGAGCTTGAGCGCGTAGCCGTTCTTGAGTTCGCGCCGGCCAACGACCGCGCGCCGGACCTTCTTCGCGAGCGCACTTCGATGGTCACGTTCGTGCGCATCGAGCGCTGACCGGTCGCATGCGATTGACGGCGGGCTTTCGCCTTTCCCCATCGGGATTGCTCCTTAGGGCTCGTGCCACATGCGGCCGTCGGCGTGGATCAATTCCTCGGCGGCCACCGGTCCCCAGCTTCCGGCAGGATACTCGCGCATCGGCACACGACGCTTGTCCTTCCACAGATCCAGCACGCCCTGCACGAACTCCCACGATTTCTCGACGAAGTTGCCGCTCGGGAACAGCGTGTGGTCGCCATCCATCACGTCGAGCAGCAGGCGCTCGTATGCATCGGGCGAGACGCCGCCGCCGAACGCGCTTTCGTAGCTCAAGTTCATCCGCACCGGCCTCAGCGAGAGATTGAGGCCCGGCTGCTTTGCCATTACATCGAACGAGAATCCTTCGTCTGGCTGGATGCGAAGGGTGAGCAGATTCGCGGGCAAGGATCTATCCTGATTGAAAAGAATCTGCGGCACGTCTTTGAACTGCACGAATACGGAGCTGGCGCGACGCGTCATCCGCTTGCCGGTGCGGATGTAAAACGGCACTCCGGACCATCGCCAGTTATCGATATAGGTCTTCAGCGCGACGAAGGTCTCGGTCATCGAGTTGTCGGGGATGCCCTGTTCGTCCATGTAGCCGACTACCGGCTTGCCATCGAGAATGCCCGCCGTGTAGCGGGCGCGCACGACGCTTGGATGAGCGGGATCGCTCTGGACCGGCTTCAGCGCGCGGAGCACGTTGAGCTTAGCCTCGAGAATTGCGCTGGCATTTAGCGATACCGGCGGCTCCATCGCGAGCAGCGCGAGCGTCTGCAAGATGTGATTCTGCACCATGTCGCGAAGCGCGCCCGCGCCTTCGTAATACATCGCGCGCGTGCCGAGTCCTTCGGCCTCCGCCACCGTGATCTGGACGTGATCGACGTTGCGCGATCCCCAGAGCCGCTCGAAGATGTTGTTTGCGAAGCGCAATACCAGGAGGTTCTGCAAGGTTTCTTTGCCGAGGTAGTGATCGATGCGGAATATTTGCGACTCGTTGAGATACTTGAGCAATGTCCGGTTGATTTCGAGCGCGCTCTCGAGATCGTGACCGATTGGCTTCTCGACCACCACGCGGGTGAATTGCGGGGCGTTGGCCGGCGCGATCAAGCCCGACTCGGCGAGTCGTTGCACGCAGTCGATAATCGCCTCGGGCGGAATCGAGAGGTAGTAGATGCGATTCGCTGGGACCTTGCGGGCCTTCTCGATTTCCTCGAGCTTCGATTTGAGCTTTGTAAAACCGTCCGGCTGGTCGAGACCGGACAGGTAGTCGAGCCCCTGGGCGAAGTTCTGCCAGCATCCTTCATCGACTTTCAGCCGCGAGAACCTCGTCGTCCATTCCTTGGCGCTCGAACGGAAATCGTCCAGCGACATCTCGCGCCGCGCGAAGCCGAGCACCGCACTCTCCGGCGGCATCAGGCCTTGGCCGCATGCCACCAGGTTGTAGAGCGCCGGGATCAACTTGCGCTTGGCGAGGTCGCCCGAGGCGCCGAAGATGACTACGGTCGATGGCGGCGCGGCGTGAGTCCGTTGAATCGTGAGCAGATCATCGGCGGCGTCCACTCGCGATTCGAGCTTGGGAGTCGCATTTGTGTCCGACATGCGACCAGTGTCGCACGTTCGCCGAGTTCAGCAAAAAGCGGATTTGCTCTGCTAATTTGCACGCGCGATGGCAGTTCCGCACACGGCATCAACTCGCTAAACTATTGGTCTCTCGACTGATGATGCCCGACGCCTCGTCTGAAGCGACGCTTTATGAGTGGGCACCCGTCCTGATCTGGGGCGCGGTGATATTCACCTTATCGACCTCGGCATTCTCCGCGACCAACACAGCAAAGGTTATCGACCCGATACTACGATTTCTGATCCCCGGGATTTCAGGACCCGCGGTCGGCGTATGTCACGCCCTGATCCGCAAGACGGCGCACTTCACCGAATACTGCATCCTGTTCTGGCTGCTGATTCGCGGGCCGATGGCGGGGCGGCCATACCTCGCACTGCTGCTGTGCGTAGCCTACGCGATGCTCGATGAAGGGCACCAGGTGTTCGTGCCGGGCCGGACGGCCTCGCTCTATGACGTCGCGCTCGACTCGACGGGAGCGCTCTTCAGCCGCTTCCTAAACGCCGCGGTTCAGGAACTCTCCTGACCCACAGCGTGAGACCATCTACACGCCGGGCGACTCCGGATTGAGGCTTCGGTTGTCGGAAGTCTTGCGGCCGAAGGTCGAGTAGTTGCCCGTCATATTGTGATGGTTGATGAATGTTCCGAAAACCGGGATTCCGCCCTTCTGGTGCGCTTGCTTCAACTTAAGGGTAACGGTTGTGCCATTCGACTCGATATGGCCGGTGAAGGTCACGCGCGGTTACTCAGCTTGGCAGAAGCCGGTCACGCGAGTGCTCGAGAATCTCCATCGTCTGGCGATAACCGCCCTCGACCGCCGTCTCCCACGCCTTCCAGTCGAGCATGCCCATTTTGCCGAGCTTGGGCTCGATCAGGATTTCGACCTGCTGGCGCTGGAGTTTGACCTGCGCCTCACTGTTGACGAGACCCGCAGACATTAGCAGACCGATAATGTTCGGCGTGCCGCGGCGCTTGGCGCTCAAAAGCTCCCATATCGAGCGATTCTCGAGGTCGTCGCTTTCGGCTGTAAGGACGTGCTCGCGCGCCACGTCGACTCCGACCACGCGGCCGCGGCGCATCGCGCTCATGACGTCCACGGGCAGATTGTTCATCACCCCGCCGTCGATCAGGATCTGGCTGTTCTCGATCACCGGCGGTAGCACGCCCGGAATCGCGATACTCGCACGGATCGCACGCCACAGCGGGCCCGTGCGATGTACCTTGGCGCTCCCGGCGGTCAGGTTCGACGAAGTGCAGAAGAACGGCCGCCAGCATTCCTCGATCAGGGCCTCGCCGAAATGCTCGCGCAAAAGCCGCGAGACTTTGCGCCCGCGCACGATTGCCACCAGCGGCAACGTGTAGTCGCTCAGCGGATTGGTGATGACGAAGGCGCGCTTCAAGTGATCGAGCGTCTCCGCTTCATCCCATTCGAGAGCGGCGGTCGCCGCGATCATCGAGCCCATGCTGGTGCCGCCGACGAGGTCGAACGGGATCCCGGCCGCCTTGAACGCGCGCATTACACCGACATGCGCGAAACCTCGCGCACCGCCGCCGGAGAATACGAGTCCGACCGCGCGCCCGGAGATGAGCCGCGCGAGCCGTTCCATGTCGGCCTGCCGATTCGAGCGGATGTGATGGTGAAAACCTGCCTTGTAGCGTGCGAGTGCGTGGCCGATGCTCGCAGCGTTGGCGGCTGCGCCATCGTGGATGAAAACAATTTCGATCTGCTCGCCGCGCGCCGCCGTTGGCATTACCGCGAGCGCCGGCGGTTCGTCGCGCGCCTCGGCCGCCGCGGTGTTAATCAGCAGCAGCATACGATCCGCCTGCCTGACGCAAAGCCGCGTCCACTCGGTCGGATCGTACTCAGCCTGGTAAACGATGATGCGATGCTCCTCTTCGATCGCCGTAAACCACTCGGTGGGACGGTCGGCTTCGCGGCGATCGACGACGATCGTACTCACACCGAGATTATCCAGTGCTCGTCCGAGCGACTGGGCGAACGCGGCGGAATCGATCGCGCGCTCCAGAGGCACTATCGCAATCGACAAGCAGTCGGGCGCCGCGGCGTTGTGGTGCGACGTGCGCTCGAGGCGCAACACCAGAAGCCGCGTGATGAAACGCATCAGGCCCGGATGCTGGTCGGCCAGCTTCTCGAACGATTCGCGCGTCAGCCGAACCAGCTCTGAATCGCGGAGCGCGACCACGGTGGCGCTGCGCGGTGCTCCCGAAAGCAGCGCCATCTCGCCCACGGTCTCGCCCGGAGAGATGTGGCTGATAATTGTCTCGCGGCCTTCGGCGTCGGGCGTCACGACGCCAAGCCGCCCTGCTACCACTATGAACAACGAATCGTCGCGCTCGCCCTCGCGGAACAGCACCCAGCCGCCCGGCAAGCCCTGCCACTCGAGCTCGGCCGCCAGAGCGTCCAGGTCGTGGGGGCGTATCTCCTTGAGCAACTCGAGCTCGGCCAGCTTGTCGCGCAGTTCGTTGTTACCGCCATCGGCTGCACCGCTAAACGACGTACTCGCATCGTTCATCGAACCACCATCGTATCCGCCGGCGCGTCGGGCCGCGCGGCACCAATAAATCCTATCCCAGCACCATTGCGCGACCTGGCTCGCTCTTCTTCATCAGGAACACGAGCGGTACCATCGCCGCGCTCAGAAGCGCCATCAGGTAGAACGCGTCGATATAAGCGAGCGTCGCCGATTGTGCCTGCAATCCCTGGTAGAGGCGCGCGTAAGTCTGGAGCAGAGCGCTCTGCGCGCTAAGACCGCCGTGATGAAGCAGCGCAGTCATCGGCGTCGAGAGATCGCGAAGCTGGGTGTCGTAATTCGTCGCGTGCATCACCAGGTTGTGCTGATGAAACTGCGAACGCTCGACGATAAGCGCCCAGCTGAGCGCGATCCCGACGCTGCCACCCACGTTGCGCGCGAGGTTGACCATCGCCGACACGTCGTCATTATGCTCCGGCGCTACCCCGGTGTAGGCCATCGTGTTGATCGGCACGAAAAGAAACGCCACCCCGAATGCCATGTAAACGCGCAACATCATCGCGTGATAGAAATCGATCTGCGGATCGATAATCGTCATATGATAGAGGGCGAAGGCGCACGCGCTGAAGCCGATCGCAATCAGCCAGCGCGAATCGAAGCGTGCCACCAAGGCACCTGCAACCGGCATCAGAATCATCAGCATGAATCCCCCCGGCGACAACACCATCCCGGCCCGTTCCGCGCTCCAGCCGAGTAACACCTGCACGTACTGCGGCAGGATCACGATACTGCCGTAGAGCACGAAACCAAGCACGAACATCAGGAGCGTGGCGATCGCGAAGGTGCGGTTCTTGAAAAGCCTCAGCTTTACGATCGGCTGCTTCAGGTTCCATTCGCGCAAGATCAGCGCTGCCAGCGAGCAGGTCCATACGATCGCCAATATCAGGATCATACGCGAGCTGAACCAGTTGGCCTCCTCACCGCGATCCAGCATCACCTGCAGCGGGCCGAGGAACGTCGCCACCAAGATGAGGCCTGTGAGATCGATCCGATGCCCACGCTGCCGCGCGGCTTTGCGCGCGCGCTTCAGATAGGGCGGATCCTCGATCATCCGATAAGTAAGCGCGAGCGAAAGAATGCCCACCGGCACGTTGATGAAGAAGAGCCAGCGCCAGTCGTAGTGATCGGTTATCCAGCCGCCGAGCGCCGGGCCGATCGCTGGCGCCAGGATCACCGCCATCCCGTAAATTGCGAACGCCATCCCGCGCTCAACCGGCTCGAAGGTATCCGCCAGGATTCCCTGCTCGCTGGGCCCGAGGCCTCCGCCGCCCGCCCCCTGTAACGCGCGGAAGATAAGCAGCGTGGCAAGCGAGGAGGCCATCCCGCACGCCATCGAGCTGACCGTGAACAGCGCGACGCATGTCATATAGAAGCGCTTGCGCCCGAACCTCGTCGAAAACCATGCGCTGATCGGCAGGATGATCGCGTTCGCGACCAGGTACGAGGTGAGTACCCAGGTGCTTTCGTCGAGCGTGGAACCGAGACCGCCGGCGATATGCGGCAGCGCGACGTTTGCGATGCTGGTGTCGAGCACCTCCATGAACGTCGCAATCGTAATGCACACTGCGACCAGCCAGCGGTTGTGGCGCGGAGACCAAACGGCAACGGGCTTCAGCTCAACATGGCGATGGAGGGGAGGATGGCTCTTGCCGAGCGCGCTCATTTGAGCCACACGGTGGCTTCGACCGACATGCCGGGCCGCAGGTGATCTTCGACATCCTGCTGGCGGTCGAGCCGAATGCGTACCGGTATGCGCTGAACGATCTTGACGTAGTTGCCGGTCGCGTTTTCCGGCGGCAAAAGGCTGTACTTGTCGCCGCTCGCGCCGGCCAGGCTCTCGACGTAGCCGTGAAACTCGTTGTCGAATGTATCGACGTGTATCGAAACCGGCTGCCCGCGATGGATCTGGGCGAGCTGGGTTTCCTTGAAGTTGGCCGTCACCCAGAGATCGTCAACCCGAACGACGGCGAGGAGTTCTTGCCCCGGATCGATGCGCTGCCCAGGTTCGACCGAGCGCTTGCCGACCACTCCCCCGACCGGCGCGATGATCTTGGTGTAGCCGAGATTCAGCTGAGCCTGATCCAGCGCGGCTTTCGCCGCGCTGACGTTTGCCTCGCGCGCGGCGTGTTCCTTGGCCGTGGATTCCGCGGCCGCATTCAACGCGGTTACGGTTGCGGAATCGACCTTGGCGGTCGCGAATGCCTGATCGGTCTGTTCGGCTGAGGCCACTCCACTGCGCGACAAGATGCTGTACCGGCCGGCCTCATTCTGCGCCTGGCTGTTGGTTGCGCGGGCGGCCTTCACTCGAGCGACAGCGGTCTCATAGTCCATGACGGCCGTGGCGACCTGCGCCTTAGCCTGATCGTATTGCGCACGCGCCTGCTCGAGCGCGACCTCGTAATCGCGCGGGTCGATATCAGCAAGGAGCTGCCCGGCCTGAACGTGATCGTTGTCTTCAACGTAGACGTGCAGCACGGTGCCGCTGATGCGGGTGCTTACTGGGTTGATATGGCCGTCAACCTGCGCATCGTCGGTGGTTTCGTATGAATGGAGATAGGCCCATGCTCGCGTGCCGAGCGGAAACGTGATCGCGATCAGCAGAACCACGACGAGCGCCGCCAGCGGCCGCCTGCGCGTCCACGCTGCCAGGCGGTACGGCAGCGAGGTGTGCGACTCGGCGGACTCGTCCTCGATGTCCTCTTCAAGATCGAGGCGATCCTGCCGCAGCTTTTCGATTTCTTCGTGGAGGCGCGTCACCTCGCGCCGCAGCACGAGATGATCTTCGAATAGGCGCGTCGCGATGCCGCCGATGGTTTCCGTGCCGGCGTCCGCGCTCCGCGATGGGCGCAGAGCTTCGCTGGGAATTTCGCGCTCGAGACCCTGAACCGATGGTTTCTGCGCCATCCAAAGCCTGCCACGAAGTTTCTTTTTGCGACCGACTGTTGGACTTCGAGAGACAAATCCGCCCTCCGGCACGCGCCAAAAATATAACTCAACTTAACCTTAAAGCGCAAAGACGTTTTTTATGACGCCATGCGTGCCCTAGGTCGCTCACCCGGCAACGCGGCCGACGCGGTTGCGTCAGACCGCCGGTTCAAGCTTCGATGAAATCCGGTCGATGCGGCCGAAGAATGCGCGAAGATTGGGAAGGGTCACGGGAATTTTATTCTCGCCGGTAAACGCCAGGTAGAAGAGCTGGCCGTAGAGAGAGAAATCGGCGAGGCCGATTCGACCGGTCAAAAACGCACGCCCCTCGAGCTGCTCCTCGAACGGTGCGAGCGCGGCCAGGGCTCGCTTCCAGTTGGCAGCTTCGGCGGCGACCGTTCGTGCGACGAAGCCGGCGCCGTACTTGCGCTCGCGAATCAATGTCCAGATCGCCGCGCGATCGGGTCCCTGCCGCGAGTAGTGCGCGAGCTCATCGGCCAGAGCTACGGGATAGATCGCGTCTTCGAGCTGATTGTCGATAAAGCTCGCAAGCGTGCGATGCAAGCCGCGCCATCGCGGCGGCATAATCGTGGGTTCGGGACAAACCTCTTCGAGGCGGTCCGCGATACGTGCCGAATCGACGATGGTCTCGCCCCTTTCCAGCGTGAGCGCCGGCACCATCATCTGTCCCGACGCGAGCACAAGCTCCTTGCGCTCAAGATAGTCGAGTTCGACGACCTCGAAATCGATTCCCTTGAATTCGAGAATCTTGCGCACCTTCGCGCAGAAAGGGCTGCCAATAAACTGGTAAAGCCTCGCAGACATCGTCCACTCCGCTCAGTGAGTCAAAGACGCGCGAACCATAGCATAGCGTGCAATTCCCAATCAGCGACTTCAAATCAAACAGAGGAATAGACAAAAAGAAGCGCAATCATCAATCAAAATGCTTTCGCCTTTAACAACCATTAATTCTAGACAAACTGGAACTCATCGCGGCACAAGAGGAGGCGTTGAACCTGGGGAAGCCAGCGGGAGCCGCCTAAATCATCGCGTCAGTGCATGGGAGGTTTCTCCATGAGAACTCGACGTCCGCGCCGCCAGCCGCATAAGTTCCACTCCTGATTATCGCAGTCTTCGCCTTTTTTGGCCCGAAAGCGGCGGCGCAACAAACCCTACCGCAACTCGATGTCCATCTTGATCGATTTGGTTTCTAGGCAACCTTTCAACCGTCGGGACCGAGCAGCAAGAGCAACGCGTTCTTCCTGAGCCTCGGCACCAATGGCCGCGCCTGGGTCACCTGTCACGAACCGAACCATGCATGGACGATTACGCCGCACGACCTCCGGCGGCGCTTCCTCAGCAGCCATGGCGAGGATCCGAGCTTCGCGCCGAATCGACGGCGCAAACTGCGTCGACTCCAACAATCACAGCCTGCTTCTCAGTCACCGATCAATCCGCATCTTTCTGCCCTACCTGCCCATCACGCCGATGAAGGCAGTGCCGCAGTTCGAGGGTTACGAACGATCGACGATCCTTCCAACTGCGCAGCTTTCCGACGCCGCGGCGCAGCAAGCCTGTGTGGACTCGAACGGGGCGCGGGCGTTCAATGCCTGTCTATGTATCGGCGGCCGCTGCCCCCGATCAATCTAGCTTTCCTCACCACGACGATGTGGGATGGACACGAACCCAATCCTGCCGTTTTCGGCCTTGACGATTCGCTTACCAGCCAGGCAGCCGACGCCACACTCGATCATGCGCAAACGACCACTCCTCCGAGCGCCTCGCAAGTCGCACAGATCGTCGCATTGGATATGGGACTATTCAGCGTGAAGCTTTTCGATTTTCTCCCCGGGCCGCAGGCGGCCGACGGCGCCGAGCGCGGG
>JASHPB010000064.1 GCA_030038355.1 Candidatus Binataceae bacterium
GAACTTTCTCTCCGTTCGCGGTGAACTGATGAGTCACGGCCGCCGCATCTCAGCCGCGCCGCGCGCATGGCTCGGGGTGCTGTCGTATACGCTGCGCGAGCATGTCGTGATCGCAAGCGTGATGCCGGGTGGACCGGGCGAGAAAGCGGGACTACAGCAGGGGGACCTGGTGCTCTCGATCGATGGCCACGACGTAAACCATCGCCGCCAGCTTTACGACGAGCTTGGCAATCATAGCCCTGGCGATCGCATCAACCTGAAGGTGCTGCGCAACAACAATGTCTACCAGCTCGCGATTCCTTCGATAGGCGCCGAAGATTACTTCGCGTAGGTAAACCGCTCCGCGGTGCGGATTTCCGTCAGCGTTCTTCTTCGGCGCATCGCTTACTGAGCAAGTTGCACCACAACGGGCGACGGCGGTGGCGGCGGTTGCACGACCACTGCCGCGGCGGGCGCCGGCGCAGGATGTTGCGTTGTGTAGCTGCAGGAGAAGCAGCCGATAGCGGTCACACAAACCGCGATCCTCCTGAAAAAGCGGGTAAAGGCTCGCAGCATAGTTCAAGGCTATGTACCCGCCACCATCAGGGCAAATTTCGACGTTGGCGGGTCGACCAAAGGACAGCCCGACAATCGCTGGTCAGCATTTCTCCAATCACCCGCTATATCATCGCGCGACCAACGCGATTAGATTCTCAGCGCGAACGAGGGAGGAGTTTCGCGATGAAGCCATCAGTCAAATCAGCGGTATACCTGCTGGCAGTGATCGCTTTAGTCGGATGCGCGACCACTACAGTCAGCAATCAGACGCCGATGGTCCAGGGCAACGTCCCGAAGCCCAAGACGATTTGGGTTTACCCCTTCGTCGCCGATCCAGCCGACATACCTGCCGATGCTTCGATCAAAGGCTCGCTCAGCCAACCCTCGACTCCGCCCACTGCCGAGCAACTCAAAACCGGCAAAAAGCTCGGCGCCCTTATCGCACAGAAACTGGTGGATGACATCAACGCGATGGGCATGAACGCCGCTCTCGGCGGACCGGGGATACGGCCGCGGGTCGGCGACGGCATTATCCGCGGCTACTTGGTCTCGACCAACAGCGGCAGCATGGCGGGCCGCTTCGTGATTGGTTTCGGCGCCGGCGCCTCCGAGTTAGATACCGTCGTCGAGGGCTATGCCGTAACGCCAAATGGTCTTCGCAAGATGGGCTCGGGCGAGCTCAACGCGAGCGGCAACAAGATGCCGGGGCTGGTGGCGCCGGCCGCGATCGCGATCGCAACCGGAAATCCGATCGGGCTCGCCGTGATGGGCGGAGCAAAGGTGATTGGCGAAGCGAGCGGACGAACCGGCCTCGAAGGCCGCGCCAAGGCGACGGCGGACAAGATCGCCGCGCAGCTCAAGATCCGGTTCACCGAGCGCGGCTGGATCAGCGCATAGCCGACTGGACGATTAGTTCGATCGCTCACGGTGGTCATCCTGAGCGCTAGCGTTGCGCGAGTCGAAGGATGCCGAGCATCGTAATGCTCGCTACTTCGCCATCGCTGGACGTGCCGGCAGGAGGATCCAGGATCCTTCGACTTCGTTAACAGACTCACTTCGCTCAGGATGACCGCAAAACCGTCGTCGCAGGTTCATAGCGAAGCGCCGCGCCCGCGTTGAGGGCGCGGCACTTTCGCTTCACTATACGTCCTTGAAGGCTTTCTTTTTCTGTGCGGATTCGATCGCGGCCTGCGCGGCTGCGAGGCGCGCGACCGGGACCCGATACGGCGAGCACGACACGTAATCAAGCCCAAGGCGATGGCAGAGCTTCACGCTCGCTGGATCGCCGCCGTGCTCGCCGCAGATGCCGAGCTTGATTTTCTTGTTGGCCTTGCGCCCGCGCTCGATCGCCTCGCGCATCAGCGCGCCGACGCCGTTTTCATCGAGTTGCTGAAACGGGTCGCGCTTGTAAACGCCGCGGTCGAGATAGTCTTGTAAAAACTTCACCGAGTCATCGCGCGAGAGCCCATAGGTCATCTGCGTCAGGTCATTGGTGCCGAACGAGAAGAAGTCTGCGACCGCCGCAATTTGATCTGCGGTCACGCAAGCGCGCGGCACCTCGATCATCGTGCCAATCGTGTAATGTACCTTCGTTCCGTATTGCTTGAAGACCTCGTCGGCGACCTGGCGAATATCGGCCGCGAGAATTTCGAATTCCCGGCGCTCGCCGATCAGCGGCAGCATGATTTCCGGAATCACTTTGACGCGTTGCTTCTGCAGCTCGCAGGCGGCCTCGAGGATCGCGCGTGCCTGCACTTTGTAGATTTCCGGAAAGCTGATGCCAAGGCGGGAGCCGCGATGCCCCAGCATCGGATTGAACTCGACCAGGTTGTCGCGCACTTGCCTCAGGCGCTCGGTGCTCACTCCGATTTTGCCCGCGAGGTCGCGAATCTCCTCGTCTTCCTTGGGAAGGAACTCGTGCAGCGGCGGATCGAGCAGCCGAATCGTGACGGGCAACGACTCCATCTCCTTCAGGATGCCGACGAAGTCCTGCTCCTGCATCGGCAGGATTTTCTTGAGCGCCCGGGCGCGTTCGGAAGCGTTCTGCGCGAGGATCATTTCACGCACCGCATCGATTCGTTCTGAATCGAAAAACATGTGCTCGGTCCGGCAAAGCCCGATTCCTTCGGCGCCGAACTGGCGCGCAACCTCGGCGTCGTGCGGAGTGTCGGCGTTGGCGCGCACGCCCAGTCTCCGCTCCTTGTCGGCCCATCCCATAAACTTCTCGAGGAACGCCGGGATCTCGGGATCGACGGTCGGCACGCGGCCTTCGATCACCTCGCCCGCGCTGCCGTCGAGCGTGATGTACTCGCCGCGACGGATCGTCACGCCACCTGCGCTCATCGTTCCCGCGCGGTAATCGATCTCGAGCGCGGAGCATCCTGCGACGCAGCACTTGCCCATCCCGCGCGCGACCACTGCCGCGTGGCTCGTCATGCCGCCGCGAGCCGTGAGGATTCCTTCCGCTACTTGCATGCCGTGGATATCCTCGGGCGACGTCTCGGTCCGGACCAGGATCACCTTACGGCCGGACTGCTTCACTGCGACCGCTTCGTCCGCCGAGAAAACCACCTCGCCGTTGACCGCGCCAGGCGAGGCGGGCAATCCGCGCGCGATAACTTTCCTTTCGACTCGCGGGTCGAGCCGCGGATGCAGAAATTGCTCGAGCTGTTCGGGTTCGACCCGCGTGAGCGCGGTCTTCTGGTCGATCAGCTTCTCCTCGGCCATGTCGACCGCAATACGCACCGCGGCCTCCGCGGTGCGCTTGCCGTTGCGGGTCTGGAGCATGAAAAGGCGGTTGCCCTCGATCGTAAACTCCATGTCCTGGCAATCGCGGAAATGTTTTTCGAGGCGACCCGAAATCTTGAGCAGCTCCTTGTAAACTTCGGGGAAGCTCTCTTCGAGCGTGGCGTACTTTTCGCGGCGCTCTGGCTCTTTGATGTTGTCGCGCGCTGCGGCGGCTTTGCCTGCCTTCAGACTGATCGGGTGCGGCGTGCGGATTCCGGCGACGACGTCTTCGCCCTGCGCGTTCTGCAGGAACTCGCCATAGATGCCTTTTTCGCCGGTTGCGGGATCGCGAGTAAATGCAACGCCGGTCGCGCAATCGGAACCAAGATTGCCGAAGACCATCGATTGCACTGTCACTGCGGTGCCCCAGTCACCCGGGATATTGTTGAACTTGCGGTATGCGATCGCGCGATCGTTGTTCCACGAGCCGAACACCGCGCCGATCGCCTCCCAGAGCTGCTCGACCGGATCCTGTGGAACGTCGCGGCCAACGCGCGCGCGAATCAGCTCGCGAAATTCATCGACCAGCTCGCGCAGATCATCGACGCCCAGCTCGACGTCCTCGGTGACGTGGCGCGAGGCCTTCTTCTTATCAATCAGCTCCTCGAAGGGATCGGGGTCGTTCTTGTTCTCGGGCTTCAGCTTGAGCACGACGTCGCCGTACATCTGGCAGAAGCGGCGGTAGGAATCCCAGGCGAAGCGCGGATTGCCACTGATCTCCTCAAGCCCCTTCACCGATTCGTCGGTGAGCCCAAGGTTGAGCACGGTGTCCATCATGCCGGGCATCGAGACGCGCGCGCCCGAGCGGACCGAGACCAGAAGCGGATTTTCAGAATCGCCAAAACTGCGAGCGAGCGCTTTTTCGATCCGCTCGACGCTCTTGGCGACGCCCTTCTCGAGTCTGCTCGGATATTTGTGATCGTGATCGTAAAAGTAGTTGCAGACGCGCGTCGAGATTGTGAATCCCGGCGGCACCGGCAGCTTGAGCGAGGCCATCTCGGCGAGATTTGCGCCCTTACCCCCCAGCAGATCGCGCATCGCGGCGCGGCCTTCCGCCACGCCCGCGCCAAAGAAATAGATCTCAGGATGAATGCGGCCCATTGCGATTTGTTTCTCCCGTCTGCGCCGTTAAGTGGCGCGAATGTTCTCGAGGCATCGTCGCAGCGCCGACCCGTGACCGTCGGTGCGCGTGCAACCGGGTTCAGCTGTTCGAGCCGATACGCCGCTTCAGTTCATCGACCAACGCGGTGATCTTCACCCGATCCTGCGTGGTCGAGTCGCGATCGCGCAGCGTCACCGTGTCGTCTTCCATCGTCTGATGGTCAATCGTGATGCCGAAAGGAGTACCGACTTCGTCCTGGCGGCGATAGCGGCGGCCGATCGAACCCGCCTGATCGTAAGCGACTGTGAAGTGGCGTTTCAATGTGTCGCGTACGGCGATCGCCTTCTCGGGTTGCCCTGCTTTTCTGAGCAGCGGATAGACCGCAACCTTCACCGGAGCGAGTCGCGGATCGAGACGCAGCACGATTCGCTCCTCGTTCTCGACCAGGTCCTCGTCGTACGCATCGAGCAAGAACGCGAGCATCGAACGATCGACGCCGAGCGCAGGCTCGACGACCCATGGCCGGTAGCGCGTCTTCGCGTCCTCGTCAAAGTAAGTGAGATCGTGTCCGCTCGCTTTGGCGTGTTGATCCAGATCGAATGCGCCGCGCTTGGCCACGCCTTCGAGCTCTCCCCATCCGAACGGATAAAGGTACTCGATATCTGTCGTGCCGCTCGAATAGTGCGATAGTTCTTCGGTCGCGTGCTCGCGCGCGCGCAGATGCTCGCGCTTGATGCCGTAGCGGACGTGCCACTTGAAGCGAAAATCAACCCAGTAGCGATACCAGGTTTCCTCTTCGGCGATGTCAGGCTTGATGAAGAATTCCATCTCCATTTGCTCGAATTCGCGCGTGCGGAAGATGAAATTCTCGGTCGTGATTTCGTTGCGGAACGATTTGCCGATCTGCGCCACACCGAACGGCAGCTTGACGCGTTGGGTATCTATAATGTTCTCGAAGTTGGCGAAGATGCCCTGCGCGGTTTCGGGCCGCAGATAAATCGTCGCGGCGGTTTCCTCGACCGGGCCGACGAAGGTCTTGAACATCAGGTTGAAGTTGCGCGCGGCGGTGAGCTCTCCGCCGCAATCAGGACATTTGCCGCCTGAAATTTTGTCGGCTCGAAAGCGATGCTTGCATTCCTTACAGTCGACCAGCGGGTCGGTAAAATTCTGCAAATGGCCGGAGGCTTCCCAGGTGCGCGGATGCTGGAAGATCGCTGAGTCGAGGCCCAGCACGTCGCTCCGATATTGGACCATCTCGCGCCACCACGCTTCCTTGAGGTTGCGCTTGATCTCGACCCCCAGCGGACCGTAGTCAAAGGTCGAGCCGAGGCCGCCGTAGATATCGCTCGTGGGGAAGATGATTCCGCGACGCTTACAGAGATTGACCAGCTTTTCCATCGTGACCGCGCGCTTGGCCGCGGGCACTGCACTTTCTGCGGACAACCAGACCTCCATGGAGTCGCGGCGAGCGTTTAGCTCAACCGAGACTGATGATCTCAGCCGACACTTCGCCGCCCTGCCTGATTTCCAGGATCGCGACGGTGCCGGGCAGGTCGACCAGATTACGCGGCAGCGTGGCGCTGCCGGGATTCACCACTAAAGTTTCGCCGTAGCGGACGACGCCTTCGATATGACTATGACCCTGCACGATCACATCAACTGGGCCACCGAAGTTGCGCTCGATCGCGCGCCGAAAAACCTCTTCCGAGGTCTCGTCGGGTGTCGGAATCGCGTGCACTAGGCCGATCCTCACGCCCTCGATCTCGAAGACATGCGCCTCACGTACGCGCTCGTCATCGGTGTCGAGCCGATGGCGATGCCCGTCGAGGCCTTCGTCGCCATTACCCAACGCCGCGAGCACCGGCGCGATGGAGCCCAGTTCATCGAGCACGCGATTCAGGTACACGTCGCCCGCATGCATCACAAGATCCACACCTTCGAGCACCTCGAAGACGCGCGGCGGCAGCTGCTCGCAGGCTTCGGGGATGTGAGTATCAGAGATGAGTCCGATCCGCATCGTGATGCGCTCGCGGCGCGAGTGTTGCTCGAGCGCGAACCATAGAAGCTATCACGGCCCGAAATGCCTCGCAATTTTCCACATTTCGCGCGAATTTCGACGCCGCTTCAGGGCATCGCCGCGGCGGACGCACGCTGCGGGACCGTTTTCGGCATTGCGCTGACCGCCGATGGCAGCGCGCTTGCGAACTGCTGCAAAACCTCATTAAGCGAGGAGTTGATCGCCGCCGTAGCGGCCTCGGGACCCTCCGCGGAGGCAGCCGTCGACTTGCTGAAGGTCTGGCACCAGAAGGCCCGCTGAAAAATTCCGGCGGGATAGAGACAAGTCTGAATTGTAACGAGGCCGGACGACTGCGAACCGGTTTGCACTTGCTGAAAAGCCTGGACTTCCGCCTGCAACACGGCCGTCGGAGCATCGGGTGGCGTCTCGCCCGCGCTCGATGGCGCGTAGATGATGCTGCGCAAGCGATCGGCGACCATGTCGGTCGGAGGCGCGACCCAGCGATGGAAGCGATACGAATCGATCCGGTATTCGGAGGTCTGCACCGCGAGGCCAGTATCCTGGTAAGGTGCGCCACCGGATACTGCGCGCAACTCGATTCTTGCGTCGGGTGGAATCGCCACCTGCGGCGGCGTGGTGACGAGCTGATAGCGATGAGTCTGCGGAATCTTGCGCGCAAACATCGAGCATCCAACGGCAAGCGCGAGCGCCAAAGGCGCGGCAATTGCGCGCGCGACGAATGGCCTCACTTCTCGAGCTCCCGATCGGAAACGCGGCTGCCCCAGACCAGCACCGAAGGATTCGCCTGGATGGTCTCAATGGTCTCGTCGAGATGATCCGACACGCGATCGATCTGCAGCAGCGCGTGATCGATATGGTAGGTGTTGCGATCGATTATCGAATTGACCGAACTGACCAGGGTCTGTGCTCCGTCGAGTGTTACGTCCATCTTGTCGAGCGTATGGTCGAACTTCTCGATAGTTCGACCGCCGCCCTTCTCGAGCCGCGCCATCACGCGGTCGGCGCGATTGGCCGCCTCGTTCAGCCGGCCACTCGCCGAACTCAGGTTCTTAAGCGTATTGTCGATGTCCTTCAGGCGATCTGGGGTCGCGATGCGATCGGTAATGGTGCGGAGGTTCTTCGACACCGCGGTAAAGTTCTGGATCATTTCGCCAAGCGCAATGCGATTTTCGTGGTTAAGCGTGTCGTGCTTCAACGACGCGATCAGATCGTAAGTCTTCTGCGCCACGTCGGAGGCTTGCGCCTGGAGATCTGCGAGCGACGCCTGGTTTCCCGTGAGCGAACCATCCTCTTGCAGCGGCGCCGCCTGAGAAGTGCCACCCGCAATTTCGATGTAACGGATGCCGGTCACGATATTGCCCGCCAGGTTGGCTTTCGAATCCGTGCGGATCGGAGTGCCGGGCTTCACATCGACTGTGACGTCGACCTTTGGCGGAACATCGTCAGTCAGATCGATATCGGTAACTCTGCCGACCTGCACGCCGTTGACCTGCACCGGTGCGCCAGCAGCGAGGCCGCTCACAGAGCCATCGAAGATGACGTGATACTGGTCGACGCGGCGGAAGAATCGGGAGCCTGCCAGCCACAATAGCCCGATCGCGAGTATCGCGATCGTTGCAGCGACGAATGCTCCCACGATTGCGGTGCGTTCCCGTTTCACAGTCATTGGCGCGAGTCCCTCCTGGGCAATTCGAGTTCTTCATGGTTCCATTCTGCACCGCCTACTTCCCGACCAGTCTCAAGAGATCTGCAATCGGCCGCTCGCCGAGCGATTCGTGCGGCGCCTCGCGCGCGAAGAATGCGTGGACGACAGGGTTGTCCAGCGCACGCACGTCGGCCAGCGGTCCCTCGGCGATTATCTTGCCATGGTCGACCATGATGACGTGATCGGCGATTGCATTGATACTGCCGAGCTCGTGCGTGACAACGACGATTCCGACACCGAGCCGCGCGCGCAGACCAAGGATTAGATCATCGAGGGCGCGGGCGGTTACCGGGTCGAGGCCGGCCGACGGCTCGTCGAACAGCAACACCTCCGGATCGAGCGCGAGCGCGCGGGCAAGGCCGGCGCGCTTCTTCATTCCGCCGCTGATTTCCGCGGGCAGCAGACGCGCCGCATTCTCGAGCCCGACCATCGCGAGCTTCATTCGTGCGATCACGGCCGCGACCTCAGGCGCGACGCCGCGATGCTCGATCAGAGGCAACGCGATATTCTCCTCGAGCGTGAGCGAATTGAACAGCGCGGCGCTCTGGAACAGCATGCCGATGCGCTTCAGCATATCCTCGCGCTCCTCTTCCTCGAGCGCGTAAAGGTCGCGGCCGAACAGCATCACACGGCCTTCCTCGGGCGCGCGCAGTCCGACCATATGACGAAGCAAGGTCGATTTGCCGGAGCCGCTGCCGCCCAGGATCACCAGGATCTCGCCGCGCACGAGCGAAACGTCCACACCGTCGAGGACCATATGCTCGCCGTAACGGACCACCATGTTCTCGACTTTGATCAGTTCGTTCACGGTTCAGTTGGTGAAATAGAAAATCATCGTGAACACCGCATCGGCCGCGATGCAGGAAATGATCGATGCGACCACCGCGTTCGTTGTAGCAGCCCCGACCCCTTCGGCGCCGCCACTTACACGCAGTCCTTCGTAGCACGAGATGAGCCCGATCAGCGCCGCGAAGATCACGCTCTTGATGAGGCCGGTCACAACGTCACCGATCATCAGCGCCTGCGCCGTCTGCCGCAGGTAGTTTGATGCGCCCAGACCCATGCTGATGCCAACCATGTAGCCGCCGAACATCGCAAACAGGTCGCTCACCACGGTGAGACACGGCGTGACGAAGATCAGCGCAATCACACGCGGCGCGAGCAGGTAGCGGTTAGGCTCGAGCGCCATCGTGCGCATCGCATCGATCTCTTCCGACACGACCATCGTGCCAAGCTCGGCCGCGATCGCGGAGCCGGAACGGCCGGCGATGATCACTGCGGTTATGAGCGGTCCCATCTCGCGCGCGACCGACACGCCAACCAGGTTGGCGATGAAAATCGCGGCGCCAAACTGGCGGAGCTGCTCGGCGCCGTTGAGCGCAAGAACAATGCCGACCAGCAGCGAGATGAAGACGACGATCGCGGTGCCGCGAACTCCGATCTGGTACATCTGCTCCGTGATCGCGTCCCACTTCCACGGCCGCCCAACGAGGGGATCGACGACTATCGCATTCAAGGAGTCGTAGAGATACTTGCCCCATCCTTCCCAATCCGCCGCGGTGCGAAGCGCCGTTTCGCCGACGCGCTCGAGGACAGACTCCTGCGGCGCGGTCGCGGCCTCTTCGGAAAGAAGGGCGGTGGTAGCGCCCTGCATCGCGTCGATAAGCGGCGGCGGCCATCCCGCAAACTTGACGGTGATGCCGCGCGTCTCGGCCTCGTCGAGCGCGCGCGTGAGCACGGCCAGCTGCTCGGTCGAGGGCTCGGCGATCGCGCCGAGATCGAGCACGAGCGCCCCACCCTTCGCGCTTGCGAAGATACGCTTTCGAAGCCGCGCGAATCCCGCTGCGGTGGGATCGAGATCACTGCGCGTGAGGCGCAGCGGATGCGGCGAATCGCCGCCCGGTACGGGCCGGTTCACAAGGGTATCGCGAGACCGCAATACACAAAGCCGCCGTGAGAGAGGCAGTTTGCCGGGTACGCGCTCCTTGGCATCGTTTTTCAGCTTACGAAATAACGTGCGAGGCGGAAACCTCAACGCCTGATTCCTGCGCTCCCGGCCGAGGCGAGCGTTTGCGCTATCGCCATGCTAAAAGGCAAAGCGGTAGGCGCGCGGCGCTCGTCGACTAGCGAGGCCGCGGCGGATCGGAGGGTAGCTATGCGGTTTTCGACGATGCGCGTGATCGCTATTGCAGCGATTGCGACGCTGATGCTCGCGGGATGCAGTCACAAGCTCCGTGCCACCGGCAACGACAACACAGTCGCGCTCTACCCCGACGAGGACACGTACAAGAAAATCGTGCAGATGAAGAGCGAGGGCGGGGTCGCCGGAATGCTCGGCGGACTCGGCCAGAACCTCGCGACCAAGCAAATCGACAACAACACGCCCGTGAGAATCATTTCGAAGGATGATCTCGGCGCGCAAGTCGAAATCACCGACGGCGTCGCCAAGGGCACCAAGGGCTTCGTGGCCAAGGCCAACGTCGACTGACACCGCGGCCCGCTAGGAGTTGAACATCGACATCTTTTCGCTCGCGGCGTCGGCCGGATAGAACGCCTCGACGTGTAGCTCTTGGAGCGTGACGTCCTGCGGTGTCGAGAGCGTCGTCACCGTGCTGAACATCTTCGCGACGCGGCCGCCACCGAAGTCGAGCTCTACGGGCAGGATCAGATCGCGCGATGACTCCAGGTCGGGTTCGCGCCATCGCGCCGGCACGCCAGGATAGGCGAGCAACGCGTTGATCAGTTGTTTCATCGTAGGGTCGTGCGTCCACGCGGCGGCCCGATGCGCCTGGTTCAGCAGCGACTTCGCGAGCTGCTCCCAGTTGAGGATTACCTTGCGCATCGCGCTGGGCGCGAAAAGCAGGTGCATAAGGTTCTGATAGGGCGGCCTCAGCACGCGAAGTGGCTCCAAGCCGGCGGGTGTACTCCCGAGCACTGCGGTCAGGAACCTGATGTAGGCGTCATTTACCATCACCAGGTTCCAATAACGGTCGAAGGCGAACGCGCTCCGCGGCTCATGCTGGCCGAGGATCAGTTCGAGCGCCGCGCGCACCTGTGCCATCCGCGGATCGTCGAGTCCCGTCTCGCGATAAACCGGCGCGAATCCCGCCGCGAGCAGCAGCATATTGCGCTCGCGCAGCGGCACGTCAAGCACGTCGCAGAGCGTCAGGATCATCTCCCGGCTCGGCGCCGCGCGCCCCGTCTCAAGAAAACTGATATGGCGCGACGAGACCTCAGCGTCGAGCGCGAGGTCGAGCTGGCTCAAATGTCGCGCCTCGCGCCACCTGCGCAGCAGCGATCCGATACCACTCGGCTCCAGTTCGGTGTCGTTATTCGATGCATCCACATTTCGGACGTTAACAGTCGTCCGAATGCCAGGCCATTACCTTGGAGGTAATTGGATCAGGCGCAAAAACCCTATCGTTTGAGCGGATGATTTCAGGTCTTAGCCCTAAATTGTCGGAAAGATTGTCCGCGTCGGGTTCCAGCATCAACCCCACCGGCTTCAGGTGTACGCAGCGATGGGTGCTGGAGGCGTGTGAACACAACGGCAGCAACGCCAAACCGTCTGTGGAGGTGGAAGAAGATGAACAATGAGCACCGCAGTGAGATCGCCTGTTATCAACGGCCAGAATCGCGGGCGCAGCGCCTTTTAGGCCAGTCGGGCCGCGTAAACCGAAGGGCGAGATCATTGACTTGGCGGCTGCGGTATCGACCGGCGGGGGAGGTGTGTTCTCGTCGACCCGGACGCTCAAGGGTCTGCGGTCGCTGGGACTCCCGACCTCGACCAGGTGCAAAGGCCTCGACGTCAAGAAGCGAGCTGACCGGCAAGGACGGCGAGCCATTCCTGCTGACGTTAGAGCAGGCGCGGCGGCTGATAGACCTCGACGACGAGAGGGAGCGGAAGGACGCGGGCTAAGAGCGAATGAAGACTCCGACTGAAGAACAAGTCGCCCACCAATTTTTCGGCCAAACAGGCCAAGGTCACTGAGTTGTATCATAGCGTCCATCATGGTTCTTCAGCAGGGAGTTCGTCGCCCCACGAAGTCCAGCCGGCCCGCGGGGTGCGGGCGAACAGTTCGATGCGCGGCGTCAGGTGCGGGAACATCTGCTCGATATCGGTGTAGGCCTGCTCCGGCTTGAGGCTATGTCTACCTCGACGGGAGACGATGACTGAGGGCAAGTTATGCACTCGCGCGACTCCGGGCCGTCGGCGTGTGCCCAGTAGTAGATGTTCGTGCCGAACGCGGGCGTAGTGACCCATGCCAATGGATTGGCTTGTCCCACACGATGTTGGATTTATACTCGAACCCCCAGGCGTTCAGGGCGCGCAGACCATCCTCAAGCCGCGGCGCGCCGTCCGTCGCGTGGCGCGAAGCAGTAGTCGAGGCGCTAGAGAAGGGCGAATGAGGTGCGCAGCGACCGGTCCGCGCGGACGCCCACTCCTAAGCCAGCGCATCGACTAACATCCCGCGGGCGTTCGGGGCGAGGGGACACGCGGAGGCGCTGCTCGAGGTGCGGGACCGAAAATCCGCCGGCATTTCGCGCTTCGGGTTGACTTGGACCTACCTTATTGCCCAAACGTTACTGAATAGTCCGAACCACTGGCCTGTGTAATTTGGCATGGGTAGCCACCGACGGGATTCTCATTGGTCTTGCACTGAGCTGGATCTCCAGGGCATGGAGAACCTTGCTGGCCCGTGCAGGTTGTGCATCCTGCCGGAAAAACCCCGAGATTGGTCTGATTGCCAGTCGCGGATGTCGCTGAATAGGAACCACCGGCAGTGGAAGTGAGCGTGGCCGACACGCTGAAGCCGTTCACAAGGCTGATATCAAAGGTGTCCTGATAGGTATTGTTGAAGCTCCAGTAGTCGTGCAGCGTGAACTCCGCCATGGTGTTGGAACACCCCTGCCATGGATCCTGGTCGACGGACAGTGCGAATGACGCGGTACAGGTGGAGTTCGTGAAAGTCAGAACCTGCGAATCGTTGTTCCCGACCGGGAAAGTACAGATGTACTGATTGCTTCCCGTAGTACAAAATGAGGAGAAGGCGCTCGGTTGGTAACATGAGTTGGCGAGGAAACCAAGGTGCACTTCTATTGAGGATCCGGTCTTGTTAATCACGGTAACGGTGTTCACTGGGGGAGAAGCTGATGCCGTAAACACCCTTCTCTCTCTCGGGCCACTGAGGCCGAAGAGATCCTGTATGCATTCGGCGGCGCCAGAACCCAACAGGTCGCTCGACGTGATGAAAAGATCACTATCCTGTCTGAATTCCTGGGCCCGAGCGGTACCCATCAGACCGATACTCAAGACTACCAACATCAAAACCATCGCCTTTTTCATGTCACCCTCTGACGACCCTGCTTTTAGGAGAGGCGCATTTCTTACTCGACAGCTGCAATACAAGCAGTTGTGACTAAAGGCAACCTTAAAGGCGAGGTCAACATCGTGCAGGAGCGAACCGCACACCTCGGCCTCACGCTTTTTGGCGCGAATGTAGTGCCGCGAGGTCGGGCTGCGCGAGCCCGATTGACGATCGCGCGCGCCTCCTCGGGGTCGAGGTCCTGTTCGAGGTTCTGTGGAGCCCTCGATATCCGCAAACAGCGCTGTGACCGTCTTGCGTTCGCCTTCTAGATTCTGACCCGACGATGTATCGGCTATTCGGATGACTGAGTCGTTCGATTTTGTCACCGATGTAGTCGAAGGCGGTTTGAGCGCAGCGGCACATTCGCCACAGAGGTCTTCGTCTGGCTCATTAGGTGCCGGCGATCGACGGCTCGAGGCCGGTGGTCGAGACACTTCTAGAGCCACGATTTGAGGCGAGACAGGGGAGGTCAACCGTGAGCGTAGAGCGCCTCAAACTGTTTCGAGATGCGTTCGCAATTTGTCTGAGTTGAGGCTTTGCCTCTTCTGTCGACGCACTACGGGGTTCGCCGCTTTTGCAATTCGTCTTAAGTAGGCATGCCTCGACCAGCATCCGAGCTGCTTCCCAATTTCAACGCTGAGCCCGTCGATCGCCTAGTTCACCGGAATTAAACGATTGCAAAGGCCGGTAGTTACAACAGAGAATTTTCGAATTAGCTGGGTTTTGCCAACACGAGAATTGTCGACCGCGCCGCCTTGTCCGATTCGATAGCAAGCGCGATCGGTAAATTCCAGTTTCAACAATCGCTGCGTAATCCATTCGCGCCAGAGAATCCTGAGCCTTCCACTAACCATGGATAAAACGCCTGGCCCGGGATGAAGATGATGAACACGCCGACGACCAAAA
Source organism: Candidatus Binataceae bacterium (assembly GCA_030038355.1). Lineage (GTDB taxonomy): Bacteria > Desulfobacterota > Binatia > Binatales > Binataceae > JASHPB01. Next base: position 14,445 of record JASHPB010000064.1, read on the forward strand.
GGACGCTCTTGCGAAACGCGAGATAGTTGTGCGCGTTCAACGCATTGAACACATTCCGCCAGACAAAACTCAACTCTGCATTGATTCCG